>JBBRCL010000024.1:0-36735 GCA_038204895.1 Actinomycetales bacterium | reverse complement strand
GCTCGGCGGCGTTCGAGTGCCGCGGGCCCGACACGCCGGTTGGTTGTGTTTGTCATCCCACACCTCCAGGCTTGAAGTAGCCATGCTCGAAGTATCAGTACTTCCTGCTTCTCTGTTCAGGCTACCAACAGGAGGACGCCTCTCGCGATGGTGCTCACGGTCATCGTCATCATCGTCTCGATCATCTTCATCCGCGTCCAGGCGGCCAGCGAACGCAGGGAGGGGATCTGAGATGACCACCGACATCGCCGTCGTCGATCGCATGGACCCGGCCCGGTCCGTACCGGCAGGCAGGGTCCATGCTCCGCACGAGCGCCTGCGCCGCGGTCCGGGACGCTGGATCGTGCTCGCCGCGGCCTTGCTGCTTGCCGTCGCGATGATGGTGCCCTTCGCGATCATGCTGCTCAACGCGTTCAAGTCGCCGACCGAGTACTCGACCAACGGCCCGCTCAGCCTCCCCACGACCTTGTACACCGACGGCCTGGTGAACTTCTGGAACCGCGTCGACTACCCGGGCAAGCTCGTGAACTCGATAGTGATCAGTGGGTCCGTCGCGGTCCTCGCGACGCTCGTCTCGCTGTTCAACGCGTATGCGCTGGGCATCGGGCGGATCAAGGGTCGGCTGTGGATCGTGATGCTCTTCCTGCTCGCGAACATGCTGCCGCAGGAGGCGTTGATCTACCCGCTCTACTACCTGGCCAAGCAGACCGGCCTGTACAACACCCAGCTGGTGGTCATCATCTTCACGGTGATCCAGAGCGCCTTCGGCACCTACCTGCTGTCCTCGGTCTTCACCACGTTCCCGCCGTCCGTCCTGGAGGCTGCCTCCCTCGACGGTGCGAACAAGTGGCAGGTGCTCTGGCGGGTGGTCTTCCCGATCTCCCGGCCGACCCTCGCGGTCCTGGTGATCTTCTTCTTCATCTGGACCTGGAACGAGTTCTTCATCCCGCTGGTGATGCTCATCGACAACTCGACGCAGACGATCCCGGTGGCCATCGCCTCCCTGCAGGGGGACCGCCTGATGGACGCCCCGACGCTCAACGCCGGGTCGCTGATCAGCCTGCTGCCCGCCGTTGTCTTCTTCCTGATCTTCCAGCGCACGCTGACCCGGGGGATCACCGCCGGCGCCGTGAAATGACCCATCCCGACCGCCGCACCCGGTTCGACAGCAGAGAGCGACGAGCATGAAGTTCACCGATGGCTGCTGGCTGGTCCGGCCGGGGATGCACCCGATGCACCCGGCCCAGGCCTACGACATCTGGGTCGACGACGACACGATGACCGTCTACGCGCCGACCTCGCCCATCAGGACGCGTGACGACACGCTCAACCGACCGGTCGTGACGGTGGCCTACAGCTCGCCGATGCCGGATGTCATCCGGGTCCGCATCGAGCACCACGCGGGCGCAACGGACGCCGGACCCTCGTTCGAGCTGCACGGCCCCGAGCGGGTTCCGGTCCAGATCGAGGTGGACGGGACGGTCGGCGTGCTGACCAGCGGTGGCCTGTCGGTGCGGGTGTACCGCGGCGACCAGTGGCGGGTGGACTTCGTCGCCGATGGTCGGGTGCTGACGTCCAGCCCGCACAAGGGCATCGGGGTGATCTCGTCCGACGATGGCGCGCACTACGTCCACGAGCAGCTCACCCTGGGTGTCGGCGAGCAGGTGTACGGCCTGGGCGAACGGTTCGGTGCCTTCGTGAAGAACGGCCAGGCCGTGGACATCTGGAACGCGGACGGCGGGACCTCGAGCGAACAGGCCTACAAGAACGTCCCCTTCTACCTGACCAGCGGCGGGTACGGGGTCTTCGTCAACCAGCCCGAGCGGGTCTCCTTCGAGGTCGGCTCGGAGAACGTCTCGCGGACGCAGTTCAGCGTTCCGGGCCAGTCGCTCGAGTACTTCGTCATTCATGGGCCGACGCCGAAGGAGGTCCTGGGCCGCTACACGGCATTGACCGGCCGCCCTGCGCAGGTACCGGACTGGTCCTACGGCCTGTGGATGTCGACGTCGTTCACCACCGACTACGACGAGCAGACCGTGACGGGGTTCATCGAGCAGATGGCGGAGCGGGACCTGCCGCTCAGCGTCGTCCACTTCGACTGCTTCTGGATGCGCGAGCTGAACTGGTGCGACTTCGAGTGGGACCCGCGGACCTTCCCCGACCCCGAGGGCATGCTCGCCCGCCTCAAGGAGCGTGGCCTGAGGGTGTGTGTCTGGATCAACCCGTACATCGCCCAGCGCTCACCGCTGTTCCGCGAGGCGGCGCAGCGGGGCTACCTGGTCAGGCGTCCGGACGGCTCGGTGTGGCAGTGGGACCGGTGGCAGGCCGGGATGGGCCTTGTCGACTTCACCAACCCGGACGCTGCGGCCTGGTTCACCGGCCACCTCGACCGGCTGCTGGCCATGGGGGTCGACGCCTTCAAGACCGACTTCGGCGAGCGGATCCCGACGGATGTGGTGTGGCACGACCGCTCCGACCCTCAGCGCATGCACAACTACTACGCCCACCTGTACAGCAAGGCGGTCTTCGACCTCCTGGTCGAGCGCCGGGGCGAGGGCGAGGCGGTCGTCTTCGCCCGGTCGGCGGCGGCCGGCGGCCAGCAGTTCCCGGTGCACTGGGGCGGCGACTGCTGGTCGACGTACGAGGCGATGGCCGAGTCGCTGCGCGGCGGACTGTCGCTCGCACTGTCGGGCTTCGGCTACTGGAGCCACGACATCGGCGGCTTCGAGGGCACCCCCGACTCGGCCCTGTTCAAGCGGTGGACGGCCTTCGGCCTGCTCTCGTCGCATTCGAGGTTGCACGGCTCGGACTCGTACCGGGTGCCGTGGGCGTTCGACGAAGAGGCCGTCGACATCATGCGGCACTTCACGCACCTCAGACTCTCGCTCATGCCGTACCTCATGCGCACGGCCGATGAGACGCACACCAACGGCATTCCGGTGATGCGACCGATGCTGCTCGAGTTCCCGCAGGACCGGAGCGCGGCCGCCGTCGACACGCAGTACATGCTCGGGGAGTCCCTCCTGGTGGCGCCGGTGTTCTCGGCCGACGGCGTCGTGGAGTACTACCTGCCGGAGGGCACCTGGACCCACCTGCTCACGGGTGAACAGGTGAGCGGTCCGCGGTGGTCGCGCGAGCGGCACGACGTCGACTCGCTGCCGCTGATGGTGCGCCCCGGGGCGGTGATCGCAGTCGGGTCGTGCGACGACCGCCCCGACTACGACTATGCCGACGGCGTCCTGCTGAGGGTCTTCGAGCCGGCTGACGGCGGGCGGACCGAGGTGCTCGTGCCCCGGGGTGGGGCGCACCGCGACGCGCCGCCGGCCCGGTTCGTCGTCGTGCGCTCCGGATCGACGCTGCGCGTGACGGCGCACGGTGCTCCCGGACCGTGGGCGGTCCAGGTGAACGGCCACGACGGCGCCGGTGAACCCGGTGGCGCCGTGGTCCACGCAACCGTCGGGCAGCGCGAGGTCGTGCTGGACCTCGACCGGTGACCCGCTGCGTCGTCGCCGGGGGTGAGTCCGTGGACACCAGGCAGGGCATCGAATCGCTTCGATCTAGGATGTCGACATGACGACATCACCGAGCAGCCGGAGGTTCCCCGCCGACTTCCTCTGGGGCGCCGCCACGGCGTCGTACCAGATCGAGGGCGCGGCGGGCGAGGACGGCCGCGGTCCGTCCATCTGGGACACGTTCGCGGCCACCCCGGGCAAGATCCAGGACGGGAACACCGGCGACGTCGCGGACGACCACTACCACCGGACCGCCGAGGACATCGCCCTGATGCAGGACCTGGGCCTGAACGCCTACCGGTTCTCCCTGGCCTGGCCGCGGATCCAGCCGACCGGCGCGGGCACGTTCAACGCCAAGGGACTCGACTTCTACTCCCGGCTGATCGACGACCTGCTCGAAGCCGGAATCGCGCCGGTGGTGACCATGTACCACTGGGACCTGCCGCAGGCCCTGGAGGACGCTGGCGGCTGGCCGGTGCGCGACACGGCCCTGCGGTTCGGTGACTACGCCGCGAAGGTCGTCGACGCGTACCGCGACCGGGTGCGGGTCTGGACGACCTTCAACGAGCCGTGGTGCACGTCGTATCTGGGCTACAGCGCCGGCGTGCACGCGCCTGGCCGCACGGAGCCCGCAGCGGCCCTTGCTGCCGTGCACCACCTCAACCTTGCCCATGGCCTGGGTGGTCGCGCGGTGCGCGAGGTGCTGGGGGATGCCGCGACGCTCTCACTGACCCTCAACCTGCACCTCGCGCGCCCCGACAACCCGGAGTCCCCGGAGGACCTGGACGCGGTGCGCCAGATCGACGCCGTGGCCAACCGGGTGTTCCTCGAGCCGGTGCTCGACGGCTCCTACCCGGCCGACCTGCTGACGGACACCGCACGCATCACGGACTGGTCGTTCGTCGCCGACGGGGACCTCGAAACCATCCACACCGGTCTGGACGTCCTTGGCGTGAACTACTACTCCACGCAGCTGGTGCGCCGGTACGTGGCCGACCACGCCAAGATCCAGGCCGACGGTCACGGGGCCTCCGCGCACTCCCCGTGGGTCGCCGCCGATGCCGTGGAGTTCCTGCCGCAGCCGGGGCCGCAGACGGCCATGGGCTGGAACGTCGACCCCGGCGGGATGACCGAGCTGCTGGTGGGCATCCACCAGCGCTACCCGGGCCTGCCGATGATGATCACCGAGAACGGTGCTGCGTTTGACGACGAGGTCGCCCCGGACGGCCGGGTGCACGACGCCGACCGGGTCGCCTACCTGCACGACCACATCGACGCCGTCGGCCAGGCGATGGACGCCGGCGTGGACGTGCGCGGGTACTTCGTGTGGTCGCTGATGGACAACTTCGAGTGGGCCTACGGCTTCAGCCGCCGGTTCGGGGTGCTCCGGGTGGACTACGACACGCTCGAGCGCAGCTGGAAGGACTCGGGGTACTGGTACCGGGACCTTGTGCGTACGGGCACCTTGCCGGACGCCCGCTGGGTCGCCCCGGTCTGATCTCCGCACAGGCGGACAATGGGGTCATGCCGTCGAGCCGGAAGTCGAGCAAGCGTCCGTGGGGTGGTGAGCACCCCGCGCTGGACCTCGAGCGGGCGCGGGCCGGCACCCGTTCGGAGTCGGGACCGGACGGGAGCTGGACAGTGCGGCGGATAGCGGCGTCGTCCGCAGTCAAGACCTATGTCTGCCCGGGCTGCCAGCAGGAGATCGTTCCGGGAACCGAGCACGTCGTCGCCTGGCGCAGCGACGACGTGCTCGGTGAGGCGGCCGGGGTGGCGGACCGCCGGCACTGGCACGGTGGGTGCTGGAGCCACCGGGACCGACGTCGGTGAGGCCGCCCCGGCTGGTCGCCACCGACCTGGACGGCACGCTCCTGCGCGACGACGGGACGGTCTCGGCGCGCACGGCTGCCACACTCCGCGCGGTGCACCGGGCGGGCGTCGAGGTGGTGTTCGTCACGGCGCGTCCGCCCCGCTGGGTCGACGAGCTGGCGCACGTGGTGGCCGGGCACGGGGTCGTGATCTGCTCGAACGGGGCCTTCGTCTACGACGTGGCGGGTGCGCGGGTCCTGGAGTGTCGGCCGATTTCCGACGAGGCGGTCCGGATCCTGGCCCGCCACCTGCGGGCGGCCCTGCCGACGATCGCCTTCGCTGCAGAACGCACGAGCGGGTTCGCCGCTGAGGCCGCCTTCGTCAGCCGTCACCCGGTGCCGGACGGCGCGCCACTGGCGCCGAGGATCGAAGAGCTGCTCGACGGGGCGACCGGCAAGCTGCTCGCCCAGTGCGACGCCGTGCCCGACACCGACTTCCTCCCGCTGCTCAGCAGGGTCCTTGCCGGGCGGGCGGTCGTCGCCGACTCCGGTGCCCCCGGTCTCGGCGAGATCAGCGCGCCGGGCGTGACCAAGGGCGCCACCCTTGCCCGGTGGGCTGCAGCCCGGGGGTGCCTGCCCGCGGATGTGTGGGCCTTCGGCGACATGCCGAACGACCTGCCCATGCTGCGCTGGGCCGGGCGATCCTTCGCGGTGGCCAACGCCCACCCGGCGGTGCTGGCCGAGGCCACCGACAGGTGTCCGTCCAACGAGGACGACGGGGTGGCGGTTGCGCTCGAGGCCCTGACCGGGCCGGTGCACAGCGGACACCGATAGGCTCGGTCCGATGACCAGCGACCCGGCGTCGGACGCCGCACTTCCCGAGCTCCGGGCGCTCAGTGTGCTCCCCGCCCGGCGGGCGGAGATCGAGCTCCACACGGCCGACGGACTCACCCTGGTCGGAGAGCTGGCCCTTCCGGTCGGTCGGCCGCCGCGAGCCACCCTGATCACGCTGCACCCGCTGCCGACGCACGGCGGCTTCATGGACTCGCACGTGCTGCGCAAGGCCGCCTGGCGGCTGCCTGCCCTGGCCGGCCTCGCGGTCCTGAGGTTCAACACCCGCGGCACGGTCAGTGCGCGGGGACGCAGCGAGGGCCGTTTCTCCGGGGGCGTGGGCGAGCACTTCGACGTCGTGGCGGCGATCGAGTACGCGGAGTTCCATGACCTGCCGCACCGCTGGCTGGTGGGCTGGTCGTTCGGGACCGAGCTGGCCCTGATGCACGGCGCCGACCCGTCGATCGAGGGCGCCATCCTGCTCTCGCCGCCGCTGCACCTGGCGACCGACGCCGACCTTGCCGCGTGGGACGAGCTCGGCAAGCCGTTGGTGGTGATCGTCCCCGAGCTGGACGAGTACCTGCGCCCGGACGAGGCGCGGCGGCGCTTCTCCCTCGTCCGGCAGGCCGAGGTGATCGGGGTGGACGGAGCCAAGCACCTCTGGGTGGGGGAGGCCGCCGTCCGGCGGGTGCTGGACGAGATCGTCGCCCACGTCGCCCCGGAAACCGGGCCACTGCCGACCGTCTGGGACGGCACGATGGTCACGGCGGGCCAGGAAGAGGTGGCCGACGACGACGAGCAGGACCACACGACGGCCCCGCCGCGGGGCGCGGACGGGACCAACGAGGGGGAGGACCCATGACCACCGACGGTTTGCCGGTGCTGCACACCCTGCGCCGGGGCATCCCCGGCACGACACCCCTGGTGCTGCTGCACGCGTTCCCCGTCGACCACCGCATGTGGTGGGACGTCACCGACCTGCTCCCCGGGGACCGCACCGTCCTGGCCCCCGACCTGCCGGGCTTCGGCACGTCGCCGTCGGGGCCGGACGTCGCGGAGATGGTGGGCGCCGACCGGGACGTTCCGTCGGTCGATGTGATGGGGGACGGCGTCGCGGCCGCCCTCGACCAGGCCGGGGTCACCCGGGTGGTCGTCGCGGGCCTGTCCATGGGCGGCTACGTCGCGATGTCGATCCTGGAGCGCCATCCGCACCTGGTGGCCGGCCTCGGCCTGCTCGACACCAAGGCGACGGCCGACGACGACGACGCCCGCGCCGCCCGGTTGCAGATGGCGCGCACCGTACTGGCCGATCAGCGGGTGGACGCCGTCTTCGGTATGCGCACCTCGGTGCTCGGCGCCACCAACCGGATCTCCCGACCAGACCTGGTGGAACGCATCGAGGGCTGGATCGGCGACCAGGGGCCGAACGCGGTGGCATGGGCTCAACGGGCCATGGCGACCCGTCCCGACCGCAGGGACCTGCTCGCCGCCTACACCGGGCCGGCACTGGTGCTGGTGGGCGAGGAGGACGAGCTGTCACCCGTCCGGGTGGCCCGACAGATGGCCTACCTGCTCCCTGACAGCGACCTGATCATCGTCCCCAGGTCCGGGCACATGACGAGCAACGAGAGCCCTCAACCGGTCGCCTCCGGCCTGAGCCGGCTGTTGCGGCGAGCGGACGCCGCTCCGCCGGTGGCGTGAGGCCGCTGGTGGCGTGGGGCTGATGGTGGTCTGAGCAGCTGGTGTGAGGCGGCTGGCGTGAGGCAGGTGCAGGTGGGACGGCTCAGGCGCGGCGCGGTGCGTCGCCCAGCGCGATCCGCAGCGCGTCGACCAGGTCGATCGACTCCCCGTCGCGCGCCCCTTTGCCAAGGATCAGGGGAGGGTCGCTCGACACCAGGTGCGCACCCGTGAACCGGGACCGCACGCTGCGCGGGACCCTCAGCAGGTAGAACTCGCCGCCCGTGCCCACCGCGACCGACTGGTTGCGGCGCAGGTACCAGCCGTGGGTCGAGGTCCGGTACCGCGCGTGCCCGTCGTAGGACCAGGCGCGCAGCCGCTCGGGCGGGACGCCGCGCGCATGTGCCTGCTCGACGAAGTCGGCGATCAGCGCACGTGCCTTCCGGTTCTCGGCCGCCTGACGACGGCGCAGGGCCTTGGCGTGCTGTTCGGAGGCCTCGGCCCGCCCGTCGCGCCAGCTCTCAGCCACGCCGGCGGCCGCGGGACCTCCCGCGGGCCCCGGCCTCGGGCTCGGGCTCGGCAAGGTCGGCGCCCTCGGCCTCGTCCGCGTCGGCCTCGTCGACAGCTCCGTCCGCGACCGCTGCCCCATCCAGGTCCGTGACCTGCTCGGGGGCGTCGACCTCTGCGATCTCCTGGCGGACGTCGTCCTCGTCGGTGACCTCGTCGGTGGCCTCGCTCGCATCCTCGGCGGGCTCGGCGTCGGCGCTGCCCTCGCGGATCTCGTCCTCGGTCTCGGTCTCGGAGGTGTCGATCTCCTCGACGTGCGCGACGAGCATGGCCTCGCCCGCGTCTCCTGCGTCGTCCTGGTCAGTCTCGAGGTCACCCTCGGCGGCCGCTTCCGACTCCGCGCCGTCCCACGCCTCGTCGTCCTCGGCCGGTGTGTCGACCGTCGCGACGAAACGCGCCTCGGCGTCCTGCACCCGGTCGAGGGTGGCTCGCGACGGCATCGGCTCGTGGCCGAGCAGGCTGCGCAGCTCGTCGAGGTAGGTGGTGATGGCCTCGCGCTGACGGTTGAGGTCCTCGACCTGCCGCTGCGCCGTCGTGCGCTCGCGCTCGGCCTCGATCATGGACTCGGACAGGGTCTTCTCGGCGTGCTCGCGGGCCTCGGCGACCACCCGGTCGGCGTTGCGCCGGGCGTTGGCCAGGAGGTCCTTGGCGTGCGCCTCGGCGTCCTGCCGCACCTTCTCGGCCTGCTCGAGTGCGCTGGCCACCCGCTGCTCGGCCTCGGTGGCGTGCGCCTCGGCGTCGCCCACCAGACGCTCGGTCTCCTGCCGAGCCTGCTCGTGGCGGTCGGCGTCGGCCCGCTCGGCGGCCTCGTGCCGCTGGGCGATCTCCACCTGCGCGTCGGCAAGCGTGCGGCGTGCCTCGTCGAGCGTCCGGTCGACCTCGGTCTTCGCCTCGGTGGTCATCTCGGCGGCCCTCCGGCGCGCCTCGGTGATCAGGCGTTCGAGGTCCAGGCGCACCCGGTCGCGCTGCTCGTTGGTCTCCCGCTCCGTCGTTGACCGCAGCTCGGCGACCTCGCGATCGGTGCGCTCGCGCACCTCGACGGTCTCGCGCTCGGTGGTCTGGCGCAGGTGCACCGTGTCGCGGTCGGTTCCCTCGCGCAGCTCGGCGGTCTCGCGGTCGGCCGCCGCGCGCAGCCCGGTCGCGTACTGCTCGGCCTCGGCGCGCTGTTCGGCGACCTCCTGGGCGGCCTCGGAGCGGAGCGCGGCGATCTCGTCCGCGACGGCCGACCGCAGCTCGGCGGTCTCGCGGTCGGCGGTGGCCTTGGCGAAGGCTGCGTACTGGTCGGCCTCCGCCCGTACGGCAGCGGCTTGGGTCTCCGCACGCTGCAGGGCCGCGCGGGTGTCGCGGTCACCGGCTGCGCGGACGGTGTCCGCATACTCGTTGGCGTCGGCCCGCAGGGCGGCGACATCTTCCTCGGTCCGGCGGCGAAGGTCGGCGGACTCCGTCTCGGCCGTCGTGCGCAGGTTGGCGGTGTACTGCTCCGCGTCGGTGCGCAGGCCCGCGGCGTCCCCCTCGGTGCGCCGGCGCAGCTCGGTGGTCTCGGCGTCGGCCGTCGCACGCAGGTCCTGGGCGTACCGGTCGGCCTCCTCACGCTGCCGGGTGGTCTCGGCCTCGGAGGTGTTGCGCAGCTCGGCCGCGTACCGCTCCGTCGACACCCGCAGCTCGGTGGTCTCCCGCTCGACGGTGGCACGCAGCGTGCCGAGCTCGCGCTCCAGCCCGGCGCGACGCTCGCTCTCCTCGGTGGTGATCGCGCTGGAGATCCGGGCGGCCTCCCGCTCGGCGGACCCCACGAGCTCCTCGGCGCGTCGCTGGGCTGCCGTGAGCGTGCTCTCGGCCTCCGATCCGGCACTGGACCGGACCTCGTCAACCTCCCGGCGGGCGGTGGCGAGCATCTCGGCGACCTCGTTCTCCGCTCGGGCGCGCATCTGGCCCGCGGAGAGCTTGGCCCGCGCCATGGCATCCGCGGCCTGGGCGTTCGCCTGCGCGACGACGTCCGAGGACTGCTCCTCCGCCGACCGCAGCAGGTGCTCGATCCGTGAGCCGAGACCGGAGTACGTCGGCCGCTCGGCCTCCCGCAGCTGACGGTGCGCCTCGGACAGCTCGCCCGAGACCTGCATGGCTCGCCCGTCGAGCTGCTCGACCTGCGACCGGGCCTCCTCCAGCTGTCGCTGGAGGGCCTCCAGCTGCTGGTCGACCTGTTCGCGGTCATAACCGCGCATGACCACCGGGAAGAACGATCGGTCGTCGGGCACAACAACCTCCTGAGGAAGACGGCGTGCAGCACCGTCGCTCGGCGTGGCCGGATGGGATGTCTCAGGGTCTCCGGCGGACCCGACCTTCAGCGTATCGGTCCGCAGCCCGGCACCCCACCCCGAGACCGCGCGGAGTTGGGGTGGGGGAGGGGCTCTGCCGACCGGTCGCCCGACTCGACCTGCGGAGTCCGGAAACGTGGTTCATGATCGATGGTCGGGTCCCCGGACAGCCTTCGGCCGCCCGGATGACCCGGTCTCGCCTATTGTGAACCGACACCCACGAAAGGGACGATCCTTGCTCCACCGTGCTCTCGCGTCGCTGCTCTGTGCGCTGGGCGCCGCAGCTCTCGGGCTGGGGATCGCCTCCGCAACGGTCTGGCGACCGTCGGACACGTTGGTCGCGCAGGCGCAGGGTGCACCCGGCACGAGCCTGCTCGTCACCGATCCAGGGGTGCTGGACCTTGCCGCGGACGAGGTGACCGTGAGGGCGAGCGCGACCAGCGGGATGGTCGTCATCGCGCTCGGTCGCTCCGCGGACGTCGACGCGTGGGTGGGCGACGACGCGTACACCCGCGTGACCGGTCTGGCCGGCTGGCACGTCCTCGCGACGGAGAAGGTGGCCGCGAGCGCCCCCGAGGCCGCGAACCCCCCTGCCGATGCTGCCGGAGACCCGTCCGCCGCACCGGACCCGGCCGCCGAGGATCCGGCCGCCGAGGATCCGGCCGCCGACGCCGCACCGGACCCGGCCGGCTCCGACCTGTGGGTGGACCAGGCGTCGGGTGAGCGTGCCGCGACGCTGGAGTGGACCCGCCAGGACGGCCGCTGGAGCGTGCTCGTCGCGGCGACCGCCGGCGGTGTCCCGAGTGTCGCCCTAGAGTGGCCGCAGGTCGTGACGACCCCGTGGCGGGTTCCCGGGGTCGTGGTGGGCAGCCTGCTGCTGCTCATCGGCATCGCCTGGTGGGTGCTGATCCTGGTGGCCGGGCGGCGTCGTGCGCGAGTGGCAGCGGCCCCCATGCCGGAGCCGGCTGCGCTCGCGCCGGCCGAACCCGCTCTACCGCTCACCCGCAGGCAGATGCGCGAGCTGGAGGAGCAGCGCAGCCGCGGCAAGCGGCACGGGCGCGAGACCGTCCTGTCCCGCTTCCCGATGCCCGTGCCCGGCCCCAAGGCGCCGGACGAGAGCCAGGAGGGCCGGGAGCGCCGCGGGCGCCACGGCGGCGGCGAGGCCGACCGGCACGGCTCGGACGACGTCACCGCCCCGCAGGCCGTGGCGGTTGCCCGCCCGCCGGGCGAGGGCACGCGAGGCCGCCACGCGGCTGCCGCTCCCACTGCGAGCGCATCCGAGCAGAGCCGCAGCCGTCGATCGGAGCAGACGCGCGGGGCCCCGGCGTCGGGGCGTACCGCCGGAGGACTGCTGGGCCGACTGCGTCGTCGTCCCGCCGGTACGCCCGCGCCGGCCCCGACCGCACCGGTGGAGCCGGTCGCGGTCACACCGGCACCCCCGCTGTTCACGACGCAGCGGGCCGGGACGCCTGCGGCGTCGGCCGATGCCTGGCGGCGGGCGTGGGGCCTCACCGGTGCCGACTCGACCCAGGGCCCGGTGACCACCGCGGCGACGCCGACGGAGGAGCCACCGCAGGCGCCACCGCGCCGTCGTCGGCCGGACGGGAGCGAGCGATGACCCGCGTCCGCGCCGTGGCCCTGAGCACGGCAGTCCTCTTCCTTGCCGGCTGCAGTGTGCCGCTGCCCACCCCGCAACCGGATGCGCTCCCAGCGGCGATGCAGCCCGCCATGTCCGTCGAGCAGGCCGAGGGCATCGTCGCCGAGGTCTCGGCGTCCCTGGCCGATGCCGACGCAGCGCTGTCGGTCGACGTGCCCGGGTCACGGGTCACCGGGCCCGCGGAAGCCATCCGTTCCGTCCAGTACCTCCTGGTCACCGCCGGTCTGGCGGACGTCCTCACGGTCATCCCGAGCAGTGCGCAGACCCTGGTGCTGCCGACCACCGACGAGTGGCCGCGGACGGTGATGGTGGTCACCGAGCCGCCGGAGGACCTCCAAGCGCCCCTGCTGCTCACGCTGGTCCAGACCGAGCCGCGGGAGCCCTACCAGCTCTGGTCGTGGGTTCGGCTCTTCCCCGGTGCGCAGACTCCGGCTCTCGCCCAGCCGGAGCTCGGCAGCGCGCCGGTCGCGCCGGACGCCCCGGAGCTCGCGGTGTCTCCGACGGAGGTGCTGGCCCAGTACGTCGACGTGCTGACCAATCGGGATGCCTCGCCGTACGCGGCTGCCTTCACCGTCGACCCGCTGCGCCAGGGGATCGCCCAGACCAAGGACGCGTTCGTCGCGGTGGTCGGCGCCAACGGAAGCCTGACCGAGACCTACCAGCCGGACGCGGCGGGCACCTACTCGATGGCCACCGCCGACGGTGGCGCGATCGTCGTCGGGACGGTGCGGACGGCCACGACCATCACGCTGGTGGACAGCACCCTGAAGATCGGCGACCAGACCGCGGCAATCCTCGGGACGGACACTCTCAAGTCCAACCTCGCGATCACCTGGCTGAGCGTCGTCGCATTCGCGGTCCCACCCGCCGGGTCGGACGCACCGATCCAGGTCCTGGGAGCGGAGCACTCCCGTATTGAGGTCACCGGCGCTTAGCCTGTCGATCTGGCGCCCATTCCGCGAACGAGGGATTCATGACGCAACCCACCGGCCCCCGGCCACCGCTCGACGTCCACGGTGCCATCGACCTGTCCGGTCTTGGGCGCCCGCCGGCGGCGCCGCAGCAGCCCGGCGGTCCGGCGGTCGTCGACGTCACCGAGGCGACCTTCGCCGACGTGGTCCAGCGGTCGGCCGAGGTGCCGGTGCTGGTCAGCCTGTGGAGCGCCGCTGACCCGGTGAGCAGTGGCGTGACCGGCATGCTGGCCGAGCTCACCGGCGAGCTCGGTGGCCGCATCCTGCTGGCCAGGGTCGACGTGGATCGGGCGCCCCAGGTAGCCCAGGCGGTCGGCGGGCAGACCGGGTCGACGGTGGCGGCTGTGGTGCGCGGCCAGGCCGTGCCGCTGCCCCCGCTGGAGCAGGCCAGCCGGGAGCAGGTGCGCGCCCTGCTGGACCAGGTGCTGGCGATGGCCGCCGCCAACGGCGTGACGGGCCTGGTGGACGGCGCACCGGACGGAACGGCGGGGGGACCGGACCTCGAGCCCGCCGAGCCACCGTTGCCGCCCCTGCACCAGGAGGCCTACGACGCGATCCAGCGCGACGACCTCGACGCGGCGGCAGCCGCCTACACCGCAGCCCTGGCGGAGAACCCGCGCGACGACATGGCTCGGGCCGGCCTGGCCCAGGTCGACCTGCTGCGCCGCACGAGCAGTGCGGACCCCGACGTTGCCCGCAAGGCCGCAGACGCGGACCCCACCGACGTGGACGCCCAGCTGCTCGTGGCCGACCTGGAGCTGCTCGCCGACCACGTCGACGAGGCGTTCGCGCGCCTGGTCGCGGTCGTGCGCCGCACGCAGGGACCGGATCGGGAGCGCGTCCGCCTCCGCCTGCTGGAGCTGTTCACGGTGGTGGGCGAGACCGACCCCAGCGTCATGACGGCGCGGCGGGCCCTCGCCAACGCGCTCTACTGACCGTCCTGGCCCTCCGGGATCAGGAACAGGGTGCCCAACGGAGGTATCCGCAGCCGCACCGAGGCCGGCCGGCCGTTCGCGGGCGTCCCTTCGGCCATCACCCGGCCCAGGTTCCCCACGCCCGAACCGCCGTACACCTCAGCATCGGTGTTCAGCGCCTCGCGCCAACCACCGGCGCGGGGTAGGCCGAGCAGATACCCCTCGTGCGGTGTACCGGCGAAGTTGACCACCACGGCCACCACCCGGCCGGAGCGGTCGCGCCGGATGTACGACAGGACGTTGTGCGCGGCGTCCTGGCTGTCGATCCACTCGAAACCGGCAGGCTCCTCGTCCAGCTCCCACAGGGCCGGCTCCGCGCGGTAGAGACCGTTGAGGTCAGTCACGAGCCGGGAGATCCCCTGGTGGATCGGGTACTCCAGGAGGTGCCAGTCAAGGGAGCGTTCCTCGGACCACTCCGAGGTCTGGCCGAACTCCCCGCCCATGAACAGCAGCTGCTTGCCCGGGTGGGACCACTGGTAGGCGAGCAGAGACCGCAGACCGGCCGCCTGCTGCCACTGGTCGCCGGGCATCTTGTAGATCAGAGAGTGCTTGCCGTGCACGACCTCGTCGTGGCTGAGCGGCAGCAGGAAGTGCTCCGAGAAGGCGTAGACCAGCGAGAACGTCACCTCGTGGTGGTGGTACCGGCGGTTGATCGGCTCCTCCGCCAGATAGCGGAGGGTGTCGTTCATCCAGCCCATGTTCCACTTCAGGCCGAACCCCAGACCGCCGGCGTCGGTACGGGCCGTCACTCCCGGCCAGGCGGTGGACTCCTCGGCGATCATCATGATCCCGGGTGTGCGGCGGTAGGCAGTGGCGGTGGACTCCTGCAGGAACGCGATGGCCTCCAGGTTCTCGCGGCCGCCGTGGATGTTCGGCCGCCACTGCCCGTGGCTGCGGGAGTAGTCCAGGTAGAGCATCGAGGCGACGGCGTCCACCCGCAGCCCGTCGACGTGGAACTCCTCGAGCCAGTAGGTGGCGTTCGCCACGAGGAAGTTGCGCACCTCGTTCCGCCCGAAGTTGAACACGTAGGTGCCCCATTCCGGCTGCTCGCCCAACAGGGGGTCCGGGTGCTCGTACAGGGGGGTGCCGTCGAGCCGGCCGAGGGCCCACTCATCCTTGGGGAAGTGGGCCGGCACCCAGTCCACCAGCACGCCGACGCCGGCCTGGTGCAGCCGGTCGACGAGGTAGCGGAAGTCGTCGGGGTGGCCGAGCCGCGCCGTCGGGGCGTAGTACGAGGTGATCTGGTAGCCCCACGAGCCGCCGAACGGGTGCTCGGCGATCGGTAGCAGCTGCACGTGGGTGAACCCGAGGGACAGCACGTACTCGGTGAGCTGGTCGGCGAGCTCGCGATATCCCAAGCCCGCGCGCCAGGAGCCCAGGTGGACCTCGTAGACGCTCATCGGCCCGGTGTGCACGTTGGTGCTGGCCCTTGCCGTCAGCCAGTCCCCGTCGCTCCAGGTGTACGAGGACTCGACCACGACGGACGCCGTCGCGGGCGGGGTCTCGGTGCCCTTGGCCATCGGGTCGGCCTTCTGTCGCCAGGAGCCGTCCTGGGTGAGGATCTCGTACTTGTACCGCTGACCACCGGCCACGCCCGGGACGAAGAGCTCCCACACGCCGCTGGAGCCCAACTGGCGCATGGTGTGCAGGGTGCCCTGCCAGTGGTTGAAGTCGCCGACCACCCGCACGGCAGAGGCATTGGGCGCCCAGACGGCGAATGCCGTCCCGTGCACCTCACCGAGCGCGCTCGGGTAGGACCGCACGTTGGCACCCAGCACGGTCCAGAGCTCCTCGTGGCGGCCCTCCCCGATCAGGTGCAGGTCGACGTCGCCGACGCTGGGCAGGAACCGGTACGGGTCGTCGACGACGTCGGCCAGGTCACCGTAGGTCACCCGCAGCCGGTAGTCCGGCACGTCGGGCTGGGACAGGGTACACACCCAGACGCCGCCGTGCTCGTGCCGGGCGGCGTGCAGGATCGGCGGCTGACCCGGCATACCCGCGACCAGCACCTCGACTGCGTCGGCGAGCGGCCGGAGCGCCCGGATGGTCAGGGTGTCGCCGTCCAGGTGCGGACCGAGCACCCGGTGCGGGTCTTGGTGGGTGCCGCGGGCGATCGCGTCCAGCTCGGCTGTGGCGACCGGCCGGGCTGTGGCGACGGGCCGGGCTGTGGCGACCGGCCGGGCTGTGGGTTCGGGCAGGGGGCTGGCCGGGATCGTCATGATCCCTACCTTGTCACGCCGCGCGCTGTCACGCCGCACGGGACCCCGCACAAGTCCGCGCGGACCTCAGGCCGGTGGTGCGAGCAGCCGGTCGACGCCTTCCAGCGGGATGTGCACCCAGTCCGGCCGGTTGCCGGACTCGTAGACCACCTCGTAGAGCGCCTTGTCGAGCTCCAGTGCCCGCAGCAGGACGTCGATGGCCGGCGAGGTCGCCTCGCCGCTCTCGGTGCGGTAGCCCGCGACCAGGCGGCGCCGCGCGGAACGGACCCACTCCGGCCCTGCGCCCCCGACCGAGGCCGCGTAGTCGAACGACCGGAGCATGCCGGCGACGTCCCGCAACGCCAGGTCAGGTCGGGTCTTCTCCGCGGCGCTCGCCTGGGGCTCGCCCTCGAAGTCCAGGACGTACCAACGGTCGTCCGCCGAGCGGATCACCTGACCCAGGTGCAGGTCACCGTGCACGCGCTGGAGCGGGGCAACGCCCCCGAGGCGGTCGACGGTGGCGTACACGTCCTCGACGGCCTCCCAACGGTCGGCGAGCAGGGGTGCGCGGTCGGCGGCGGCGCGTGCCCGCTCGCGCAGGGTCTGGCTGACGTGGCGCACCTCGGCTGAGCGGATGGCGGCTGCGCGCGGCCGCTGCTCGTGCACCGGCAGAGCGGTGCGCAGCGCCCGGTGCATCTGCGCCGTCGTGCGCCCGAGGTCCTCGGCGAGGTCGCCGAAGTCCGCGCCGCGCCCGGCCAGGTCGCACGCCAGCCGGAAGCCGTCCTGTGCCCCGAGGACCAGCTCGCTCAACACGCCAAGGTGACCCAGCGGCCGAGCGCCACCGTCTGGCCACGTCCCGGTCAACCAGGCCAGCGGACGCGGGACGCCGGTCCAGCCCGCCCGGCTCAGTGCCAGCGGCACCTCGACGTCCGGGTTGGGACCGAGGGTCACGCCGCGGAACACCTTGAGAATGGCCGGCGGAAGGGTCGAGGGCAACAGTACGGAGGTGTTCGACTGCTCCCCGCCCATCACCTGCATGTCGGTCGCGTCCCCGACCAGCGGGCCGTCGTGCGTCGCGGCGGCGAGCCAGGCACGGATGAAGGCCGGGTCGTGGCAGCCGTCCACCAGGGTCGCCCCGCTGTCGCCGCCATCGGTCGAGGGGAGGTGGCCGATGGCGCCGCGCGGGGCGCCATCGCGAAGCGTTGTCGCCACCTGGAGCACGGCGCCCGACGGCAGTGCGAGCAGGTGGACGCACACCTGGGCCTCCCCCATGGGGTCGGGCAGGTCGATCACGGCGAGCCGCTCGAGGTGCACCTGGGCGCCCTTCGCGGGGAACCATCGCTGGGTCGGTGCCCAGGCCCGGATGAGCTCCAGTGCGGCGTCGTCCGGAACCCGTCTGCCCTCGAGCGGCAGGTCTGTCGTGGCCCGTTCATCGGCGGACATCGGCGTCCTCCTTGCCTGGCTGGTCAGGTGCCCGGCGCATCCGGCGTTGTCACCGTTAGCCAGAAGAAGTCCCGGGAGCCCAGCGTCACGACGGCGTCGCCGCGCGGGGAGATGTCCGGGAACGGCGCCCCACCGAAGACGTCGTGCACGCGGTGCCCGGCGTGGTCGCGCAGGTGGATCGTCGCGGACCGGGGGGTGGTGGCCAGGTTGGCGACGCACAGCACCGTCTCCTGGGCGGAGCGGCGCAGGAAGGCCAGGATCGCGTCGTTGTCCGTCTGCAGGATCACCAGGTCACCGACACCGAAGACCGGGTGCTTGCGGCGGACGGCGAGCATGCCATGCACCCAGTGCAGCAGCGAGGTCGGCTGGGCCAGCTGCGCCTCGACGTTGATTGTCGTGTAGTGGTGCACCAGTGACTGGACCACCGGCAGGTACAGCTTGCCGGGGTCGGAGGTCGAGAAGCCTGCGTAGCGGTCCGGGGTCCCCTGCATCGGGGGGCGCACCGGGTCCCGGTCCGGGAGCCAGATGTTGTCGCCCATCCCGATCTCGTCGCCGTAGTACAGGCACGGGCTGCCCGGCAGCGAGAACAGGAGGGCGTGGGCGAACTCGATCTCCGCCCGGGAGTTGTCCAGCAGGGGCGCCAGACGCCGCCGGATCCCGACGTTGGCCCGCATCCGGGGGTCGGTCGCGTACCAGCCGTACATCGACGCGCGTTCCTCGGTGGAGACCATCTCCAGGGTGAGCTCGTCGTGGTTGCGCAGGAAGGTGCTCCACTGCCCGGCCCCGGGAATGGAGGGGGTATCGGCCAGGATGTCAACCAGCTGGGTCGCCCGCTGATCCTTGATCGCGTAGAAGATCCGGGGCATCAGCGGGAAGTGGAAGCACATCTGGCACTCGGGGGTGTCATCGCCGCCGAAGTATGGCGCGACGTCGGCGGGCCACTGATTCGCCTCGGCCAGCAGGATGCGTCCGGGGAACTCCTCGTCCACCATGTGCCGCACCTCGCGAAGGTAGGCGTGGGTCTGCGGCAGGTTCTCGCAGTTGGTGCCCTCCTCCTCGAACAGGTACGGCACCGCGTCCAGCCGGAACCCGTCGACGCCGAGGCGCAGCCAGAACCGGGCGACGTCCTTCATCGCCTCGCGGACGTACGGGTTCTCGAAGTTGAGGTCCGGCTGGTGGCTGAAGAACCGGTGCCAGAAGTACTGCCTGCGCACCGGGTCGAACGTCCAGTTGGACGTCTCGGTGTCGACGAAGATGATCCGCGCGCCCTCGTACCGCCTCGGGTCGTCGCTCCACACGTAGAAGTCGCCGTATAGCCCGTCAGGGTCGGACCGCGAGGCCTGGAACCACGGGTGCTGGTCGCTGGTGTGGTTCATCACCAGGTCGATCAACACCCGCATCCCGCGGGAGTGTGCCTCTTCGATGAGCCGGTGGAAGTCGGCGAGCGAGCCGCATTGCGGCGCGATGGCGGTGTAGTCGGAGACGTCGTAGCCGCCGTCACGCATCGGGGACGGATAGAAGGGTGGCAGCCAGAGGCAGTCGACGCCCAGCCACTGCAGGTATTCGAGCCGGTCGGTGAGCCCGCGCAGGTCGCCCGATCCGGCCCCGGAGGAGTCGGAGAATGACCGGAGCATGACCTCGTAGAAGACCGCCGTGCGGTGCCAGTCGGGATCGGGCCGGATCCCCGGACGGCTGAGGTCGGGCAGCACGTGGGTGGGTTGGGGGCGGGGTGGCAGCGCGCGTGCCGGGTCGATGGCGCGCAGGGCCCCGGTGTCGATCGGCACGGGCGGCCGCTCGGCGGTCACGAGGTCGCCACCGCGAGGACGTGGGCGACCTGGCTGAGGGGATCCATACGGACGTACGGCTGAGCGCCCCAGGCGTACGTCATGCCGGAGAGCAGGTCGTGGGCGGCGAAGACCGCGTCGGCGTCCGGAGGAGCGAGCCCCAGGGCAGCCAGGTCGAGGTCGACGACCCCCTCCCGCACGTGGTGCGGATCGGTGTTGACCACGACGATCACGGTGTCCTCGGTGCCGTCGGGGGACTGCGCCGCGCTGACCCGCCGGGAGAAGCACAGGATCGCGTCGTCGGTGGTCGGGTGCACGGTCAGCCCGCGCAGCCGCTGCAGGGCGGGGTGCTCGCGGCGGATCGCGTTGAGCCGGCTGATCAGCCGGGAGATCCCGATGGCGTCCGCCGCCGCCCAGTCGCGCGGCCTGAACTCGTACTTCTCGTTGTCGATCTGCTCCTCGACGCCCGGCCGGGCGACGTTCTCGACCAGCTCGTAGCCGGAGTACACGCCCCAGGTGGGCGACCCCGTGGCGGCCAGGACGGCGCGGAGGGCGAACGCCGCAGTCCCGCCGTGCTGCAGGTACGGGCTGAGGATGTCGTGGGTGGTCGGCCAGAAGTTCGGCCGCATGTACGCGGCGTCCTCGCCGGAGATCTCAGCGAGGTACTCGGCCAGCTCCTCTTTGGTGTTCCGCCAGGTGAAGTACGTGTACGACTGGTGGAATCCGATCCGGGCGAGGGTGTGCATCATCGCCGGCTTGGTGAACGACTCGGCGAGGAAGATCACGTCCGGGTGACCGGCGGCGACGTCGGCGAGCATGCGTTCCCAGAAGGGCAGCGGCTTGGTGTGCGGGTTGTCCACCCGGAACGCGGTCACGCCGTGGTCGATCCAGACCTGCAGCACCCGCCGGATCTCGGTGTAGATGCCCTCGGGGTCGTTGTCGAAGTTCAGCGGGTAGATGTCTTGGTACTTCTTCGGCGGGTTCTCCGCGTACGCGATGCTGCCGTCCACCCGGGTGGTGAACCACTCCGGGTGGGCGGTCACCCAGGGGTGGTCCGGGGAGCACTGCAGGGCCAGGTCGAGAGCCACCTCGAGGCCCAGCTCGCGGGCCCGGGCGACGAAGAAGTCGAAGTCGTCGAAGGTGCCGAGCTCGGCGTGGATGGCGTCGTGGCCACCCTGCGCGGAACCGGTCGCGTACGGGGAGCCCGGGTCCGTCGGTGCGCAGGTCAGCGAGTTGTTGCGGCCCTTGCGGTAGGTGCTGCCGATGGGGTGCACCGGGGTGAGGTAGACGACGTCGAACCCCATCTTGGCGATCGCCGGGAGCCGTTCGGCTGCCGTGCGCAACGTGCCGGAGCGCCAGCGCTTGCGGCGCTTGTCGAAGACGGCTCCCTCGGACCGGGGGAACATCTCGTACCAGGCGCCGACCAGCGCACGCTCGCGGTGCACGACCAGACCGAAGGTGGCGGAGGTGGTCACGTGCTCGCGCAGGGGGTGATCGGCCAGCACGACGGCGACCTCCGGTGCCATTCCGGCGGCCAGGCGGGCCTGGGGCGGTCGCCGGGTGTCCCGGAGTCCCGCGACGGCGTTACGCAGCGTGGTTATACCCAGCGGGGGGATCTCCGGCCGGGCGGCGGCCCGCTCGAGCAGCACGGCACCTTCGGCGAGCATCAGCTCGACGTCGACGCCGGCGCCGACCTTGATCGCGGCGTCGTGGGTCCAGGTGCCGTACGGGTCCGACCAGCCCTCGACCCGGAAGCCCCAGGTGCCGGGTGAGTCCGGGATCAGGTCGGCGCGGTAGCTGTCGAGCCCCGCGTTCACCACGTCCATCCTGACCGCGGAGCGGTCCGCGCCGTCCGGGCCGACCAGTACGGCGGTGGCCGCGACGGCGTCGTTGCCCTCGCGGAAAACGGTCGCGGTGGCCTCCACCGCCTCGCCGACGACAGCCTTGGCGGGCCACCGGCCGCACTCCACCACGGGGCCGACGCCGATCACCGGGATCCGGCCGATCTCCGGCCGGGCGAGCGGCGTCGCGGCCGCGGACGCGGGGCTGCGACGGGCACGGGCGCGCGGCGGAACGGCAGGCGGCGTTCGCGGTGGGGTGGTCGGGGACGGCGTCACGGTCCCGAACTTACCGAGCGTGGGTGTCCGGCGGCATCTGGGAGGCCCTCATGCGGCCTGCGTGTCCCTCGTTCGGCGGAGCGGCGGTGGGCGGGGTCGACCTCGTCTCATCTCCTGGTGATCGAATTTCCTTGGCCTGACCTGCGCCGTCACCGCCGAGGGATGTAAGCGCTTGCAGCGACTGTGGCAAGTCCCGATCTCGACCGCGTACTCTCCCTCCGTGAGAGCCATCCGCAGATTCACCGTCCGCACCGTGCTGCCCACCGAGCTCGCCGACCTGGACGAGCTCGCGCACAACCTGCGCTGGTCGTGGCACGCACCCACCCGCGACCTGTTCTCGGGTATCGACCCGCGGCTGTGGGCGGAGGTCCACGGGGACCCGGTCGCACTGCTCGGTGCGCTGGGTCGGGACCGGCTGGCCGCGCTGGCCGCAGACACCGACTTCGTCGCGCGCGTGCAGGCCGCGACCGGCGACCTGCACCAGTACCTGGCCGCGCCGCTGTGGTACCAGAGCGGCGCCGGTCGCCCCGACGGTGACGTGTCGGACCTGCCGCACGCGGTGGCCTACTTCTCCCCGGAGTTCGGCATCACCTCGGTGCTGCCGCAGTACTCCGGTGGCCTCGGCATCCTGGCCGGCGATCACCTGAAGAGCGCCTCCGACCTCGGCGTCCCGATCGTCGGTGTCGGCCTGATGTACGGCGCCGGGTACTTCAACCAGTCGCTGACGCGGGACGGCTGGCAGGTCGAGACCTACCCGCTCGGCGACCCTGACGGTCTGCCGCTGAGCATGCTCCGCGAGCCGGACGGCGCGGCCGTCCGGGTGAGCGTCGACCTGCCTGGTGGCCGGGTGCTGCACGCGGCGGTTTGGAAGGCCGACGTCGGTCGCGTCCCGCTCCTGATGCTCGACTCCAACGTGCCGGAGAACGACGAGCTGGCGCGCAGGATCACCGACCGCCTGTACGGCGGCAGCGGCGAGCACCGGCTGCAGCAGGAGCTGCTGCTGGGCATCGGCGGGGTCCGGGCGCTGCGGGTGTGGTCACGGCTGAGCGGCGCACCGGCGCCGGAGGTCTATCACACGAACGAGGGCCACGCGGGCTTCCTCGGCCTGGAGCGGATCCGGGAGCTGACGGCCGAGGTGGGGCTGACCTTCCCGGAGGCACTGGAGGCGGTACGGGCAGCGACGGTCTTCACCACGCACACGCCGGTGCCGGCGGGCATCGACCGGTTCGACGCCTCCCTGGTGGAGCAGTACTTCAGCGGTGCCAACGCCCTGCAGGGCGTCCCGGTCAAGGAGGTGCTCGCCCTTGGCGCGGAGGACTACGAGGGCGGCAACCCGACCCTGTTCAACATGGCGGTGATGGGCCTGCGGCTGGGTGGCCGGGCAAACGGCGTCTCGCTGCTGCACGGTGCCGTCTCCCGCGGCATGTTCAGCGGCTTGTGGCCGGGCCTGGACGAGACCGAGGTGCCGATCACCTCGATCACCAACGGCGTGCACTCCCCGACCTGGGTGGATCCCAAGTTCCAGGCGCTCGCGGCGGCCCGGCTCAGCCCGGCCGAGATCGCCGACGGCAGCGGCTTCCTGCGCACGGACGGTGTCACGGACGAGGAGCTCTGGGCGGCGCGGCGCACGCTTCGCGCCCAACTGGTCGCCGACGCGCGGGCCCGCCTGCGTGACTCCTGGCGCCGTCGCGGGGCGAGCGCGGCCGAGCTCGGCTGGATCGACGACGTGCTGGACCCGGACGTGCTCACCATCGGGTTCGCTCGCCGGGTGCCGACCTACAAGCGGCTCACCCTGATGCTCAACGACCCCGAGCGGCTCAAGGCTCTGCTCACCGATCCCGAGCGGCCCATCCAGATCGTGGTGGCCGGCAAGTCCCACCCCGCTGACGACCAGGGCAAGCGGCTGATCCAGCAGCTGGTCCGGTTCACCGACGGCCCCATGGTCCGGGCCCGGATCGTCTTCCTGCCCAACTACGACATCGGCATGGCCCAGATCCTGGTACCCGGCTGCGACGTCTGGCTGAATAACCCGCTCCGGCCGCTGGAGGCCAGCGGGACGTCGGGCATGAAGTCGGCCCTCAACGGCGGGCTCAACCTGTCGATCCTCGACGGCTGGTGGGACGAGTGGTTCGACGGCGAGAACGGCTGGTCGATCCCGACCGCCGACGGCGTCGAAGACCCGGACCGTCGCGACGACCTGGAGGCAGCGGCTCTGTACGACCTGATCGAGAGCCAGGTCGCCGCCCGGTTCTACGACCGGGACGCCCGTGGGCTGCCGGTCACCTGGCTGGGGATGCTGCGGCACACGCTGGCCACCCTTGGGCCCAAGGTGCAGGCCACCCGGATGGTCGCCGAGTACGTGACCCGGCTCTACGTACCAGCCGCGGTGAGCGGACGCGCGCTGGACGGCCCCGGCTGCCTGGCGGCGTGTGAGCTCGCGGCCTGGAAGGCCCGGGTGAGGCAGGCCTGGCCGTCGGTCCGGGTGGACCACGTCGAGTCGGTAGGTGTCGGCGCGGTCGCGCAGGTGGGCGAGAACCTGCAGGTGCGCGCCTACGTCTCGCTGGGGTCCCTGCAGCCGGACGACGTCGCGGTGCAGGTGGTCTACGGGCGCGTCTCCGAGTCGGACGACCTCAGTGCCGTGCACTACGCAACGCTGGCGTGGGTCGAGAGCTACGAGGCCGGCCGGCACGCCTTCGCCGGCGACGTGCGGCTCGAGGCAACGGGTCCGTTCGGGTACACGGTCCGGGTGGTACCCGCCCACGAGCACCTGGTCTCGGTTGCCGACACCAGTCTGGTCACCAACGCCCGCTGAGCGGGATAGCGCCGCAACCAGCTGACGGTCCCGGCCGTCAGTCCGGGACCGGCGCGGTGTAGACGCGCAGCGACAGCGGGTCGACCAGCAGCCGGGACCCGGCTGCCGCGTCCTGCGCGTCACCGTTGGTCCCGACCGCGCTCGGGTGCTCCGCCATGCTGTCCCAGGCGAGGTGCCACGCAGGGTGAGCGTTCACCTGGCCGTCCGGCGGAACCGCCTCCCCGGCGTCGGGTGCACCCAGCAGGGCGCCGTCGGGCACCACGAAATCCACGAAGTCCAGGGTGCCGTTGATCACGAGCAGGACCGACGAGCCGTCCGCGGCGGTGCGGACCATCTGCAGGCACCGCATGCCGGCGTCGTGCCACTGACCGTGGCTGATCGGGCCGCCGTCGGCGAGGCGCCAGTCCAGGTCGGGTCGGTGGTCGCCGCGGGCGACCCGCGCGGCCGACGGCCGGCCGAGGAAGAAGTCCCGAGCCCGCAGGGCCGGCTGCTCCTTGCGGAGCCGGACCAGGTGCTGCACGGTCGCGAGCAGGTTGGTCCGGTCCTCGTCGAGCTCCCAGTCCAGCCAGGACATCGCGTTGTCCTGGCAGTAGGCGTTGTTGTTGCCGTGCTGGGTGCGCCCGATCTCGTCGCCGGCGGTGATCATCGGCGTGCCGGCCGCGAGCACAAGCGTGGCCAGCAGGTTGCGCATCGAGCGGCGGCGCAGCGGCTGGATCTCCAGCCCGACGTCCGGGTCGCGCACCGGGCCCTCGATGCCGTGGCTCCAGGACCGGTTGCCCTCCGATCCGTCGCGGTTGCCCTCGCCGTTCGCCTCGTTGTGCTTGTAGTCGTAGCTGACCAGGTCGGCGAGGGTGAAGCCGTCATGCGTCGTGACGAAGTTCATCGAGGCGGCGACGCCGCGCTGCAGCGGGGGGTCGCTGTGCCCGAACAGGTCGACCGAACCGGCCAGTCGGGTCGCCAGCTCGCGGACGCCGTGTCTCGGCAGGCCGTGTGCGGCCTGCTGCGGGTCGCTCAGCCAGAAGGCGCGCGCGCCGTCCCGGAACCTGTCGTTCCACTCGGCCAGTGGCTCGGGGAACGCCCCGGTCCGCCAGCCGCCGGGGCCCAGGTCCCACGGTTCGGCGATCAGGATGCGGTCGGCCAGCACCGGGTCGGTCTGCAGGGCCACCAGGAACGCGTGCTGGGGTGTGAAGCCGACGTCGTCGCGGCCGAGGGTGACCGCCAGGTCGAACCGGAACCCGTCGACGTCCACCTCCTGCGCCCAGTAGCGCAGCGAGTCAAGAGCCATCTGGATCACTCGCGGGCGCCGGTAGTCCAGGGTGTTGCCGCAGCCGGTCATGTCGGCGAAGCGGGCCGGGGTCACGCCGTCGTGCACGTAGTAGACGGTGGGGTCAAGGCCACGCCAGCTGATCTGCGGACCGTTGGTGCCGCCCTCACAGGTGTGGTTGTAGACGACGTCGAGCACCACCTCGATGCCGGCCTCGTGCAGCAGCCGCACCATGCCCTTGACCTCGGACAGGACCGCCTGCGCGCCGCTCGCCCGCGCGGCCGCTGTTGCGTACCGGGGCTCCGGGGCGAAGAACCCGAACGTGTTGTAGCCCCAGTAGTTGATCATGCCGTCCCGCAACAGGTGCGGCTCGCTGAGCGACGCCTGGATGGGTAGCAGCTCCAGGGTGGTCACCCCGAGGGAGTGCAGGTGCTCGATGGTCACCGGATGCGTGAGGCCGGCGTAGGTGCCACGCAGCTCGGCCGGGATGCCGGGCATCTGCTGGGTCAGGCCCTTGACGTGTGCCTCGTAGACGACGGTGTCCGGCCAGGGCACGAACGGCCGGGGGACCGGTGTGGCGTCGAATCGGTCGTCGATCACCACGGCGTGCGGCACGGCGGCCCGCGAGTCGGTGTCGTCCGGCGCGGGCGCGCTCCCGATGGTGTGCCCCTTGTCGTCCACCTGATGGCCGTACACGGCGGGACCGAGGTCCAGCTCACCCTCGATCCCGCGGGCGTAGGGGTCCATCAGCAGCTTGGCGGGGTTGTAGCGCGTCCCGGAGCCGGGGTTCCAGCGGCCGTGGGCGCGGAAGCCGTAGTGCTGGCCCGGCCGGACGCCCGGGACGTGCGCCGACCACACGCCGTGCAGCGGGCGCTCGAGCGGCACGCGTCGTTCCGACCAGCCGTCGGGGGAAGTCGGATCGGCGTCCAGCAGGCACAGCTCGACGGCGTCGGCGTGCGAAGCCAGCACGGCGACGTCCACCCCGTCACCGCACAGGTGCACGCCGAGACGGCGGCGGATGCGAGAACAGGTCACGAGGGTCAAGTCTGAACCACTCCCGGTGAGGGATCAGCACCCCTGGGGTGCCGCAGCGGGTGAAACCCGGGCGAATGCTGCTCCCGGGGAGTGCAGGATACCCTTCCTGGGGCCCGTGCTGACGGGGCGGACCACGCCGGGACAGGCCACGGGAAGGAGAACGGGAGCCGATGAGGATCGTCGTGTGCGTCAAGCACGTGCCCGACCTGCAGGCCGAGCGCAGCTTCACCGCCGACGGCCGGGTGGACCGGAGCCAGGGGGACGGCACGCTCAGCGAGCTCGACGAGCACGCGGTCGAGGCGGCGCTGGTCCTGACCGAGACCCTCGGCGGCGAGGTCACGGTCGTGACCGTCGGCCCGGCCGACGCCGAGGACGCCGTCCGGCGCGGCCTGCAGATGGGTGCCCAGCATGCGGTGCACGTGATCGACGACGCGATCGCCGGCTCGGACGTGTTCGGGACTGCTCTGGTGCTTGCCGCGGCGATCCGGCGGCTCGGCGCCGAGGGCGGTGTCGACCTGGTGATCACCGGGATGGCGGCCCTTGACGGGCTGATGTCCGTGCTGCCCAGCCTGCTCGCCGCCCACCTCGACCTGCCCCAGGCCACCCTGGCCGCCGAGCTGACCGTTGCCGACGACGTCGTGCGCGTGCGTCGGGACCTGGACCACGTCACTGAGGTGCTCGAGGCGCCGCTGCCGGCCGTCGTGAGCGTCACCGACCAGGCGAACGAGCCGCGCTACCCGAACTTCAAGGGCATCATGGCCGCTCGCAAGACGCCGGTCACCGCGTGGTCGCTGGCCGACCTGGGCATCGATCCGGCGACCGTGGGGGACGCCGGGGCCCGGACCCGGGTGCTGGAGGCCACGCCCCGGCCAGTTCGGGAGGACCGCGTGCTGATCACCGACGACGGCGAGGCCGGCCTGCGCCTGGCGGCCTACCTCGCCGAGAACAGGCTGCTGGGATGAGCGCCACGGGGAGCGCCGCGGGCGGGGACGTCGTCCTGGTTCTGGTCGAGCAGCACGACGGGACGCCGCGCGGCTCAGCGCTGGAGCTGCTGGCGGCCGCGAGGGCGCTCGGGACCGTGCACGCCGTCTTGTTGGGTCAGGTGTCCGACGCCGCGGTCGCCCGGCTCGGCGCATACGGCGCGGTCGCGGTGCACGTCGTCGGCGTGCCGACGCCGGAGGCGAGCCTGCCGCCCGCCGTTGCCGCCGTGCTGGCCGGGCTGGTCGACAAGACCGGGGCCTCGACGGTGCTGGTCGCCTCGACCTTCCCGAACAAAGAGCTGGCCGCGCGACTCGCGCTCGCCACCGGCGCCGGGCTGGTGGTGGACGCGTCGGCGGTGCAGCGAGGGCCCGACGGTCGCGTCGTTACCACCCAGCAGGTCTTCGCGGCGAGCTGGACCCTGCGCGGGGAGGTGACGGCCGCTCGCGCGGTGGTCGCGCTCAAGCCGAACGCGGTGCACGCCGCCCCGGTCGCAACGCCTGTGCTGCCGCCCGTGATCACCCACGACGCCGCGACGCTGTTCGACGGTGTCCCCGGAACCCGCGTGCGGGTGGTGGAACGCACGCCGCGGCCCGAGTCCAGCCGGCCGGACCTCGGCGAGGCGCAGGTCGTCGTTGTCGGTGGTCGTGGGGTGGCGGGCGACTTCTCCCCGGTGGAGGACCTCGCCGATGCGCTCGGCGGTGCGGTCGGTGCCACCCGGGTGGCGACCGACGAGGGCTGGATCAGCCACGAGACGCAGGTCGGTCAGACCGGTGTGATGATCTCCCCGCGGCTGTACATCGGCGCCGGCGTCTCCGGCGCCGTGCACCACCGCGGCGGCATGCAGGCCTCCGAGGTGATCGTTGCGGTGAACAACGACGTCGACGCGCCGATCTTCGAGTTCGCCGACTTCGGCGTGGTGGGGGACCTGTTCACCGTGCTGCCGCAGGCCGCTGCGGAGATCCGCCGGCTCAAGGCGCAGGGCTGAGCCTCAGGCGACGAACCTCTCCACCCAGTCCGGTCGGATGATCGCCGCAGAGATGAGCGCCAGGTCGATGGCGACGCCGAACACCAGCTGGGTGTTCCAGTACGCCACCAGGAGCACCAGCGACAGCGCGGCGGCGACGACCGTGACCACCGGCCACACGCTCGACAGTCCTGGCACGCCCCACAGGGCGAGCGCGACCAGGAGGAACGCCAGGATCGTCGCCGCCATCAGGGCATAGGCGACCGGCCGTCGCGAGCCCTCGGGCACGATCCACGACTTCTCGAGCGAGAACGGCGTGTCCGGGGCGAGGTAGAGCAGGTGGACCAGGCCGTGTGCGATGAGCAGCACGCCGACGACGATGCGCAACCAGAGCATGGTGGGCTTCCCTTCGTGGCGGTCCGTTCTCTCGCGCCCGACGCCGCCACGCCAGGTCCGTAGGTCCCGGAGCGCAGGGGCGCGCGCACGTGGGTCAGCCGGCGAGGGCGAGCTGGCCGTCGACGATCGGTGTGCGGGCAGGGTCGGGCCCGCAGTCGTCGGCGCTCGCTTCCGTGGTCGTCCCGGTTCTCGGGGGGCTGACCGCCGGGTTCGGTTGCGGGGGTGCGCCAGGTGGTGCGCCAGGTGGTGCGCCGCGCGGTGGGGTGATGGGTCGGCCGTCGCGTTCGGTGAACGCCCACCCGCCGGTGGCCATCCAGGTGATGGTGATGGCTCGTCGGTGGATCAGGTGGTGGTGGTAGGCGCACAGGAGGATCCCGGTGGCGACCGAGGTCGTCCCGTGGTCGCGACTCCACCACCGGGTGTGGTGGACCTCGCTGATCGCCGGGGGTGCGGTGCACCCGGGGTACTGGCAGTGGCGGTCGCGGGCGATCACGGCGCGGCGTTGGGGGCCGGTGTGGGTGCGCTGGGCGCGGCCGACGTCCAGGGGTTGGCTGTCGGGTGCGAAGACGATCCGGGTGATCTCGGCGTCGCAGGCGATCCGGGCCAGGACCGAGGTCGGGATGGGTGTGCCGTCGTCCAGCTCCGCGGGCCCGCCCAGGGTCCCGTCCGGGCCTTCGAGGATGCCAGGGGCGTCGTCGGGGTGGGCGGCGAGGCGGGTGTAGGTGTCGTAGGGGACGTGGACGGAGATGTGCGGGCGGACCAGTGCCCCGCCAGCCCCGCCCAGGCCGCGGTCCAGCACCAGGCGTGCCAGGTCGGTCAGCGCGGCGGCGCGGCGTTGTTCGGGGGAGCGTGGGTCGTCGGCGGCGGGGACGCCGGTGACCGCGCGCAGGGCGGTGGTCAGGGTCTCGGCGTGCTCACCGGCGAGGAACCCCTGGATGTCCACCCCGCCCGGGCGCCGGGCGACGAACAGGTACTCCTTCGCGGCCGCGGCGGCGTGCTCGGTCTCGTGGGCGACGGTGTCCACCGCGGCGGCCCACCGGCGCACGATGCGCCGGTAGTCGTCGACCCCGACCTGTGCGGCGGCGGTGACCAGGTGCGCCTCGTTGCGGTCGGTCTTGTCGCTGGCCAGAGCGGCGCGCCGGGCATCGGAGGTGGGTGCGAGCTGGGCAAGGACCTGGGCGTGCTCCAGGCTCATCCGCCCCTCGGCCACCGCCTCCCGCGCCACCGGCAGGTCTCCGGCCAGAGCCTTGCCCAGGGTGACCTCCCGGCGGGCCGATCCGACCGAGGCCCCGCCCCGGCGGGCCACCCACTCCGGGAACGTGCGCGCCGCACCCGCCGCCGCCCACCGCCCATCGGCCTCGACACACGCCAGCAAGCGGGCGCTGTACGCGCGGAGGCGATCGGAGAGCGCACGGAGCTCGTCGTACCCGCGCGCAGCACGATCGACCTCAAGCTCGTCCACCGGCACCGATGTCACCGCTTCGACGGCCCGAGCGAGGAGCCGGAGCTCGGTGTCCAGGTCGAAGACCGAGCGAGCGGATGCGTGCGGCGCCGCGACTCCCGCCACCAGCCCGTCCATCCTGCTCACCGTCGTCGTCGCTCCTCGCGTATTCGAACACCTGTTCGATATCGCGGGCGGGAGGGAGAAGTCAACCGAAAGCGGACAATGTGGGCGCCCGTGGCCGGCGACCAACCGCAGCACGAGGGCAGCGGAGGACGTGGGGACCGGCGACGAGCATCAGGACTCGGCGCCGGCTCGCTGGATGATCCACCGTCATCCGCGGAGAAGCCCCCTGCTCAGCCTCAGATCCGGCGCAGCCACTCCAACGACGTGATGCCCTGGGCCAGCTGGAAGTCCCGGAGGTTGGCGATGCCGGGCGGCGGGGGCTGCACCGACCCGTGCACGAAGAACCCGGTGATCCCGGCCAGCACCGCACGCACGGCGTCGCGGTCGGCGCCGGCGGCGTTCGGGTGCGTCCAGAAGATCTCCTGCGGGTCGCCGCCGTCCTGCATGGCCACGCTCGGCAGCATCGCGAGCAGATCCCACCAGGGCGCGCCGTCGCGGCAGGTGTGCGGCCAGTCGATCAGCCACGCACGGCAGTCCGGCGCAGACGCCAGCATGATGTTGTCCGCCCGGAAGTCGCCGTGCACGAGCGTCTGGCCGACGCACGCGGCTGCGGCTGCGGCGCCCAGCTCGACCAGCTCGTCCAGATGGGCGCGCAGCCAGTCACCGTGCTCGCCGACAGCGGAAACAGCACGTTCCAGGGCCTCGTCGTCCGCGGCCAGGCGCGACCAGCCCGCCGCAAGGCCCGCCATCGACTCGTCCAGCGGTGGCAGGTCGCGGGGAGACGGCGTGCCGACCTGCGCCAGGTCGGTCAGCGCGTCAAGGGTCCGGGCAAGGTCCTCCGGTCGCCACGGCGTCTCGGGGGTGCGCCCGTCGACCGGCTGGAAGCCCAGCAGCACCCAGTCGCCGTCGTCGTGCGACCACCACAGATGGGGGGTGCAGACCCCCGGCGGCAGGACGCCCGCAACGGTGATCTCCTGGCGCGCCAGGCGGGGGGAGTCGGGGTTCTGCTCCGGTGACACGGCCTTGACGAACACCTGCGTGCCGTTGCCGAGTCCCAGCAGGGCGGCGTAACCCGGGGAGAAGCCGTTGGTGGCACTGGTCTCGGTGACCACGTCCGCACCGGCGAGCTCGGCGATCCGGGCCCGGATCTCGCGCGGCAGGTCGGACCAGTGCAGGCGGGAGCCACTGAAGGCCAGCGGCGCCGTTGTCACGAGAGCCGATTGTGCCAGGTCTTCGTCACCTGCCTGTTGCGCGTTCGGGTGACGTATTCACGCTCTGGCGCTCAGGGCATCGTGCATGCTAGCGTTTCAGGTGCAAGAAATGACTGACAGGTGAAGGAGAAGCATGACGGCCAACCCGCCGACCGGCGACGAGCTGGTCGGAGTGCTGTCAGCGATGGCAAACCCGATCCGGCTGCGCATCCTCGCGACGTTGGCTGGTGGCCGGGACTACGTGAGCCACCTGGCTCGCGAGATCGGCGTGAGCCGCCCGCTGCTGCACATGCACCTGCAACGCCTCGAAGCCGTCGGCCTGGTCGTCGGGAGTCTGGAGCTCTCCGACGACGGAAAGGCGATGAAGTACTTCGAGGTCGCGGACTTCGTCCTGCACCTCACCCCATCGGTTGTGGCCGCGGCGGCCACGACCTTGACCCCATCGGACCCGGAGAAGGGTCCCGCACCCAAGGAGCACTCGTGATGTACCTCAGCGCGGAGACGACAGCCGCGACCACGTCGACGATCGCCTGGCCGATGGTCATCCTCATCCTCGGTCTGAGCCTGTTGGCCTTCTGCGTCTTCGTCGCCGTCGCGGCGTTCGTGCAGGAGAACCGGAAGATGCGGGCCGGCCCGACCAGGAGGAGGCGGTCCGGCAGCTCGTGAACCGTTACGAGCAGCTCGCATCGACCACCCTCGACGCCCAGCAGCGGGTGGCAGCCGACGTCGCCGAGCTCCGGTCGCGCACGTCCTCGATCGAGCAGATCCTGCGGACAGTCGAATGACAGCGCCGGCGTCGACGGAGGCCACCGGTCGTCGGACCGCGAGGGTGGTCGGCGTGCTGTTCCTCGTCGCGACTGCGGCCGGTGGGCTGAGCGTGGCGGTCACCGAGCCCGTGCTCAGCGCCGGCGACCTGCTGGCGGACGTGTCCGCGCACAAGACCCAGGTGCTGCTCGGGGCTCTCCTGGTGCTGGTCATGGGTGTCGCTGTGGTCGGGGTGTCCGTCGCGGCGTACCCGGTGCTCCGCCGGCGCAGCCAGGCCCTGGCACTCGGGTACGTGGCCTCCCGGACCGTCGAGGCGATGCTGTACGCCCTCGGGGCGATCAGCCTGGTGTCCCTGGTGGTGCTCAGCGAGCAGTACGTCGCGGCACCCGCTCCGGATGCCACTACCTTCGGTGCCATGGGCGAGGTCCTCGTCTCCGTGCGTGAGTGGGGTGCCGCAGTGGTCCTCGACACGGCGGTGTTCCCGGTCGGGGCCCTGATCCTGTACTCGCTGCTGTACCAGGCCCGCCTCGTTCCACGGTGGCTGTCGGCGTGGGGCTTGGTCGGGGCGGTGCTGTATCTCGCCGGGGGCGTGCTGCTGGCCCTCGACCTGACGGAAGCGTCGTCGGCCCCCTGGTGCTCTCCAACGTGCCCCTGGCCGTGAACGAGCTGGTGCTGGCGGTCTGGTTGATCGCCAAGGGCTTCAGCGCACCTGCCGGCGCCCCCCAGCCCCTCACCGACGACGCCCTGGCTCGAGACTGACGCTCCACCCGCCCAACCCCAGCAAGGAGACCCATGAAGGCGACGGTTCAGGACACCTATGGCCCACCGCGGCAGGTCCTCGGGCTCCGCGACATCGACAAGCCGGAGATCGGCGGCGACGACGACGTCCTGGTGCGGGTCCGCGCGGCCGGGGTCAACCCGGCCGACCTGGCCATCACCCGCGGCCGGCCGGCGATGATCCGGGCGATGGTCGGGATGCGCCGGCCGAAGCCGGCGGTCCGCGGGCACGACCTCGCCGGCGTCGTCGAGGCGGTCGGTGCGAACGTGACGCTCTTCAGCCCCGGCGACGAGGTGTTCGGCGAGGGCACGAGTTCGTACGCCGAGTACACGTGCGTGCCGCAGGGGGTGCTCGCGCCGAAGCCGGCTGGGCTGACGTTCGAGCAGGCGGCCGCGGTGCCGATGGCCGGCCTGACCGCGCTGTTCGGGATGCGCGTGGCGAACGTGGGACCGGGCAAGCGGGTGCTGGTCAACGGTGCGTCCGGGGGCGTCGGGCACTTCGCGGTGCAGATCGCCACGGCGCTCGGCGCCGAGGTGACCGGCGTCTGCAGCGCGCGGAACGTCGAGACGGTCCGCTCGCTCGGGGCCGACCACGTGATCGACTACACGCGTGAGGACTTCACGCAGGGCCCGCAGCGCTACGAGGTGATCCTCGACAACGTGGCGAACCGTTCATTGCGCGCCCTGCGCCGGGTGCTCGCGCCGCGCGGGGTGCTGTTGCTCAACAGTGTCAACGGCGGCCGGGTGCTCGGGCCGCTGCCGCGGATGGCCCGGGGGCGCGTGCTGTCGGTGTTCAGCCGGCAGACCATCCGGGTCTTCTCCATCGCGTCCACGACCAAGGACTTGGTTGCGCTCAAGGACCTGATCGACGGCGGCGAGCTGACACCGGTCATCGAGGGTGTGTACCCGCTGGCGGAGGCCGCCGCGGCCCTGGATCGCGTGGCGACGGGCCACGTGGCAGGCAAGGTCGTGATCACCGTCTGACGGGGCGGCGCGGCCGCGTTCGTAGACTCGACGACCATGGGCTCGGATCACCGCAGGGCACCCTCGCACGTGGCCTACCTGGACCACGCCGCGACGACGCCGGCCGAGCCGCCCGCCGCGTGGTCGAGGAGTCTCGCGAGCTGATCGCCGAACGGCTGAGCGCCCGCCCGACCGAGGTGGTGTTCACCGGCGGTGGGACGGAGTCGGACAACCTCGCGGTCAAGGGCCTGTTCTGGGCGCGCTCGGCTGCGGATCCGCGACGCCGCCGGGTCCTGGTCTCCGCCGTCGAGCACCACGCGGTCCTGGACTCGGCCGCCTGGCTGGCCGAGCGGCACGGCGCCGAGGCGGTGCTGCTGCCGGTGGACGGCGTCGCGCGGCTGGATCTGGCTGCGCTCGCCGCGGAGCTGGCGGCGCACGGTGATGAGATTGCGCTGGTGAGCGTGATGTGGGCGAACAACGAGGTCGGCACGGTTCAGCCGGTCGCTGAGGTGGTCGCGCTGGCCCACCGGTACGGCATCCCGGTGCACGCCGACGCCGTTCAGGCGGTCGGGCAACTACCGGTGGGCTTCACGGCGAGCGGGCTGGACGCGATGACGGTGTCCGCGCACAAGCTGGGTGGGCCGTTGGGTGTCGGGGCGCTGCTCCTGCGGCGTGACCTGGGCATGACGCCGGTGCTGCACGGTGGCGGCCAGGAGCGCGGGGTGCGTTCGGGGACCCTGCCCGCGGCTCTGATCAGGTCGTTCGCGGTGGCGGTCGACGCCGCGGTGATCGGCCGACCCGCGCATGCGGCGCGGGTCGGCGCCCTGCGGGACGCCCTGCTCGCCGGCGTGCTCGCCCTGGTGCCCGACGCCGTCGTGCGTGGTCCGCAGGTGCCTGACGCGCCGTCGTGCGTGGTCCGCAGGTGCCTGACGCGCCGTTGCCCGACGCCGCAGCCCGCCTCCCGGGGAACCTCTCGATCACCTTCCCCGGCTGTGACACCGACTCCCTCCTGTACCTGTTGGACAGCCAGGGCGTGCAGTGCTCAGCCGGGTCCGCCTGCCATGCCGGTGTCACCCAGACGTCGCACGTGCTGCTCGCGATGGGCGTGACCGAGCCCGAGGCGACGGGGACGCTGCGGTTCTCCCTGGGCCGAACGTCAACCCGGGCCGACGTCGACGCCGTCCTCCGGGTGCTGCCGGACGCGGTTCAGCGGGCGCGGGCCGCGTCGTCTCCGGGATCCGGCCGGACCGCTCGTGCGCGTCCTGACCGGTAGAGAAACCGGCCCGAGAGCCCACGCCGGGGGCGGGGTGCCTCCACTACGCTCAGCCGCGTCACGGCGACGAAGGAGACGCGGATGTCGGGTCGGATGCGGACCATGATCGGTGGCCTCGTGGTGGTCGCCCTGCTGGCGGGCGGCGCGCTCTGGTGGGCCCAACGGGACACCGGCCCTGGTCCGGAGTTCGTGACCGCCGACGGCGAGCAGTTCATGCTCGAGGGCGAACCGTTCTACGCCGCGGGCACCAACAACTACCGGCCGATGTTCCTGCCGCCCGAGGTGGTCGACCAGCTGATGGCTGCGGCCGCGGACGCGAACATGCCCGTGCTGCGTGCGTGGGCCTTCAACGACATCGGCGACCCGGCCGACCCCACCACGTCGATCGACCCGCAGAACACGGTGACTTAGAGCGCGCGCGGATAGGCGGGTCAGGGGTCGGGCTGGGTCGGGTCGTCTCTGACCTGCTGGAGCGCGAGGGTCGCGAGTTCGGTGGTGAGTTCGCGTAGTCGCCGGGAGTTGTCCAGCAGCGGGCGCAGGGCGTCGGCCTGGGTGGTGTCCAGGGTGCGGGTGACGGTCTTGTTGTCGACCTTGCGGGTCCAGATCAGGTAGGGCCCGTGCAGCTGGGGTGGGTCGCCGTGGCAGTGGCAGCCGGTGTTGCCGCAGCGGGTCCGTCGCTGCACGAGGCTGCCGGGTAGCGGCAGGCTCAGGGCTGCGATCTCGGTGGTGATCTTGGCTCGGCGGCGTTCGAGTGCCGCGGGCCCGACACGCCGGTTGGTTGTGTTTGTCATCCCACACCTCCAGGCTTGAAGTAGCCATGCTCGAAGTATCAGTACTTCCTGCTTCTCTGTTCAGGCTACCAACAGGAGGACGCCT
>JBBRCL010000023.1:0-37044 GCA_038204895.1 Actinomycetales bacterium | reverse complement strand
GTTCTTCCTCTGATACTCCTTGTTCACGGTGGTCCCCTGTCTCTTCGGGTCGTCTTGGTGGACGCCCAACACCTACCCCACGGCAGGCGTCAGGTGGGGGACCGCCACCTCAAGTTCCACGAGACCCGGGACAACCTCGCGGTGGTGAGCGAGACGAAGGTCGCGTGCACGGCGTTGTAAGACAACGCGTTGCCTGCGCAGGAGATGAAAAACGACGTGGACACCGGCTGTGGGTACCCCTGGTCGCGGCGCTCACCGTAGGAGCGCAGCGCGTTCGTGGTGGACCGGTGCAGTGGGACCAGTCGGGAGCGGGCGAACTTCCCGTCCCGGATCGTGATCACTCCGCGGTCAAGATCGACGTCGTTCCGGGTCATTGAGAGCACTTCGCCGACCCGCATGCCGGTGGCCGCGAGCAGGGCGAAGATCGCCTCATACGTCGCAGCCCGCAGCGTCGGGTCTAGGGCGCGCGTTGCTTCGAGCAGCGAGCTGATCTGCGCGTTTGACCACAAGTACGGGGTGGGTCGGCGAGCGGGGCAACGGTAGATCCCGCGCGGCGGCACGGCGGTGGCCGGGTCGATCGTCCGAGGTAACGGGCGAACCCGCGCACTGCCCCGAGCCGGTGGGACAACGAGATCGGCGTCACCCCCACGGGCAGGCCCGCCCACGCGATGGCCAGCTCAACAGAGATCGTCGTGGCGCCGGCGGTGTCGAGGTAGGTCACGAACTGTGGGAGCACATGTCCGGGCTGGGCCAGCTTGAAGCCCAACGCTCGACGCAACCTCAGGTAGTCCTGGAGGTGGCGCGCCAGATCGCTCATCGCAGGTCACCTCCAGGCCACGGCTGAGCCACGGCCCGCAGCTCTTCGAGGTCCACCCGGGCGTAGATCGCCGTGGAGATGAGGCTTCGGTGTCGCAGGACCTGACCGATCTCGGGCAACGGGACACCCGCCGCCACCATCTCGCAGGCCAGGGTGTGACGCAGGGCATGCGCCCCGACCGGTGCGATGCCCGCCCGCCGGCAGGCGCGACGCACGATCGAGGACACCCCGCCGCGACCCAACGGGCCCACCGGTGCGTGCATCCGCAGAAAGACCTCCCGCCAGGTCGTGCGGGGACGCCCCCGCTGCAGGTAGCCGGCCACCGCTTCCCCGACATCGCCCGGCAGGGGAAGACTGTCCTGGCGGTGGCCCTTGCCGTGCACGACGATCTGCCCCGCCCGCCAGTCGATGTCGTCCAAGGTCAGGGCCGCGACCTCGCTGGCGCGCAGACCCAACCGCACCAGCACCAGCAACAGCGCGAGGTCGCGTCGCCCATCCGATCGGCGCCGATCACACGAACGCAGCAACGCCGCCGCATCGGCGCTGCTGATCCCCTGCGGCAGCAGCGACCGGCGACGTCCCGTCACAGCCAAGGCCGCCCCGGACAGATCGGTGGGGACCAAACCCTCCACGAAGCAGAACCGCAGGAATGAACGCAACCCAGCGACGAAGAACTGGGTCGAACCGGTCGACACTCTCGCGGCTTCCAGCTGCACACCTCCAGTGATGTCCCCGGCCCTCAGGTCGGCGAGCTCACCGCCGGCCGGGCACGCCGCCCAGAAGCGCCGCGCCCGATCCACGTAGGCGAACGCCGTGCACGCCGCGAGCCCGCGTTCAGCCAGCAAGTACGTGTGGAACTTGGCGAGCACCACTTCGCTCGAGGAGCCCGGCGCCACGGGCGCCACTTCGCCCACGAGTCCCAGTTCGACCAGCACGTCGACCAGCGCCGCCAGCCCCCCAAGCGAACAAGTGCGATGACTCACGGCGGCCCGGCGCGACGCGAGGAACCCCTCGAGCCGCGCGGTCGTCAGGTCGCTGACAGCCACATGAGTGTTCTGCATCCACCGGCTCAGGTGCGCCAGCAGGCGCAACTCGTTGACGATCGTCAACGACGTGTAGCCGCGCACCCGAAGTCGCGACTCGTACGCAGCGGTGAAGGGCGCCAACGGCCCCTCCACCTTCACGTTGGTGACCTTGCTCGTTGGCCTTGCCATGACTCCTCCTTCTTCGGAACAGAAGAAGCAAGGATCCACCGCACGGCCGGGATTATGCCGACAACTTCAGGGCGTCCACCACCTGTGAGCAGGCACTTCGCGTCGAGGTCGGCATAACGCGGAGGTCGGCATAATCGACATTGTGCCGACGTCGGCACAATGTCGATAAGGGGTGTCCGCGTGTCAAGGGCCGAGCGGATCAGCGCCCGACGCCGGCGAGCACTGCGACCAGCCACGTCGCGGTCGCCAGCAGCGCCATGGTCAGCTCGATCAGCATCCCCAGTGCCGTGGCCCGGATGGCCAGCCATGCCGAGGCCCATGCGGTGGTCGTGTCGTGCAGGCGCCGGTACTCCATCGCGTAGAGCCCGGCTGGGAAGAACACGAAGAGGCCGATGACCGGAACGACGAAGAACCCGACCAGCCCGGCAAGACCCGCGACGACCAGCGTCGATCGCGGGACACCGGAGGCCGCGATCCGCCGACCGGGGACGACGTAGCTGCCGGCCCATCCGACCGCGAGCAGGAGGGCCACGGCAGCGAACACCGCCCAGGCGCCGCCCCCGGAGTCGAGGGCCCAGAAGCCGACAGCCGCAGCGATGATCAGCGAGCCCGGCAGCACCGGGAGGACGATGCCCACTAGCCCGACCAGAACAGCAAGGCCGACACCGAGGACGACGAGGTCCAACCGGTCACTCCCTTCGGCGGCGACACCGCGCCGGACATGCCAGGGTCCGGCCAGAATTCACCCGGCCGGACCCTCGATGGTGTCAGTTCAGCGGTGCGCCGTGCTCCTCGTGCAGCCGCTTGGTCTCGTCCTGGACGTGCAGAGCGACGTCGGAGTAGGCCGACGCGTGGCGGCGCGCGTGGTGAGCACAGAACAGCAGCTCACCACGGGAAAGCACCACGCGGACGTACGCCCGCGCGCCGCAGCGGTCGCAGCGGTCTGCGGCAGTCAGCGGGGTGGGTGTCGTCGTGGTCACGCCTCCATGTAACCACCCGCGGGCGGCGGCGGTTGCATCGGAAGTCCCGGGTTCGCTGACCGCGTAGCGCCCAGCCCTCGCAGCGCCCGGCACGCCTGACGGGTGTGGCCGGGCTCACCGCCTAGGCTCAGGGGGTGACGAGCACGTTGTCGGAGTCCAGCTACACCGCCCGCCACCTCTCGGTCCTTGAAGGCCTCGAGGCGGTGCGCAAGCGACCCGGCATGTACGTCGGCACCACCGACTCGCGCGGGCTCATGCACTGCATGTGGGAGATCATCGACAACTCCGTCGACGAGGCCCTCGGTGGTCACTGCGACCAGATCGACGTCGTGCTCCGAGCCGACTCCTCGGTCGAGGTGCGGGACAACGGGCGCGGCATCCCGGTGGACATCGAACCGAAGACCGGCCTGACCGGCGTCGAGGTGGTCCTGACCAAGCTGCACGCCGGTGGCAAGTTCGGCGGCGGCTCCTACACGGCGACCGGCGGCCTGCACGGCGTCGGCGCGAGCGTGGTGAACGCACTCTCGGCGCGCCTGGACGTCGAGGTGGACCGCGGTGGGCGTACGTACCGCATGACGTTCCACCGGGGCGAGCCGGGCACGTTCAGCGACGGCGCCGAGCCCAGCCCCGAGGCGCCCTTCGCACCGTTCGTCGAGGCGTCCGAGCTTGCGGTCGTCGGAAAGGTGCCGCGGGGCCGCAACGGGACCCGCGTGCGGTACTGGGCCGACCGCCAGATCTTCCCGCAGAGCGCCGCGTTCTCCTACGACGAGCTCGTCTCGCGGGTGCGCCAGACCACGTTCCTGGTCCCCGGCCTGCGGATCACCGTGCGCGACGAGCGGCGGATGCCGGGCACGCCCGGCGAGGAGGGACCGTACGAGGAGAGCTTCATCCACCACGGTGGGACCGCCGACTTCGCGAACTTCCTTGCGCCGGACGCCCGGCTCACGGACACCTGGCGGCTGACCGGCTCGGGCACGTTCACCGAGACCGTCCCGATGCTGGACGACCGCGGCCACCTCACCTCCCAGGCGGTCGAGCGCACCTGTGAGGTCGACGTTGCCCTGCGCTGGGGCACCGGCTACGAGACCGAGGTTCGCAGCTACGTCAACATCATCGCCACGCCAAAGGGCGGGACACACCTCGCCGGGTTCGAGCAGGCCCTGGTCAAGACGATCCGCAAGCAGGTCGAGACCAACGCCCGTCGGCTGAAGGTCTCCAACAGGGACGCCGCCGACCGGGTCGAGAAGGACGACATCATGGCCGGCCTGACAGCGGTCCTGACCGTTCGTCTGGCCGAGCCGCAGTTCGAGGGCCAGACCAAGGAGGTGCTGGGCACCGGTCCGGTGCGAGGCATCGTGGCCAAGGTCATGGAGACCGAGCTGACCGCACAGCTGACGTCCACCAAGCGCGACAACCGCACGCAGGCGTCTCTGCTGCTGGACAAGGTGGTCGCCGAGATGCGGGCGCGGATGTCCGCGCGCAAGCAGAAGGAGATCTCGCGCCGCAAGAACGCGCTGGAGACCTCGGCCCTGCCTGCCAAGCTCGCGGACTGCCGCAGCGACGACGTCGACCGGAGCGAGCTGTTCATCGTGGAGGGTGACAGCGCCCTTGGCACCGCCAAGCTCGCCCGGAGTTCGGACTTCCAGGCCCTGCTGCCGATCCGCGGCAAGATCCTCAACGTCCAGAAGGCCTCGGTGTCGGACATGCTGCGCAATGCCGAGTGCGCGGCGATCATCCAGGTGATCGGTGCCGGTTCCGGGCGCAGCTTCGACGTCGAGGCGGCGCGCTACGGCAAGATCGTGCTGATGACCGACGCCGACGTCGACGGCGCGCACATCCGGACCCTGCTGCTCACGCTCTTCTTCCGGTACATGCGACCGCTCGTCGACGAGGGCCGGGTCTACGCCGCCGTGCCGCCCCTGCACCGGGTTGAGGTGCTCGGCGGGGGGGGCAAGAAGAACGAGTACGTGTACACGTACTCCGAGGCGGACCTGGCCTCGACGCTGCGCCGGTTGGAGAAGGCCGGACGCCGGTACAAGGACGACATCCAGCGGTACAAGGGCCTCGGTGAGATGGATGCCGACCAGCTGGCCGAGACCACGATGGACCCCCGCCACCGCACGCTGCGCCGGGTCACGGCGAACGACGCGGCCGCGGCCGAGGCGGTGTTCGAGCTGCTGATGGGCTCGGAGGTCGCTCCGCGCCGGGACTTCATCGTCGCCGGGGCCGCCGAGCTGGACCGGACGCGCATCGACGCGTGACGCCGGTCGCTAGGTTGGTCCCCGTGAGCACGAGGGAACCGATCGCGGTCAGGGTGGATCCGCCCGCAGTGCTCGACGTCCCGCCCGCCCACCTCGAGTTGATCTGGCGTCCGCTGCAGCTGCAGGACGCGACGCCGTTGCACGCCCTGATCCAGGCGATGGAGGTTGTCGACCGGCCCAACGAACGGCTCTCCTACGAGGAAGTCGTCGAGATGCTCACCGGTCCATGGATCGACCTGGCACGGGACAGCCTCGGTGGTTTCGACGACGGCGGGGTGATGCGGGCCTACGCCATGGTGGAGGTACGGCCGGGCGAAAGCCTGCTGAGGGCCCTGTCGCGCGGGGGAGTGCACCCGTCCTGGCGCGGGCGCGGCATCGGGCGGGCTGTCCTGGCCTGGGTGGAGGGTCGCGGGCGGCAGAAGCTTGCGGCCTCCGGCAGCGGCCTGCCGGCACGGCTCGCGGTCATGGTCGAGGAGAGTGCGCGGGACCACCGGCGGCTGTACGCGGCCGCCGGGTTCAGCCCCATCCGGTGGTACACCAACATGCGCCGCGACCTACGGGCACCGCTCCCGGACGCGCCCGTCCCAGCCGGCCTTCGGATCGCGGCCTGGGACGAGGCCCTGGACGAGCCGGTCCGGCTGGCGCACAACGAGGCCTTCGCGGACCACTGGGGCTCCGAACCGGTGTCAGCGGAGACCTGGGCGCACCAGGACGCCCACTTCACGCCTGGCTGGAGCTTCGTCGCCCTTGACGTGTCGGGAGCAGAGCCGAAGGTCGCCGGGTACCTGCTCTCCGGGCGGTACCCGCAGGACTGGCCGGCGCTCGGCTACACCTGCGGGTACGCCGACGTCGTGGGCGTGCGTCGGGCCTGGCGCAGGCAGGGCCTGGCCGCGGCGCTCCTGGTCACGGCCATGGCTGCCTACCGGGCCGCCGACATGGAGTACGCCTGCCTGCGGGTGGACACCGCCAACCCCACCGGCGCACTGGACCTGTACGAGCGCCTCGGCTACCAGGCGACGCACGGGTACGTGATGTACAGCGTGGAGATCTGATCTTCGCCCCACGGACCTGGGTGGGGCGACTGTGACGGGTCGAGCCGTACCGTTAGGGTCTGGCGCCATGTCGGCAGGCCCGGGCTGGTACGTGGACGGCACCGGCGCGCGCTGGTGGTGGGACGGCACCTCGTGGAAGGGCGCCGCGGACGCCCCGGGCGCCACCGAGCCCGTGGGTCGCGCCCGGGGGGCCATGGCGCCGCCCGCCGTGCCCTACCGCTCGACCGATCTGCCGCCGGCCTCGCTGTACCGCAGACAGCCCTACGGCACGGTGCCGCACGGAGCGCCCCGGACGCCCTAGCAGCCGCTCGACGGTGTGACCACCTTCACGCCGCAGCCTGTTGACCCGCGGGCAGAGACACCCAAGGCGCCGAGCCGGGCCGAGGAGGCGGTCGAGCTCGAGCGGACAACGGCACGCACGTGGCTGGTGGTCCGCCTGGTCGTCGTCGGGGTGGTCGTGGTTCCCGTCGGCCTGGCGGTGCTCATGTCGGGGCCGGCGAAGGACGCCACCGACCCGGCGCCCGCTCGAGCGCAGACCGCGTCGGCCGCCGTGGACAACCTCTACCGCGCCGTTGACGAGGCCTCGTGCGAGACGTTCACCGACGCGACGACGACCAAGTTCCGGGCGGACAACGCCCTGACCACGTGCGCGGCCTTCGCCGAGTGGTTCGGCGGCGGCCCCGCCTTCGAGGTCAGCAGGCAGGTGGAGGTCTCGGCGAGCCAGGTCAGGATCGAGGGCGACGGCGTGTGGCCGGACGAGACGGGGATGCATGCTGCCGTGATCACCTACGTCGTCGTGCGGATCGGCAACGGGTGGGCGATCGACGCCGTGGAGGTCGAGCCGGTCGAGGCGGGAGTCGAGCTCGACGAGCCCGGCCAGACCACTGGGGCCACGGCCGCCGTGGAGGAGTTCTACGCCGCGTACGAGGCGGGGTCGTGCGAGCGGTTCGTCGCCGTGACGACCGAGCGCTTCCGGGCGTTCTACGCGATGACGACGTGCGAGGCGTTCGCCGACGATGCCGCCCTGCGCGAGGGGTTCGGCGAAGGCACGATCACGATCGGCCCGGAGGTAGCGGTCTCGGGGGCGTCGGTCGACATCGAGGTGACCGAGGCCTGGGGAGACGCGGCGACGGGCTTCGTCATGCGGATGCGCCACACGCTCGTGCAGGTGGGCGACGGCTGGGCGCGCGATGCGACGGTCCCACTGCCGGAGGCGGACGACGTCGCCGCTGACTCGTCGACCGACGGCCCGACAGTCGTCGGGATCGGCGACGACCCGCCGGCCGGCGTCGAACCCGGCAGCCCGGTCGCCGTCGTCGTCGACTTCTTCCTCGCGTACACGGGTGGCGACTGCGGGGCGTTCATGGTGACCACGACGCCCGCGCTGCGCCAGCAGCTCGCGATGGACACCTGCGCCGCGTTCGACGAGCGGCGCGGGACGTACGGTGCCTACGGCGACTACCGGATGCGGGTCGAGGACGCGGCCGCCGCGGGGGAGCGGTACCGGGTCTCGACGCTCGAGTACTGGAGCGGAGGGCTTGCCGGCACCGGCAGCCTCGGCTTCGACTACGTCCTGGTCCGCGGCGACGCCGGCTGGCTGGTCGACGACCTCACTATCGGCGAGCTGACCAGCAGCCACTGACCGGCGTCGTCACCCCACGGTGTGCAGCGGCGCGGGCAGCGGACGACCCGACATGTCCCGGCGCTCGTCGACCGCGGGCAGGTCGATCGCCTGGCCGGCCGACCCGCTGGCCCGTGCCGGGGCCGGGCCCACCCAGCCGAGGATGAGCGAGTCCTCGCCGCGCAGGAACCGGTGCGCGCGCACACCGCCGGTGGCTCGGCCCTTGCCGGGGAAGACCTCGAACGGTGTGACCTTCGCCGTCCCCGCCTGGGTGCCCGGTAGGGCGTCGCTCGCGCCGGCGACGGTGACCACGAGGGCATCCGACTGCTGTCCGGACGGCACAGCGCCGAAGAACACTGCCTGTTGGTCGTCTGCGAGCTTCACGCCGGCCATCCCGCCGGCCGGACGCCCCTGGGGGCGGACGGCCGAGGCCGGGAAGTGCAGTAGCTGGGCGTCGCTGGTGAGGAACACGAGGCTGTCGTCCTCCGCGACGGTCGCGGCTCCGACCACCTCGTCGTCGTCCCGCAGGTCGATCACCTCCCAGGCGTCCCGGCTGGGCGCGCCCTCGGGAGCCACCCGCTTGACCACACCGGCGGCCGTGCCGAGGGCGAGGGTTGGCGCGTCCGCAGCAAGGGAGGCCAACGCCAGCACGCGTTCGCCGGGGCCCAGGCCGAGCACCTCGGTGAGCGGCGCACCGCCGGACATCGAGGGCGGGCCGTCGGTCGGCGGGACACCTGGCAGGTCAAGGACGGGCAGGCGCAGCACCCGTCCGCGTGAGGTGACGGCTCCGACGTCGCCCCGGGTGGTCGTCGCGACGGCGGACACCACGACGTCGTGCGCGGACCGGCGTCCGGCGCGGGCCGGTGCTGAGCCGTCTGCCGTTCGGGCGAGCAGGCCGGTGCCGGAGAGCAGCGCCCAGCACGGGCTGTCGATGATCTCCAGTGGTGCCGTCGTCGTCGTGACTGCACTGCCGACGGTTGCGCCGGCCGACTCCAGCAGGATGGTCCGCCGGGGGGTGCCGAAGGTGCGGGCGACCTCAGCCATCTCCTCGCTGACGACGGCCCGCAGCTGCGAGTCCGACGCGAGGACCTCTTCCAGCTCGGCGATCTCGGAGCGCAGCTCCTCGGCCTCGCGCTCCAGCTCGATCCGGGAGAACTTGGTCAGCCGCCGCAGGCGCAGCTCAAGGATGTAGTCGGCCTGCGCCTGGGACAGGTCGAAGACCCCGATCAGCCGGTCGCGGGCGATCTCGGCGGTGTCTGAGGACCGGATCACCTGGATCACCTCGTCGATGTCGACGATCGCCACCAGCAGGCCGTCCACCAGGTGCAGGCGCTCGCGACGGCGGGTGAGCCGGTGCGTCGACCGCCGCCGGACGACAGTGAGCCGGTGGTCGACCCATACCTCGAGCAGCTCGCGCAGCCCGAGCGTGCGGGGCTGGCCGTCCACGAGCGCGACGTGGTTCATCCCGAAGGAGTCCTCCATCGGGGTGTGCCGGTACAGCTGCTCCAGGACCGCCTCCGGGTTGAACCCGGACCGGATCTCGACCACCAGCCGGAGCCCGTGCGAGCGGTCGGTCAGGTCGACGACGTTGCTGATGCCGGACAGCTTCTTGGTCTTGACTCCCTCGCTGATCTTCTCGATCACCTTCTCCGGACCCACCAGGTAGGGCAGCTCGGTGACCACGATGCCCTTGCGCTTGGCCGTGACGTTCTCGATCCGGGCCGTCGCGCGGGTGCGGAACGCCCCCCGGCCGGTCCGGTATGCCTCGCGGACTCCCTCGAGCCCGACGATCTTGCCGCCGGCCGGCAGGTCCGGGCCGGGCACGAACCGCATCAGCTCCTCGAGCGTCGCGTCCGGGTGGGCGACCAGGTGGCGGGCCGCCGCGACGACCTCCACGAGGTTGTGCGGGGCCATGTTGGTGGCCATTCCGACGGCGATCCCGGACGCCCCGTTGACCAGCAGGTTGGGCACCGCGGCGGGCAGCACCCCCGGCTGGGTGAGCTTGTTGTCGTAGTTGGGCACGAAGTCGACGACGTCCTCGTCGAGGTCGGCGACCATCGCCATCGCGGCCGGGGCCAGCCGGGCCTCGGTGTAGCGGGCCGCGGCCGGGCCGTCGTCGAGCGAGCCGAAGTTCCCGTGGCCGTCCACCAGCGGCAGCCGCAGCGAGAACGGTTGCGCCATCCGGACCAGCGCGTCATAGATCGCGGCGTCCCCGTGCGGGTGCAGCTTGCCCATCACCTCGCCGACGACGCGCGCCGACTTCACGTGGCTCCGGTCGGGGCGCAGGCCCATGTCGGCCATCTGGTAAAGGATCCGCCGCTGCACCGGCTTGAGGCCGTCCCGGGCGTCCGGGAGCGCACGCGCGTAGATGACCGAGTACGCGTACTCCAGGAACGAGCCCTGCATCTCGGTCGCGACGTCGACGTCGACGATGTTCTCCTCGACGGGCATGGGGTCGGGGGAACCTGACGGGCGGCGTGCCATCGGTACGCAGATCTCCTCGGGTGGGGCTGTGGGCGCTCCATTGTCCCTCGCGGCCTCGGAGGCGGGTCCCACCGACGCGCCCGACGTCGACCGCTGCACGCCCTCCTGTGGCTAGCCTGGCGGGTGTGCCAGACGACGACGGCGCCCGCCCGGCCACACGTGGGGGCGACTACCCCCTGCACTGGGAGGCGGACGTCGTCCTGCGTGACGGCGGGACCGCCCACGTACGTCCGATCCGCCCGGACGACGCCGACGCGCTGCAGGCGTTCCACCTGGGCCAGTCCCAGCGTTCGACGTACTTCCGGTTCTTCGCGCCGCTGCAGCGTCTGCCGGAGATCGAGCTCGCGCGGTTCACCCAGGTCGACCACCGCGGCCGGGTGGCGCTCGTTGCCATCACCGACTCCGGCGACACCGAGCGGATCATCGCGGTGGCGCGGTACGACCGCACGGCGGCTACGACGGCCGAGGTGGCGTTCAACGTCGCCGACAGCCACCACGGCCGAGGGTTGGGCTCCGTGCTGCTGGAGCACCTGGCCGCGGCGGCGCGCGAGCGGGGGATCCACCGGTTCACCGCAGAGGTGCTCCCGCAGAACGGCCGGATGCTCGCGGTGTTCCGTGAGGCGGGGTACGTGGTCCAGCAGCGGCTCGACGACGGGCTCGTGTGGGTGTCGTTCGACGTCGACCCCACCGCGCGGTCCCTTGCGGTGATGGCGGAACGCGAGCTCCGGGCGGAGGCAAGGAGCGTCAACGCGCTGCTCACCTCGCGGTCGGTCCTTGTCGTCACGGACCCCGAAGCACCGGACCACCTCGCGGCCTACGCGGTGCTGCGGCACCTCGTTGCGGCCGGGGATGTCGAGGTCGATGTCGTGGGGTGGGAGACACCCCCGGCGCCGTCCCGGCCGTGGCCCGATCTGGCCGCCGTCCCGGGTCCGGTGGACCTGGTGGTGCTCGGGGTGCCGGCCGCCCGGTGCGCCGACGTGGTGCGCCGGTGCGCCCGGCTGCACCCGCACGCCGCCGTCGTGCTCTCCTCCGGCTTCGCCGAGACCGGGCCGGAGGGACTGGCGCACCAGCGTGACCTGCTGCGCAGCGCCCATGCGGTCGGTGTGCGCGTGCTCGGCCCGGGTTCCTACGGCTTCCTGCGGCACGGCGGCGACGGCGACCAGCCCGCGCTCACGGTGAACGCCTCGCTGGCGGCTGAGCTGCCGTCACCCGGACCGCTCGGTCTGTTCTGTCAGTCCGCGCCGCTGGCTGTCGGGCTGCTCGCCTCGGTCCGCCGGCGCGGACTCGGCCTGTCGACGTTCATGTCCGCCGGACACCGGGCCGACGTGTCGGGCAACGACCTCATGCAGTTCTGGACCGAGGACTCGCGTACGGGCGTCGTCGCGCTGTACCTGGAGTCCATCGGCAACCCGCGCAAGTTCGCCCGGGTGGCCCGACGCCTCGCGGCCGCCAAGCCGGTGGTGGCGCTCACCGCGGGCAGCTCCGGCCATGTCGCGCCGGCCGGGCACGTGCTGCGCACCACCCGGGTGCCGCGCCGTGCGCTGGACGAGATGCTGCGCCAGTCCGGCGTGCTGCGGGTGACCAGCCAGCACCAGCTGCTCGACGTCGCGCAGCTGCTGGTCCACCAGCCGCTCCCGGCCGGTCCGCGGGTGACAGTCCTCGCGGGCTCCGAAGCGATGGCCGCCTTGGTCGCCGAGGCGGCCACCTCCGCCGGCCTCACCGTGACGTCCCGGCGGGCGATCCTCACCCGCGGGGACACGACGCCCGCGGACCTGGCCCGGCTCGACGCGGAGCTCGCCAAGGCCTACGCCGATCCGGACAGCGACGTGGCAGTGGTGGTGCACGTGCCGACGCTGGGCGAGCCGGACCGGGCCGTTGCGAGGTCCGTCGCGCGGGCCGCGGCAGCCTCCGGGCGGACCACCGTCGCGTGCATCAGGGGTCTGAGCGGTGTCACGCCGGAGCTCACCGTCCTCGACCGGGACGGGCGGCAGCGCACCGTGCCGGCCTACGCCGCACCGGAGGACGGCGTGCTGGCGCTGGCAGCGACGGTCCGGCACAGCCTGTGGCGAGCGACGGACCACGGCCGGCCGCTGGCCTTGACCGACGTCGACGACGCCCGGGCCCGCAGGATCGTCGAGCACGCCCTTGCGCCGGCCGGACCCGAGGTCGTTGTCCCGCTGGACCAGGAGAGCACCGTCGAGCTGCTCGCCTGCTACGGGATCGAGGTGTGGCCGATCCGGACCGTGAACGACGAGGCGGCGGCCGTCGCGGCGGCGGAGGCGCTCGGCTGGCCGGTCGCCCTGAAGAGCTCCGCCACCCACCTGCGGCACCGGATCGACCTCGGCGGCGTCCGGCTGGACCTCACCGGGCCCGCCGTGCTCGCGGAGGCGATGGCACAGATGCGACGGGTGCTCCAGGCGCACGGGGAGATCGAGACCACCGTTGAGGTGCAGCGGATGGCCCCCCGGGGTGCCGCCTGCGTGATCCGGTCGACCGAGGATCCCCGGTTCGGTCCGGTGGTGTCCTTCGGACTGGCCGGGGACGCCGTCGACCTGCTCGACGACGTCAGTCACGGGGTCGCGCCGCTGACCGATGTCGACGTCGCGGAGATGGTCCGCCGGGTTCGGGCCGCGCCCCGGCTGTTCGGCTACCAGGGTCTGCCGGCGTTGGACGTCGCTGCGCTGGAGGACGTGCTCGGCAGGGTGGCCGTGCTGGCGGACGACACCCCCGAGCTGCGGACCCTCGAGCTGCACCCGGTCGTGGTGGCCGAGCGCGGCGCGGCCGTCCTGTCCGCACGGGTCGAGCTGGCCGAGGCTGGCCGGGCCGACACCGCGAGACGGACGCTTCCCACCTGAGGCCCGATCCGCGGCGTGGCCAACATCGGTCCCGGGTCCGCGCAGTGGCAGCCGGAGGCGGATGGAAGGATGGACGCCGTGCCACGAACAGCAAACCTGCGCCAGAGCCTCGATCACGCCGGCTACTACCCCGAGCTGGTGGGTGACGTGCTCGACGTCGCCGTGAGCGGCGAGGACGTCGTGGCACACCTGGTCCACGCCGAGACCACCTTCGACGCCTCCGAGGTACGCCGGCACGTCACGGTGCTCCTGCTCACGCCCACCCGGCTGATCATGGCGCACGTCGACGACCACCCGGCTGACCGGGACAACCCATCCACCAGCGCATCCGCGACGACCGAGTCGGTGTCGCTGCGTGCCGTGCACACGGTCGCCCTCACCCACGTGGTCGCTGTTCCGGAGCGGCACCGCGCAGGGGCTGTGCCGTCCGAGCTCATCCTGGCCATCGGCTGGGGTGGGGTGCAGCGGATAGATGTGGAGCCCGCGACGTGCGGAGACCCGGCGTGCGACGCGGAGCACGGGCTCACCGGCTCGGTCACCCCGGACGACGTCGTCGTTCGCGTGTCGGCACGGGCAGAGGGCAAGGACGCGGTCCGCGCCGCCGTCGGGTTCGCCCGCGCACTCTCCGCGGCGACGGCGCGGTGACCGCAGCGGAGCTGGCCCAGGCCGTCGCCACCGCGGGCCTGCAGCTGCCGGAGTACGGCGGTGCCAACCTGGACGGCGTGCTGCTCGCCGTCGCCGGGGCGTTGGGGGCCGACCTGCCGGGCGCTGCCGCAGCGCGGTCGCGGCTGGGGGTGCCCTCGACGGATCGGGTGTGCGTCGTGCTCGTGGACGGGCTGGGTCACCAGATGCTCGTCGATCGGGCGGGGCACGCGCCCTTCCTGCGCGGGCTGCTGCCCGAGGCCCAGGTGCTGACCGTCGGGTATCCCTCAACGACCGCCGCCTCGCTCGGGCTGTTCGGCACCGGCCAGGCTGCCGGTCGCACCGGCCTGGCCGGCTACACCGTGCGGAACCCCGTGACAGGTGGCCTGGCCAACCTGGTCTCCTGGCAGGGCATCGAACCCGCGAGCCAGTGGCAGCACGAGCCGAGCCTGTTCCGCCTGATGACGGAGCGCGGCGTCACGGTCAGCTCGGTCGGCCCGGCCCGCTTCGCGGGTTCCGGTCTGACCCTTGCGGCCCTCGGGGGTGGCACCTACCTCCCGGCCGAGAGCCTGGCGCAGCGGGTCGACAGCACGCTCGCCCGGCTCGCCGAGCCCGGGCTGGTCTACCTCTACTGGGGCGATGCCGACAGGATCGCGCACCACCACGGCTGGCAGTCACCGCGCTGGGCTGCCGGCCTGTCCGAGCTGGACCGCGAGACCGGTCGACTGGCGCGGTCGCTGCCGCGCGGCACGGTGCTGGTGGTCACCGCCGATCACGGCATGGTCGACGTCGACCCGAGGGCCCTGGTGGACGTCGCCACGACGCCGGAGCTCGCGATGGGCGTCGAGCTGGTGGCGGGGGAGCCCCGCGCCAGCCACGTCTACCTCACAGCCGGGTCCGGCGAGGACGAGCGGGACGCGGCCCTCGTCCGGTGGCGGACGGTGCTGGGGGAGTCGGCCCTGGTGACCAGCCGAGCCGATGCCGTCGCGGCGGGCTGGTTCGGACCGGTGGCCGATCACGTCCTGCCGATGATCGGTGACCTGGTGGTGGCCGCGACCGGGCGCGCGGGGGTGGTGGACTCGCGCACCCAGGCCCCCGCCTCGCTTCTGCTGCGCGGCATGCATGGATCGTTGACACCAGGGGAGATGCTGGTCCCGCTGTTCGTGGTGGCTTGAGGGAGGGCAGATGGCCGAGCTGGCGTTCTTCAGCGGCACTATGGACTCCGGGAAGTCCACCCTGGCGCTCCAGATGGACCACAACCACGCCGTGCGCGGGCGTGGTGGGGTCCTGTACACGCGCAACGACCGCGCAGGCCATGCCGTGCTGTCCTCCCGGCTCGGCCTGCGGCACCCTGCGGTGGAGGTGACCGACGACACCGACTTCTGGGACGACGTCGTGCAACGCCGGACGCGTGGCGAGCGGGTGGACTACCTGGTCTGCGACGAGGCGCAGTTCTACACACCCACCCAGGTCGAGCAGCTGGCCCAGCTGGTCGACGAGATGGGGGTCGGCGTCTACGCGTTCGGTATCACCGCTGACTTCCGCACCCGCCTGTTCCCGGGATCGGCACGGCTGGTCGAGCTCGCCGACCGGGTCGAGGTGCTCCAGGTGCAGACCCTGTGCTGGTGCGGGGCACGAGCGACCCACAACGCGCGGACGGTCGACGGCACGATGGTCGTCAAGGGCGAGCAGGTGATGGTCGGGGACACCGGCGGCGCCGTGGAGATCGGCTACGAGGTGCTGTGTCGCCGCCACCACATGCGGCGGATGACGATGTCGGTCGCGCGCGCGGTGGCGACCAGTCCACAGACCCTGGCCCTGGGCATGGACGACGACAACTGACGCACCGTCGCGGTCGGCCGCCTACTCGTGCTTGGCGCCGAAGACGATCTCGTCCCAGCTCGGCACGCTCGCCCGTCCCTTGCGGCCACGCGACCTGCCGACGTTGTGGGCCTCCGTCGGGCCGTCGTGGTGGGGGTCGGGGGCGGCGGTGCGCGGCACGGGTGCCGGCGCGCGCCCCGTCTGCGACGGATGGCCGGACATGTCGGGCCGTGCGGACGGCATCCGGAGCACGCGGGCGTCCACCGCTTGCTCGGGGTGTGAGGCCGGCGGGTGGGCCGCCGGGACCGGTGTCACCGCTGCCTCGGGGTCGTCGAAGTTGAATGCGTGCTGGGGGCCGAAGCCACGGAACTCCTCGTCGTCGAGCTCCAGGTCGAGCTCCTGGCGCACCCCGCGCCGACCGGCGAGGTCGTCGAGCAGCGCGTGTGTCGCACGGGCCGGGTCCGCGGCTTCCGGCGGCTCGGCCTGCGTCCAGTCCACCTCGACGAGCGGCGGGCGCAGCGCGTCGTCCACCTCGACGTCGAAGACGCGGTCGCGAACCGCAGCCAGGTGACGCCGGGGGATGGGTTCGTCGAGCAGCTCGGTCTCCGACAGCCACCGCGCCTCGTCGTCCAGCGCGTGGACACGGCGCATCGCGGCGTCGTAGGTCCACCGTGCGGAGCGCCGCGCTCCGGCGACCTCGAACCGCACCTCGACGGTCCAGGGCGAGCTGCCGCTGCGGCAGGCGTCCCAGGTGATCGACGACGGCGCGACGTCGCGGGTGGCCAGCCGGTCCGTGACCAGGTCACCCAGGAGCGGTGCACCGGCCTCGTGCCCGATCCGGGTCGCCTGGGCCTGCTCGGCGATGTACTCGCGCTCGGCGAGCACCGGCCCGTCGTACCGGCGGATGATCTCGACCGGCATGCCGGACTGCTCGGCGACCTCCTCAGCGTTCGCACCGGCGCGGATCCGGGCCTGGATCTCGCGCGGACGCACGGACGCGGCCAGCTCGGCGCGCACCTGTTCCAGCTGTGGCCGGTCACGGCGGACGGTGGCGCGCAGCGCCTCGTCGATGCGCACGCGAAACCGCTGCCCGTCCGGACCTTCGAGGACGACGTGCTCGCCGTCGTCGTGCAGACCTACCAGGGTGAGTTCGCTCATGGCACCTCCCAGGACGAGAGTGCCACCTGTCCGGGTGGCGCGCCGGGAGGCGCCCCGGTGTGCCGTCCCGGTCGGCGTGGCCGCCGTCGTCTACTACCCGTGGATGTCCCTGCGGGCGCCGCTCGGCTCGGTCAGGATGGACCGGTGACCGAGACCAGCCCCCTTGACCAGGCAACGACGCAGCGGCTCGTCGTTCTCGCCGCCGACCTCGCCCGCGAGGCCGGCGAGATGGTGCGCCGAGGACGTCCTCGGGACGTTGCCGTCGCGGCGACCAAGTCCAGCCCGATCGATGTGGTCACGGCAATGGACCTGGCCTCCGAGGCGCTGATCCGGGCGCGGATCGCCGCCGTGCGCCCGGACGACGGGATCCTCGGCGAGGAGCAGGGACTGCTGCCCGGCAGCAGCGGGATCACCTGGGTGATCGACCCGATCGACGGCACCGTCAACTACCTGTACGGCATCCCGGCGTATGCGGTCAGCGTCGCGGCGGTGACCGGTCCGCCGCGGCCGGACGCATGGACGGTCGTGGCCGGGTGCGTGCACTCGGTCGCCGACGGACGGGTGTGGACCGCCGGCCTCGGCGAGGGCGCGTGGTGCGACGGCAGCCCGGTGCAGGTCAACGATCCGGTGCCCCTTGCGCAGAGCCTGCTGGGCACCGGATTCGGCTACACCGCCGACCGGCGCCGCGGGCAGGCTCGGGTGGTGGCCGCGCTGCTGCCCCAGGTCCGGGACATCCGCCGGATCGGGTCAGCGGCGCTCGACCTGTGCACGCTGGCCTCTGGCGGCCTCGACCTGTACTACGAGCGTGGCCTGCAGCCGTGGGACCTCGCTGCCGCTTCGCTCGTCGCCCAGGAGGCGGGTGCGCTCGTCCTCGGGCTGCGCGGGGCGCCGGCAGACGAGGCGATGACCGTGGCGGGCCCGGAGCCCGCCGTGCGAACGCTGGTGGCCCTGCTGGAGGAGCTGGACGCCGATCGGGACGAGCCTGCCGACCCCACCACCTGAACTCACAGCGGCCGCATCGGGCGAACTTCGCGGACGGGGGGTGCGCCGAGCCCGCGGATAGGGCACAATCCCCTCGCCCGACAGCGCGGGAACAACCAGCGTCCGTCGTGCATTGAGTACGTACCGACGCCGCGCGCCCGCGCGGGCCTCAGACGACACGGAGCGTGGAACACACCAATGGCCACCGATTACGACGCCCCTCGCAAGACCGACGAGGACCTGGGCGAGGACTCACTCCAGGAGCTCCAGGCCAGGCGTGCCGACAAGAACTCGGGCGTTGTCGACGAGGACGAGACCGAGGCCGCCGAGGGCTTCGAGCTGCCCGGTGCCGACCTGTCCGGTGAAGAGCTGTCCGTGCGCGTGCTGCCCCGCCAGGCAGACGAGTTCACCTGCAGCAGGTGCTTCCTGGTCCATCACCGCAGCCAGCTGGCCTACGAGAAGGACGGTCAGCTGGTCTGCAGGGAGTGCGCGGCCTGACCTCCCTGAGCGGCGCGCACGGCCTCCAGCAGGCCGTCGGGTCGCCGGGTGGACACCAACCACCTCGGGGTCGGGTCACGCGGGTCGACGACCGGAAGCGTGACCGCGCTGCGGATCCACGTACGGACGCAGACGAAGACCCGCGCATCCGAACCCGGCCCGAGGGCACCATGCATCCCTGATGCGTCGAGAGCAGCGCCCTCGCCCAGGTCGCTCACCGGGATGTGCGCCCGGCCGACCCGGAGCTCGCCGTCCCGCACCTCGACGACCGTGCTGGTCACGACGGCGACCAGCACCCCGGTCACCGCGGCGACACCGGCCGCGGTCCCCGCGGCGGTCGGGTGCACCGGCAGCACGGCGATGAACGCGAAGCCCGCGAAGCCGAGCACGAACGACCACCCGAGGGGCCCTGGCCACAACCGTTCCCGGTACGACGGCGCACTCACCAGCCCAGCATGGCAGGTGGGGACGGAGGCGGTCTGGGCCGGGCAGCGCCGCTAGAGTCGCGTCGTGGACGACGGCATGCGGGACGACGTGGAGGTGCTGCTCGTCATGCTCGACGAGCACCTACCGGTGCCGGGGTACGCGCACCCGGGGGACGCCGGTGCGGACCTGGTGACGGCCGTTGACGTCGAGCTGCCACCGTCCGGGCGGGTCACCGTGCCGACCGGAGTGAGCATCGCGCTGCCGGACGGGTACGCCGCCTTCATCCATCCCCGGTCGGGGCTCGCCGCCCGGCACGGCGTGACGATCGTGAACGCTCCCGGTACCGTCGACGCCGGCTACCGGGGCGAGATCCAGGTCACCCTGCTCAACACCGACCCGACGCATCCGGTGCGCCTGCGTCGCGGCGATCGGATCGCCCAGCTGGTGGTCCAGCGCGTGGAGCGGGCCCGGTTCGTGCGCGCGGAGCGGCTTCCGGGGTCGCACCGTGGTGCGGGCGGCTTCGGCTCGAGCGGTGGCTGGGACGGCGCGGCCGATGAGGACGACAGGACGCCCGGCGTCTAGGGTCGTATCCGCAGATCTCTTCGATCAGGAGGCGTGTGAGACGTGGGCATCTTCCGGAAGGCGCGCGAGGAGGACCTCGAGGGCCTCGCGGCCGAGGGGGACGACGACGCGCCGGGGCTGTCGGGCCGTGACCAGGGTCCATGGGACGTCAGCGAGGTGGCCGATCGAGGTGACCGGCTCGACGTCGGAGCCCTCTGGCTGCCCCGGCGGGACGGCATGGAGCTGCGCATGGAGGTCGACAAGAACACCCAGCTGGTCACGGCCGCGTCTCTGCAGCTGCACGGGTCGGCGCTGCAGGTGCAGGTCTTCGCGGCTCCGCGGTCGGACGGTATCTGGGACGACATCCGCGCGGAGATCGCCGAGTCGGTGACGAAGCAGGGCGGCTCCGTCGACGATCTGCCCGGGCCGTTCGGCCGCGAGCTGCTCGCCCGGCTCCCGGTTCGTACCGCCGAGGGCCGGACGGGCCATCGGCCGGCCCGGTTCATCGGGCACGACGGCCCGCGGTGGTTCCTGCGTGGCGTGCTCAGCGGGCGGGCCGCCGTCGACCCGGAGCGGGCACGGGAGCTGGAGGCCCTCTTCGCCGATGTCGTGGTGGTTCGGGGCTCGGAGCCGCGGGTCCCACGTGACCTGCTCCCGCTGACCTTGCCCGGCCAGGCACCGACCGACATGGCTGCGGCTGCGCCCAGCTTCGACCCGATGACCCGCGGTCCCGAGATCACCGAGGTGCACTGATGGCCAAGGGCCCCAGCGTCACCGGCGGGCGGTTGCGCACCCGCCTGGGCTTGATGCTCGCCTCCCGCGCGGAGATCGAGGCATCGGACGAGCGGAAACAGGTCGCGCGGAGCGGGTGTGCAGCGGTTGCGCAGCTCAAGGACCGCACCCGGGCCGAGCTCTACGGCGTGCTCCGCAGCGTCACCCTGCGCCCGCGCCTCGGTGTGCCGGCGCTAGAGGCCGAGCTGTACGACGGCACGGGCACCGTCCGGCTGGTCTGGCTGGGTCAACGCCGGATCGCCGGCGTCGAGCCCGGCCGGCGGGTCCGCCTGACGGGCTTCGTCTCCATGCGGGACGGCCACCCCGTGATGTACAACCCCAAGTACGAGCTCACCCCCAAGCAGGGCGAGTGAGCGCGGCGGACCCTTCCGCCGGAGAAGGCACGGCCGGGGAGGACGTCGGCGCGTCCGAGACGGCGGCCGCGCCACCGTTGCGCGGTGTGCGTGCCCTTGCCGGTACGGACTTCTCGTTCGCCGACGCCATCGGGGGTGTCCGCGGCCTGGTGGAGTCGACCGTGCCGGGTCTGGTGTTCGTGGTCGCCTACCTGCTGACCAGGGGTCTGACTGTCGCCCTCGTGGCCGCGTCCGCTGTCGCGGTGCTGGCCGTCGTGCTGCGGCTCGTCCAGCGCACGCCGGTCACCCAGGCGTTCTCCGGGCTGCTCGGTGTTGGCGTCGGGGTGCTGTGGGCGTGGTGGACGGGCCGCGCCGAGGACTACTTCGTCGGCGGCCTGATCCTGAATGCCGGCTGGTTCATCGGCATCGTGATCTCCTTGGTGGCGCGGTGGCCGGCGGTGGGTGTGGCGGTCAGCCTGGTGCGTAGCCAGGACATGGCGTGGCGGACCGATCCAGACCTCGGCCACCTGCGGCGCCGCTACGTGTGGGCCTCGTGGCTGTGGGTGGTGATGTTCGGCCTGCGGCTCGCCGTGCAGCTCCCGCTCTACTTCCGCGGGGGGGACGCGGTCGGCTGGCTCGCGACCGCAAGGCTCGTGATGGGCGTCCCGCTCTTCGCGCTCACGCTCTGGGTCACCTGGTTGCTTGTGGGGTCACGAGCAGCGCTTGCAGACCGTCCAGATCAGCGTCCGACCCCGCAACGATGAGCAGCTCGTCCCCGGTCTCGAGAGTGTCGTCGGGGCTCGGCGCGATGGGCCGGGCGCCCCGGACGATCGCGGCCAGGACCGTGTCGCGCGGCCAGACCACCTGACCGGCCCGGACCCCGACGAGCGGCGACTCCGCCGGCAGGGTGACCTCGAGGATCTCCGCACCGGACTGGTGGAAGGTGAAGATCTTCACGAGGTCACCGATGGACACGGCCTCGTCGACCATCGCGGTCATGATCCGCGGCGTCGAGACGGCAACGTCGACGCCCCACGCCTCGTCGAACATCCACTCATTCTTCGGGTTGTTCACCCGGGCGACGGTCCGGGGCACGCCGAACTCGGTCTTGGACAGGAACGAGACGACCAGGTTGACCTTGTCGTCCCCGGTCGCCGCAACGACGACGTCGCACTCGTCGGTCCTGGCTTGGCTGAGGCTGGACAGCTCGCACGCGTCCGCGAGGAGCCAGTCCGCCTCGGCGACGGACGCGACCCGCATGGCCGACGGCTGCTTGTCGACCAACGTGACCTCGTGGCCCGCAGCGAGCAGCTCGTGGGCGATCGACCGCCCGACCGATCCTGCGCCGGCGATGACGATGCGCATCAATCCACCTCTGGGGGGGTACGGGTGAGGATCCGTTCGATCCGCGGCATGTCGTCGGTCAGCAGCAGCACGTGCACGAGGTCGTGCTCCTGGATCACCATCGTCGGGGTCGGCAGCATCCCGTCGCCGAACCGGGTGACGAAAGCGATCCGGGCGCCGGTGGCCGCCTCGAGGTGTTCCACCGGGCGGCCGAGCCAGCTCGGGTGCACGTCGACCTGCGCCATCACGACGTGGCCGGACGCGTCCCGGAACTCGTCGGTCGCGCCCATCGGGAGGATGCGTCGCAGCACCTGGTCGGCAGTCCAGCGCACGGTGGCCACCGTGGGGATGCCGAGGCGTTGGTAGATCTCCGCCCTGCGGGGGTCGTAGATGCGGGCGACGACGTTGTCCACCCCGTAGGTCTCGCGCACCACGCGCGCCGAGATGATGTTGGAGTTGTCCCCGTCGGACACCGCAGCGAACCCGTAGGCGTCCTCGATGCCCGCCTGGACGAGCGTCTCGCGGTCGAAACCGAGGCCGGTGACCTTCTTGCCGCTGAACTCGGCATCCAGTCGCCTGAAGGCTTCGGGGTTCTGGTCGATCACCGCGACGGAGTGGCCGCGGTCCTCCAACGACTGCGCAAGGGTGGCACCCACCCGGCCACAGCCCATGATGACGAAGTGCACGTGTCGTGACGCTACAGGGTTCTGGGAGCGCGTGGCGGGCCTAGCATTGGCTCCCGTGTCTGACATCGCCACTGCGGTCAAGCGTCTGCTGCTGGGTCGCCCGTTCCGCAGCGACCGGCTGGGCCGCACCCTGCTCCCGAAGCGCATCGCTCTGCCGGTGTTCGCGTCGGACGCGCTGTCGTCGGTCGCGTACGCCCCGGACGAGATCATCCTCACCCTTTCCCTCGCCGGTCTCAGCGCAGCCGTGTTCTCGCCGTGGGTGGGCGTCGGGGTGCTGGTCGTGCTGGTCGTGGTCGTGGCGTCCTACCGGCAGAACGTGCACGCCTACCCGTCCGGGGGCGGCGACTACGAGGTCGCGACCACCAACCTGGGCCCGAAGGCAGGGCTGACCGTCGCCAGTGCCCTGCTGGTCGACTACGCGCTCACCGTTGCGGTGTCGATCTCCTCGGGAGCGCAGTACGCGGCGTCGGCGATCCCCGCCCTGCGCGACCACGAGGTGCCGTTCGCCCTCGCACTCGTCGCGATCCTGATGGTCCTCAACCTCCGCGGCATCAAGGAGTCCGGCACCCTGTTTGCCATCCCCACCTACGTCTTCATGGCTGCGGTGGGGTGCCTGGCTGTCACGGGTGCCGTGCGGTACGCGCTGGGCACCCTGCCGGCCGCGGAGAGCGCCGGCTTGGATGTCGTGGCGCAGCCCGGCTACAACCAGGGCCTGATGGGGTTGGCCGGCGCGCTGCTCGTGCTGCGGGCCTTCGCGTCCGGCTGCGCGGCCCTGACCGGCGTCGAGGCGATCAGCAACGGCGTGCCCAACTTCCGCAAGCCCAAGAGCCGGAACGCGGCCACCACCCTCGCCCTGCTCGGCGGGCTGTCGATGACGTTCCTGATGTCCATCTTGCTGCTGGCCCGCGCCACGGGTGTGCAGTACGTGGAGGTTCCGGCCGAACAGCTCCTGGAGAACGGCCACCTGGTGGCCGAGGACTACCTCCAGCACCCGGTGCTCGGCCAGCTCGCCGACGCCGTCTTCCGGGGCTTCCCACCGGCGTTCTACCTGGTGTCGATCGCGACCGGGCTGATCTTGATCCTTGCGGCCAACACCGCGTTCAACGGTTTTCCGGTACTCGGTTCGATCCTGGGGCGCGACGGCTACCTGCCTCGCCAGCTGCACACCCGCGGGGACCGGCTGGCCTTCTCCAACGGCATCGTCGCCCTCGCGGTCGGCGCGGGCGTGCTGATCTGGGCGTTCGACGCGCAGGTGACCCGGCTGATCCAGCTGTACATCGTCGGCGTCTTCGTGTCCTTCACGGTCAGCCAGCTCGGCATGGTCCGGCACTGGAACCGCCACCTGCGGACCGAGCCTGACCCGGTAGCGCGCCGCCAGATGCGCCGCTCCCGGGTCATCAACATGACCGGTCTCGTCCTCACTGGCACCGTGCTGGTCATCGTGCTGATCTCCAAGTTCACCCGTGGGGCATGGATCGCGTTGGTCGCCATGGTCGTCGTGTACGCGGCCATGTACGCCGTGCGCCGCCACTACGACCAGGTGGCGACCGAGCTCGCGCTCGGTGACGACCCGGCCAACTCGCGCGCTCTGCCGAGCCGGGTGCACGCCATCGTGCTGCTGGCCCGACTGCACAAGCCGGCGATGCGGGCCATCGCCTACGCCCGGGCCACCAGGCCCTCGATGCTCGAGGCAGTCACCGTCAACGTCGACGCCGAGGCCACCGAGGCGCTGCGCAAGCAGTGGGAGGAGCTGGAGATCCCGGTTCCGCTGCGGGTGCTGGACTCTCCGTTCCGGGAGATCACCCGGCCGGTTCTCGGGTACGTCAAGTCCATCCGCCGGGAGAGCCCCCGCGACCTCGTCGTGGTGTACATCCCCGAGTACGTGGTGGGCCGCTGGTGGGAGCACATGCTGCACAACCAGAGCGCCCTGCGACTCAAGAGCCGGCTGCTGTTCACCCCCGGCGTCGTGGTCGCATCGGTGCCCTGGCAGCTGGAGTCCTCGGCCGTCCAGGCCACCGACGGTGGAGTCCAGTGACGCTCCTTGAGCTGGACGTCGGACCGGTCGCCCACGGCGGACACTGCGTCGCCCGGCACGAGGGCCGCGTGGTCTTCGTGCGCCACACACTGCCGGGGGAGCGCGTCCTGGCCCGTCTGACCGACGCGGAGCCGGACGCGAAGTTCTGGCGCGCGGACGCGGTCGAGGTGCTCGAGCCGAGCCCCGACCGGGTGCCGTCACCCTGGCCGGAGGCGGGCCCCGGTGGGGTCGGCGGTGGCGAGCTCGGGCACGTCGCCCTTGCCGCCCAGCGCAGGTGGAAGGCGACTGTCGTCGCCGAGCAGCTGCACCGGCTCGCCCGGCTGGACCGCGAGGTCGTGGTCGAGGCGGCGCTCGGTGAGACCGACGGCCTCGGCTGGCGCACCCGTATCGAGCTCACCACCGACGACGCCGGCCGGCCGGGGATGCACCGGTACCGGTCCGAGGAGGTTGTGCCGCTGACCGCGATGCCGCTCGCGGTGGCCGGGATCGCTGACCTGGACATCTTCGGGCGACGCTGGCCCGCGGCGGTCCGGCTGACGGTTGTCGCACCGGTCGGTGGCGACCGGTCGCTGATCCTGGTCGACGGCGTGCCGTGGAGCGGGGACGGGCCGGACCGGCGTCCGAACGCGCGCACGTCGGTGCGGGAGCGCGCCGTGCTGGCCGCAACGGAGTACTCCTGGCGGGTGGCGGCGGCCGGTTTCTGGCAGGTGCATCGCACGGCGCCGACCGCGCTCGGGACGGCGGTCCTTGACGCCGTCGGGCCGCGGGACGGCGCGACGGTGCTCGACCTGTACGCCGGGGCGGGCATGTTCACCCTCCCGCTGTCCGATGTCGTCGGGCCGTCCGGCCGGGTCGTGGCGGTCGAGGGCGACCAGGGTGCCGTCCGGGACGCTCGGCGCAACGCCCACGACCGATCCCAGGTCGAGCTGCACCTGGGTGGGGTCACGGAGGTGCTCGGCCAGGACGTCGTCGCGCCCCCGGACGTCGTGGTGCTTGACCCGCCGAGGGTTGGCGCCGGGCGGGACGTGGTGGAGCAGCTGGTGGCCATGCGACCCGAGCGGGTGGTCTACGTCGCGTGCGACCCGGCCGCACTGGCACGGGACGTCGCCTACCTGGGGCAGCGGGGCTATCCGTTGACCGGGCTGCGGGCGTTCGACCTCTTCCCGATGACCCATCACGTCGAGTGCGTTGCCACGTTCGACCGGTGAGGTGCGCGGCGACCCGGGTAGGATGTATCTTGACGTCAAGATATCTGGCCGGCGTCCGCCGCGCGCCGGCATCAGCCGCCAGGAGGTCCGGCCCATCCGGCAGCGCCGTGCTTCGGTCCAGCAGAAGGAGTCGCCGTGAGCAGCACTGACACGTTCCGGTCCAAGGGGAGCCTTGCGGTCGGGGATGCCTGCTACGAGGTCTTCCGCCTATCGGCGGTGCCCGGACTGGAGCGGCTGCCATACAGCCTGAAGGTGCTCGCGGAGAACCTGCTCCGCACCGAGGACGAGGCGAACGTCACCGCGGACCACGTGCGCGCCTTCGCCGGATGGGACCCGGCGGCCCAGCCCAGCACCGAGATCCAGTTCACCCCGGCCCGGGTGATCATGCAGGACTTCACCGGTGTGCCCTGCGTTGTCGACCTGGCCACCATGCGCGAGGCGATGGCCGACCTGGGCGGCGACCCGGCCCTGATCAACCCGCTCGCGCCGGCCGAGCTGGTGATCGACCACTCCGTGCAGATCGACGTGGCCGGCCGGCGGGACGCCTTCGAGCGCAACGTCGAGCTGGAGTACCAGCGCAACCACGAGCGCTACCAGTTCCTGCGCTGGGGACAGACGGCCTTCGACGACTTCAAGGTGGTGCCGCCCGGCACCGGCATCGTGCACCAGGTGAACCTGGAGTACCTGGCCCGCGGTGTGATGACCCGTGAGGCGGCGGGGGCACTCCAGGCGTACCCGGACACCTGCGTCGGAACGGACTCGCACACCACCATGGTCAACGGGCTGGGCGTGCTCGCCTGGGGGGTCGGCGGGATCGAGGCGGAGGCCGCGATGCTCGGCCAGCCGGTCTCGATGCTCATCCCACGGGTCGTCGGCTTCAAGCTCAGCGGAACCATCCCGTCCGGGGTCACCGCGACCGACGTGGTGCTCACCATCACCGAGCTGCTGCGCAGGCACGGCGTGGTGGGCAAGTTCGTGGAGTTCTACGGCGAGGGCGTCGCCGCGGTGCCGCTGGCGAACCGGGCGACGATCGGCAACATGAGCCCGGAGTTCGGGTCCACTTGCGCCATCTTCCCGATCGACGATGTGACGCTCGCCTACCTGCGCCTGACCGGCCGGCCTGCCGAACAGGTGGCGCTCGTCGAGGCCTATGCCAAGGAGCAGGGCCTGTGGCACGACCCGACCGCGCCGGGGTACCTCGAGCCGGCGTTCTCGGAATACCTCGAGCTCGACCTGTCGACGGTCGTCCCGTCGATCGCCGGCCCCAAGCGCCCGCAGGACCGGATCGCCCTGACCGAGGCCAAGGAGGCGTTCGCCTCGGTACTGGCTGACTACGTCGACGACGGCGGGTACGTACCGCAGTCCGGGCTCGACGAGTCGGTGGCCGAGACATTCCCGGCGTCCGACCCGATCGCGGCGGGAGAGCACGCGGACACGGCGGGTGCGCCGGCTGCCGCGGGGCACGGCGACGCCGCCCGGCGCGCGCACCGCCGCGTCCCCGTGACCCTTGCCGACGGCACGGTGACCGAGCTGGACCACGGCTCGGTGGTGATCGCCTCGATCACCTCGTGCACCAACACGTCCAACCCCGAGGTGATGCTCGCCGCCGCCCTGCTCGCCAGGAACGCCGTCCGGCGGGGCCTGGTGGCCCAGCCGTGGGTCAAGACGTCGCTGGCGCCCGGGTCGAAGGTGGTGACCGACTACTTCGAGAAGGCCGGCCTCTGGCCGTACCTGGAGAAGCTGGGCTTCCACCTGGTCGGCTACGGGTGCGGCACCTGCATCGGCAACTCCGGCCCGCTGCCGGAGCAGGTGTCTGCCGCGGTCAACGACAACGACCTCGCGGTGGTCTCCGTGCTGTCCGGCAACCGCAACTTCGAGGGTCGGATCAACCCGGACGTCAAGATGAACTACCTGGCGTCCCCGCCGCTCGTCGTCGCGTACGCCCTGGCCGGGACGATGGACTTCGACTTCGAGGCCGAGCCGCTCGGTACGGACGAGGGCGGCGTGCCCGTCTACCTGCGTGACATCTGGCCCGCCGCGCAGGAGGTGCAAGCCACGATCGCCGGCTTCGTCGACGCCGAGATGTTCGCAAAGGACTACTCGGACGTGTTCGCCGGTGACCAGCGCTGGACGTCGCTGCCGACCCCGGAGGGCGACACCTTCGCCTGGGACGCGGAGTCGACGTACGTCTGCAAGCCCCCGTACTTCGACGGGATGGGCGCAGCTCCGGAGCTGGTGGCCGACATCGTCGGCGCGAGGGTGCTGGTCAAGCTCGGCGACTCGGTGACGACCGACCACATCAGCCCTGCCGGAGCGATCAAGGCGGACAGCCCGGCCGGTCGCTACCTGGCCGAGCACGGGGTGGAGCGCAAGGACTTCAACTCCTACGGCTCCAGGCGCGGCAACCACGAGGTGATGATCCGCGGCACGTTCGCCAACATCCGGCTGCGCAACCAGCTGGTGCCCGGCGTCGAGGGCGGCTTCACGGTCAACCACCTGACGGGCGAGCAGGCCACGATCTACGACGCCGCACAGGCGTACGCCGAGGCAGGCATCCCGCTGGTGGTCCTCGGCTGCAAGGAGTACGGGTCCGGGTCGTCGCGCGACTGGGCCGCAAAGGGCACCGCGCTGCTCGGGGTCCGGGCGGTGATCGCGGAGAGCTTCGAGCGCATCCACCGGTCCAACCTGATCGGGATGGGTGTGCTGCCGCTGGAGTTCGGCGCGGGGGAGTCGGCCGGCTCGCTCGGGCTGGACGGCACGGAGACGTTCGCCGTCACCGGCGTCGTCGCGCTCAACGACGGGGTCACCCCGCGCACCGTGCAGGTGACTGCGACCCGCGGGGACGGCACCGCGGTGCAGCTCGACGCCGTCGTCCGCATCGACACCCCTGTCGAGGCCGACTACTACCGCAACGGCGGCATCCTGAAGTACGTGCTGCGCTCCCTGGTCGCCTGACGGGGTCCTCCAACCAGGGCGCGCCTGATGTGACACTCGGCCGTGGCCTCCTCCGACGTCAAGACGACCGAGAACGACGGCGACGTCGCGGCTTTCGTCGCCTCTGCCGACGACGAGACGCGGCGGCGCGACGCGCTGGTGCTGCTCGAGCTGATGGAGCGGGTCACGGGGGAACCGCCTCGGATGTGGGGACCCTCGATCATCGGCTTCGGCCGCCACCACTACGCGTACCCGTCCGGACGCGAGGGTGACCAGCAGCTGCCGCCTTCTCGCCGCGCAAGGCAGCCACGACGGTGTACCTGATGGGTGGGACGGACGAGCGTGGGGAGCTGCTCGGGCGCCTGGGACCGCACACCCTGGGAAGGGGTGCCTGTACCTCAAGCGTCTTGACGCCGTGGACCTCGAGGCGCTCGAGGAGCTTGTCAGACGCTCGTACCAGCACACGACCACGCGGACCTGGCCTGCCGGGTAACGCGAGCGGCCGTCCGCGAGCGGCCGAAGCACCTGCTGGGCTCACCCACGGTGCCCTAGGCTGCCCAACGCGCCTAGGTGAGCGGAGGAGGAATGGCAGGGAGCCACACGACGATGGTCGAGATCGCACTCGCGCCGCAGCAGGCGGAGGCCGCCGTGTACCAGGCGTTCCTCGCGGCGGGCCTCTCGTGGGTTGTCGGAGGTAACGGCTTCATGCAGGGCAAGGTCTCGGCGGGCATGCGCAGCTGGGGTGAGAACGTGCTGGCGACGATCGGGTACGGACCACGGGGAGCCGTGGTGACGCTGCGGAGCGAATGCGCGTTGCCGACCCAGGTCATTGACTGGGGGAAGAACCGGCAGAACGTCGAGAGGATCGTCGAAGCGCTGCGCCCGTTGGCCCCGGTCCTCTAGCCGGAGCGCTCCCTGACCGCTGCGGCGAAGGCGGCCAGTCCGACGACGGCGCGTGGCGCCAGGGTGGGCAGGGCTCTGTCGCCCTGCTCCCGCAGGTCGGTGATCCCAGCCTGCGCCAGGTCCGCGGCCATCGGCGGCGCGGTCAGCCACTCCTCGAGCAGCGGTTGGTCCATCTCCAGGTGGAACTGCAGGCCGAGGGCGCTGCCCGCCCGGAACGCCTGGACCGGCGTCGTCGGGGTGGCGACGAGCAGGGTGGCACCGGCGGGCAGGTCGGTCGCGTCGGAGTGCCAGTGCAGGACGACGGGGCGCGGGCCGAGCGGTGCGAGGACCGGGTCGCCGGAGACCACCTGAACCGGCGCGAAGCCGATCTCGATGCAGCCACCGGCGTGGACGGTAGCCCCGAGGGCGCGGGCGAGCAGCTGCATGCCCAGGCAGACCGCCAGCACCGGCACTCCGGCGTCCACCGTGGCAGCCAGCAGGCTCCTCTCGGCCACAAGGCCAGGGAAGCTGGCGTCGTCGGCGTTCATCGGACCGCCCATCACGACCAGCCCGGCCAGGTCGCGGGGGAGCGGGAGGTCCGGCCGGGCATCGGCCAGCACCGTGCGGACGATGACCGGTACCCCTGGGGCGTGCTCGGCAAGCGCCCGGTCGATCAGCCCGGGCCGCTCCCACGGCGCGTGCTGCAGGACGAGGACGGGGCGGGGCACCTGGCCAGCCTAGGTTCGTCGTGGCCGGGTGCACGGGTGGGATACCTGGCGACACATGTGGGGTAGGACGACGAGGAGGTCCGCGATGCATGCTCGGCAGAGGATCAGGGGAGCTGCTCTCGGCGTGGTGGCTGTGCTTGGCCTGAGCGCGTGTGGCGCCTCGCCACTCGACGCTGAGCGGCTCGACCCACAGGTGGACTTCCTCGGGGTGGTCGACGAGGGCTGGGTCGACGCGGGGATGACGGACGCCTCCGTTCGGCTCGCCGCGGAGCTGGTGGCGCTGGGTGAGGGAGAGAACGTCGTCGTCTCGCCACTGAGCCTGCAGCTCGCCCTTGCCGTGCTGCGCGAGGGTGCGACCGGACAGGCAGCCGAGCGGCTGGACGAGGTGCTCGGTCTGCCCGACGGCGACGGCAGCCAAGCGTCGGCTGACCTGCGCGCCCTGCTCGCCCAGTCCGAGGGGGACGTCTCGAACGTCGACCGGGACAACCCGCCGGAGACGCCCCTGGTCCACATCGCCGACGGCGTGTTCATCCAGCCAGGCTGGCCGGTTGAGGAGACGTTCCTCGAGCGCGCGGCGGCGTTCCACCGGGCCCAGGTGTACGAGGCGGACTTCGCCGCAGGCCGCGCCAAGGCGGTGCTCGACGCGTGGGTCGCGCGGGAGACCGGCGGACTGCTCACGCAGGCGCCGTCCGAGCCGGACCGGGACACCCTGCTGACCTTGCTCAACGCCGTCACGTTCGCCGCCTCGTGGCGCAGCCCCTTCGCAGCGGAGGGCACCAGGGACGGCACGTTCACGCTGGCGGACGGCTCGACAGTCGAGGTGCCGATGATGGCTGACACCGTCGGCGCGGGCTACGCCGAGGGCGACGGGTGGCGGGCTGTGCAGCTGGCGTACAGCGAGGGCTTCGCCATGCAGGTCGTTCTTCCCGACGCCGCGGTGGACGGGTTGGGGAGGGAGAGGTGGCAGGAGGCGCGCGGGGCGCTGGCCGAGGCGCCGGAGGTGCCGGTCGACCTGCGCATGCCGCGTTGGGAGACGGACGCGAACCTCGACCTCACCGCTCTGCTGTCGGACCTGGGCCTGGAGGTCCTGATGGCTCCGGACGGTGACCTGGACGGCATCTTCCCCGATGCGTACGTCAGCCGGGTCGGCCAGGCGGCCACCATCACCGTTGCCGAGAGGGGGACCGTTGCGGCCGCCGTGACCCAGGTCGAGGTCGGGGTCACCAGCGCGCCACTCGAACCGGCGATCCATCTGGTGCTCGACCACCCCTTCGAGTACCAGGTGGTCGAGGTCGGGACCGGGCTGGTCCTGTTCGCGGGAAGGGTTGCGGACCCGTCGGTCTGAGGTGCCGCGGGGGCCGGCGGGGAGCCGGACCCGCTCAGAGCGGGGCGGGGATCGTCCGGCGCCGGTCCCACGGCTCGGTCCACCCGAGCTCGTCGAACAGCCGGTCGAGGACGAGCGCCGTGAAGCCCCAGACCACGTACTGCCCGGCGTCGTGCGGAACAAGGAAGGCCGGGCCGGCGTAGCGCCGCCCGATCCGGGGCAGCGTCGCTGAGCGCCGGTTGGCCGGATCGAGCAGGTCGGCGACCGGAGCACGGAAGACCGTCGCGGACTCGCCGTGGTCGACGACGGCGACCCTCGACGGCCGGCTCCACCAGGCGAGCACCGGGACCACCAGATGGTCGGACACCGACAGCGGCAGCTCCCCGAGCAGCCCGAGGATCTCGACGCCGTCGGGGTCCAGCCCGGTCTCCTCGACCGCCTCGCGCAGCGCAGCCTCGGCGGGGCCGGCGTCATCGGGGTCGAGCCGGCCTCCGGGGAAGGCGACCTGGCCGGGATGGTGCGACAACGAGGCCGCCCGCCCGACCAGCAACACGTCCAGGTCGGCCGGTACCGCGCGGGAGACGTGGTCCGCGGGCCGGTCGTCCAGCACTCCGAAGAGCACCAGCACGGCCGCGGGCCGGGTCGGATGCCGTCCGGTGGGCACTGTGGGCACTGTGGGCACTGTGGGCCACATGACCCCTCGGGAGGCGAGGTCGGCCAGCTGGGCGCGGGCGCCGGCGTCGGTCATCTCACCACCCGGCCGGCAGCGGACGGCCCTCCTCGTAGCCGGCCGTCGACTGGAGCCCGACGACGGCCCGCTCGGCGAACTCGGCCAGCGACGCCGCGCCGGCGTAGGTGCAGGCGCTGCGCAGCCCGGAGGTGATCTGGTCCAGCAGGTCCTCCACGCCCGGGCGGGTGGGGTCGAGGTACATCCGGGAGGAGGAGATGCCCTCCTCGTAGAGGGCCTTGCGTGCCCGGTCGAACGGGCTGTCGCCGAGCGTGCGGGCGGCGACCGCCCTGGCGGACGCCATCCCGAAGCTCTCCTTGTACAGCCGGCCATCGGCGTCGGCATGCAGGTCACCAGGGATCTCGTGGGTCCCGGCGAACCAGGAGCCGATCATCACCTGGGATGCCCCGGCCGCCAGAGCGAGGGCGACGTCGCGCGGGTGGCGCACTCCACCGTCGGCCCACACGTGCGCGCCGAGCTGCCGTGCCGCTTCCGCGCACTCCAGGACCGCGGAGAACTGCGGCCGCCCGACGGCGGTCATCATCCGCGTGGTGCACATCGCCCCCGGACCGACGCCTACCTTCACGATGTCGGCGCCGGCAGCCACGAGGTCGCGGGTGCCCTCGGCCGTGACGACGTTCCCGGCCACCACGGGGACGCCGGGGTGCAGGGACCGCACCGCGGCCAACGCCTCGAGCATCTTGGCCTGGTGGCCGTGCGCGGTGTCCATCACCAGCAGGTCGGCGCCGGTCTCCAGGAGGACCGCCGCCTTGGCCCGCACGTCGCCGTTGATTCCCAGTGCGGCCGCGATCCGCAGCCGTCCGGCGTCGTCCACCGCGGGGGAGTAGATGCTCGAGCGGAGCGCGCCGGTGCGGGTGAGCACGCCCACCAGGGCGCCGTCGGCCACCACCGGGGTGAAGCGGCGTCGGGAGGTGTGCAGCCGGTCGAACGCGGCAGCCAGCCCGCCGGTTCCCGCCAGCACGCTGACGTCCACGACCGTCGGGTCGGGCGTCATCACCTCGCCGACCTGGGTGAACCGGTCGACACCCTGGCAGTCGGCCTCGGTGACCACCCCGATCGGGCGTCCGTCGCGCACGACGACTGCGGCCCCGTGGGACCGCTTGCCGATCAGGGTGAGCGCGGTGTGCACGGTCGCGGTCGGCTCGACGACCACGGCGGTCTCCACCACCGGGTGGCGCGACTTCACCGACGCGACGACGTCGGCCACGACGTCCGGCGGGATGTCCTGGGGGATCACCGCCATCCCGCCGCGCCGGGCGACCGTCTCGGCCATCCGGCGCCCGGAGACGGCGGTCATGTTTGCCACCACCACGGGGATGGTCGTGCCGGATCCGTCTGTGCTGGTCAGGTCGACGTCGAAGCGCGAGCCGACCTCGGAGCGCGACGGCACCAGGAACACGTCGCCGTATGTCAGGTCGGTCGTCGGCTGGTGACCGGGCAGGAAGCGCATGGCGCCAGCGTACGGTCGGGCGTCCCACGGCGCCGGGCCATGCTCGGTCCGCGCGCCCGGTCGGAAGCCGAGGCCTCGGGGTCGACCAGCGCGTGTGGGGTCGGTGAAGGGCCCGCGCAGAATGCCGCACGGGTCTGGGTGGAATCTGTCCCCTCGGGCGGCACGCCGTACGATGACCGGATGGCCCTCCTGCCCCGGATCAGCTCGCCGGCTGATCTCCGGGCACTGCGCCCGGCCGAGCTCGTCGAGCTTGCGGCGGAGATCAGGCACTTCCTCGTGCAGTCCGTGTCCCGGACCGGCGGCCACCTCGGCCCGAACCTCGGTGTCGTGGAGCTGACCCTTGCGGTACACCGGGTCTTCGAGTCCCCGCGGGACACGATCGTCTTCGACACGGGCCACCAGGCCTACGTGCACAAGCTGATCACCGGGCGCTCCGACTTCTCGGGCCTTCGCCAGCGCGGCGGGCTGTCCGGCTACCCCAACCGCGGCGAGTCCGAGCACGACGTCGTGGAGAACTCGCACGCCTCCACCGCGCTGTCCTGGGCGGACGGGATCGCCAAGGCCTACGCGTTGCGGGGGAGCGTCGACCGGCACGTGGTCGCCGTGATCGGCGACGGCGCGCTCACCGGAGGGATGGCCTGGGAGGCGCTGAACAACATCGCAACCGGGCAGGACCGGCGCCTGATCATCGTGGTGAACGACAACGGGCGGTCCTACGACCGGACGACCGGCGGGCTGGCCGAGCATCTCGACCGGCTGCGCACCGCCCGCGGCTACGAGGACGTCCTGGCCTGGGGCAAGCGGGCCCTGCGACGCTCCGGTCCGCTCGGGCGGCTGATCTACGATGCCCTGCATGGCATGAAGAAGGGCATCAAGGACGTTGTCGCGCCTCAGGGCATGTTCGAGGACCTGGGGCTGAAGTACGTCGGGCCGGTGGACGGCCACGACGTCGGCACGGTCGAGCGGGCCCTGCGGCTCGCGCGAGACTTCGGCGGGCCGGTCATCGTGCACGTGATCACCGAGAAGGGCCGCGGCTATGTGCCGGCCGAGCAGGACGACGCCGACCGGTTCCACGCGGTCGGGCGGATCCATCCGGAGACCGGCCTGCCGGTGGCGGCGTCCCGCTTCGCCTGGACCTCGGTGTTCGCCGATGAGATCGTCCAGGTCGGCCACCTGCGGCCCGATGTCGTGGCGATCACCGCCGCGATGCTGCAGCCCGTCGGGCTGGCCCCGTTCGCTGCGGCGTTCCCCTCGCGGGTGTTCGACGTCGGCATCGCCGAGCAGCACGCCGTGACGTCGGCGGCGGGGATGGCCTTCGCCGGGCTGCACCCGGTGGTCGCCGTGTACGCGACGTTCCTCAACCGGGCCTTCGACCAGGTGCTGATGGACGTCGCCCTGCACAAGGCCGGCGTCACGTTCGTCCTGGACCGTGCGGGGATCACCGGCGACGACGGACCCAGCCACAACGGCATGTGGGACATGGCGCTGCTCCGGGTGGTCCCCGGGTTGCACCTGGCGGCCCCTCGCGACGAGGAGACCCTGCGCAGCGCGCTGCGGACGGCCGTCGACATCGACGACGCCCCGAGCGTGATCCGGTTCCCCAAGGGCCCCCTGCCCGGTCCGCTTCCGGCAATCGACACCCTGGAGGGCGTCGACGTGCTGGCGCGGACGGGCACCGAAGGGTCCTCGGTGCTGCTGATCGGTATCGGCCCGATGGCGCAAACCGCCGTCGCGGCCGCCGAGCTGCTGGCGGACGCCGGCGTGCGCACGACGGTGGTGGACCCGCGCTGGGTGCTCCCGGTGCCCGCCGCGCTGGTCAAGCTGGCCGCTGACCACGACCACGTGGTGTGCGTCGAGGACGGCCTGGTCGACGGTGGCGTTGGTGCCCTGGTGGCCCAGCGGTGTGCTGAGGCGGGGCTCGCCACGCCCGTCCGGATGCTCGGCGTGCCGCTGGCATTCCTGGGCCATGCGACCCGGGCCCAGCTGGTGGAGGAGCTGCGGCTGCGACCGGAGGACGTCGCGCAGGACGTCCTCACGCACGTCGCGCGCGCAGCCCACTGAGCCCTCACGATGGTGACGTAGGTCCCCTCGTTGAGCCCGACGTGACCCAGGTCACGGTCCCAAGAAGGGCCGCTGCCCGAAGGTCCCAGGTCATCCCATGTTTCCCCGCTTAGCGTCGCAATCACCGACGACCACAGGGAGAAACGATGGCCATCACCGCCGAAGGCGCCACCACCGCGGACACCCCGTTGACGACCGACGACGGGGCCTGGCGTGGCTTCGCGCCGGGACCGTGGCAGGACGGGGTCGACGTGCGGGACTTCATCCAGCGCAACTACGCCGCGTACCTGGGCGATGCATCCTTCCTGGCCGGCGCGACGGAACGCACCTCGCGGATCTGGCAGCACCTGGTGGGCATGTTCCCCGAGGAGCGGGCCAAGGGCATCTACGACGTCGACGTGCACACCCCGTCGAGCATCACCTCGCACGCGCCCGGCTTCATCGACGCCGACCACGAGATCGTCGTTGGCCTGCAGACCGATGCGCCGCTCAAGCGGGCGATCATGCCCAACGGCGGCTGGCGGATGGTCGAGGGTGCGTTGAAGACGTACGGGTACACCCCGGACCCTGACGTGAAGAAGATCTTCACCGAGTACCGCAAGACGCACAACGCCGGTGTGTTCGACGTCTACCCCCCGGACGTGCGCGCCGCGCGCAAGTCCCACATCGTCACCGGGTTGCCCGACGCCTACGGGCGCGGCCGGATCATCGGTGACTACCGCCGGGTCGCCCTGTACGGCATCGACGCCCTGATCGAGGCCAAGCAGGACGAGCGGGCCGAGCTGGACCTGGAGCGTTCGACCGAGTCGATCATCCAGGAGCGCGAGGAGCTCGCGGAGCAGATCAGAGCCCTCGGCGAGCTCAAGGAGATGGCGGAGTCCTACGGCTTCGACATCTCGGCCCCGGCCGCCACCGGCCGGGAGGCCGTGCAGTGGCTGTACTTCGCCTACCTCGGCGCGGTCAAGGAGCAGAACGGCGCAGCGATGTCCCTCGGGCGGACGTCGACCTTCCCCTGTTGCCTCATGTCAATACCTCCGCGGGGGCTATGACGTTGCCTCATCTGGTTTCCTCCGCCAGCCGGGTTGGTTCCAGGTGCTGTTGACGGGGGGTCTGGACCGTGGTGCCTTCTTGGCCTGGGCGAGGGTCTCG
>JBBRCL010000022.1:0-37225 GCA_038204895.1 Actinomycetales bacterium | reverse complement strand
GGGGGGCTATGGAAGGGGTATGGCCCCCCGCGCCTGGGGGGGGCCCATGACCGATGCCTTCGTCGCACCCCTACGTGGACCGGTCATGCTCGCCGCCTTCGAGGGCTGGAACGACGCGGGTGGGGCTGCCACCCAGGCGCTGATCCACCTCCAGGAGGTGTGGGCGGCCGAGCCGGTCGCCGAGCTGGACCCGGAGGAGTACCACGACTTCCAGGTGTGCCGTCCGACCGTCGGCGTCGCCGAGGACGGGCGTCGGGTCATTGCGTGGCCGAGCACGTCGGTCACCGCGGCGACCCGCCCCGGCTCCGGTGAGGTCGTCGCGCTCGTCCATGGCATCGAGCCGTCCATGCGGTGGCGCCGGTTCTGCTCGGAGGTGCTGGACACCGCGGAGCGCCTGGGCGTGACCACCGTCGTGACCTTCGGCGCCCTGCTCGCCGACGTCCCGCACAGCCGGCCGATCCCGGTGACGGCCACGTCTGACGACCCCGAGCTGCAGGACGCTCTCGGCCTGGACGCCAGCACGTACGAGGGCCCGACCGGCATCGTCGGCGTGCTCCAGCACGAGGCGACCCGCCGCGGCATGCGCGGCCTGTCGGTCTGGGCGGCCGTGCCGCACTACGTCGCCCATCCCCCGTCGCCGAAGGCCACCGTCGCGCTGCTGGTCCGGCTCGAGGAGCTGCTCGGCGAGGCGATCCCCCTGGGCGACCTCCCGGACGACGCCGAGGCGTGGCAGCACGGGGTTGACGAGCTGGCGGCCGAGGACTCCGAAATCGCCGAGTACGTCGCCCAGCTCGAGGAGGCCAAGGACACCGTCGAGCTGCCCGAGGCGACCGGCGAGGCGATCGCCCGGGAGTTCGAGCGCTACCTTCGGCGCCGCGACCACGGAGCCGGACCCACCACCTGACCGTCGGGGTCCGGCCGACGTCGCACGCGCGCCGTCGGACTGCTCGGAGTGGACTCAGACGCGGATCCCCAGGATGGCGTCCAGCGCCCGGCTCACCACGCCCGGAGCGCCGATCACGTCGCCCCCGACGAAGAGCTCCGCATCGGCCCAGGAGTCGACGGCGCGCAACGCCGCCGGGGCATCGAGGTCCTGCGCCATCGCCGCCCGGATCGCCGTGACGGCGGACCCGGGGTCCGGTCCGCCGACACCGGACAGCGCCGAGCGCCACCGAGACAGCCTGTGCTCGGCCTCGGCCAGCACCGCGTGGTCCCACTCCCAGTCCTCGCGGTAGTGGTGAGCGAGCACTGCCAGGCGGATCGCCATCGGGTCGACGCCGTCCGCGCGCAGCTCGGAGACCAGCACCAGGTTGCCCAAGGACTTGCTCATCTTCTCGCCCTTGTACCCGACCATCCCGGTGTGCATCTGCAGCCGGGCACCCGTGTCGCCGAGAGCGCGGGCGTGCGCGGTGCTCATCTCGTGGTGCGGGAAGCACAGGTCACGGCCGCCGCCCTGGACATCGAAGCTCGAGCCCAGCGCATGGGCCGCGATCACCGTGCACTCGATATGCCAGCCCGGCCGTCCCCGGCCAAGGACGCCACCGTCCCAGCTCGGCTCGCCGGGTCGCTCGCGCCGCCAGAGCGCCGGGTCCAACGGGTCCCGCTTGCCCGGGCGGCCCGGATCGCCGCCTCGCTCGGCGAACAGGGCGACCGTCTCGTCGTGGGACAGCCCGGCAACGGAACCGAAGTGCGCGTCGGTGGAGATGTCGGCATAGACGTCGCCCAAGGACGAGTCCGCACCACCGGCGCCCTGCTCCAGCGGCAGCCGGTAGGCAAGGCCCATCTCCAACAGGCGGGCAACGGCCTCGGCCACCAGCGGGATGGTCTCCACCGCACCGAGGTAGGTGTGCGGCGCGAGCACGCCGAGGGCGGTCATGTCCTCGGCGAAGAGGGCTGTCTGCTCGGTGGCCAGCTGCTCCCAGTCGACGCCGATCGCGGCAGCACGCTCGAGCAGGGGGTCGTCGATGTCGGTGACGTTGGACGCGTAGTGCACCGCAAGGCCGGCGTCGAGCCAGGCGCGGTGCAACAGGTCGAACGCGATGTACGTCGCCGCGTGTCCCAGGTGGGTGGCATCGTACGGCGTGATCCCGCACACGTACATGGTCGCGACGGGACCGTCGGCGGAGACGGCCGCCGTGTGGGTCTCGGGGTCGATCAACCGGACCTGCCCGCCTCGTCCGGGGACCGTCGGGACATGCGGGGAGGGCCAGGTGCGCACGGCGGAAGCCTAGTCGCGGGCGAAGGGCGCCCGTACTGGGCTCGTCGTGGGCTCGTCGTGAGCTCGTGGCGAGGTCTGGCGGGTTCACACTGGGACGGTGGACACCCCTGAGGTCAGCACCTGGGTCCGGTCCGGTGAGCGCTGGGCGCCGGACGGCGACTCGGCCCTCCCCGAGGTCAGGTGGGTCCGCGTCACCGACCGCGCCGACATCATCGTGGTCGGCGAACGTCTCGGCCTGCCTGTCGACGTGCTGGAACGGGCCGGCACCCGGAGCGTGCCGGGTGGCCGCATCCGCCCCCACCTGGAGCACCTCAAGGACGGCGGGGTCCACCTCACGGCGCCGACCCTCAGCTACCGCCAGTCAACGGACGACGTCCTCACCGGTGAGGTGACCTGCGTGGTGCTGGACGGCGTCGTGCTCACGGCGGAGACCGGTGCTGCGGGCATCCTCGATCGGATGGCCGAACGTCTCACCGAACCCCAGACGACGCTCGACCACCTCACCGGCGGCGTCCTGTCCGCCCTGTGGGCCAGCCTCGTCCAGGCTGCCTCCGAGGTGGAGGGTTCGCTGGGGGACGCGGTCACCGAGCTGGAGGATGCCGTGTTCTCCAGCTCGCACGACGCCCCGGTGGAACGCATCTATGCGCTCAAGCGCGAGATCGCCGAGGCGCGGCGGGCCCTCGTCCCGCTCGGCGCCGAGCTGCCCGAGCTGGTCACCGGGCCGGACGACACCGCGCCCGCCGACGCCTGGGTACGACGCCTGGTCTCAGCTGTCGATCGCCTCGACCGGCGGTTCGACGCGCACGACGACCTGTTGGCGGACATGCTCTCCGCGCACCTTGCCCTGGTCTCGGTGCGCCAGAACGACACCATCCGGCGGATCTCCGCCTGGGCGGCCATCGTCGCCATGCCCACGCTGATCGCCTCGGTCTACGGCATGAACTTCCAGCACATGCCGGAGCTGGCGGCGATCTGGGGATACCCGGCGGCCGTGACACTCATGGTCGGCGTGAGCATCGTGCTGTATCGGATGTTCCGCCACTCCGGCTGGCTGTGAGTCAGGCCGTCCCGCTGACCGGATCGAGCACGTTCGTGAGCAGCAGAAGCACGATCGCGGCGGCGAAGGCGAACCGGTAGATCACGAACGGCAGGTAGCTGCGCGTGCTGACCAGCTTCAAGAAGCCGATGATCACGACGTAGCCGATGACGAACGCGACGGCCGTTGCCAGGGCCGTCACGCCGAGCGACGGGGTACCCGTCCGCCCGAAGTCGTGCACGCTGCTGACCAGCTGCTGCAGTCCTGACCCGAGGACGGCCGGGACGGCCAGCAGGAACGAGTACCGGGCGGCCGCCTCCCGGGTGTAGCCCATCAGCAGGCCGGCACTGATCGTTCCGCCGGAGCGCGACACCCCGGGGATCAGGGCGAGCGCCTGGGCGAAGCCGAAGGCAACGGCGTGCCCGGGGGTCAGCTGGTCAAGGGTGCGCCGCTTGGCGCCCACCCGGTCGGCCACCCCGAGGACCACCGCGAACAGGGCGAGGGTGAGCACGATCAGGTACAGGTTCCGGAAGGGGCCCTTGATCGACTCCTCGAACGCCAGCCCGAGAACCACGATCGGCACGGTGCCCAGACCGATCCACCAGGCCATCCGGGCGTCCGGGTCGCCGGCTCCCATCCGCGCCCGCCAGCCCGACCCGTCCTGCCCGCGCAACGCACGCCACCAGGCCGTCACGATCCGCACGATGTCGTGGCGGAAGTAGACCAGCACAGCGGTCTCGGTTCCGATCTGGGTGATCGCGGTGAAGGCCGCACCGGGGTCCGAGCCGCCGTTCAGCAGCTCCCCGACCACCCGCAGGTGAGCGCTGGAGGAGATCGGCAGGAACTCCGTGAGCCCCTGGACCAGGCCGAGGACGATGCCTTCCCACCATGTCACGATCGGTCACCCTACCTGGACGTCGGCCAGGTCGTCGGACGAGTCCCCGCCATCGGCTGCCGGTAGCCTGCAGGCCATGGAGGAGCGACTGCTCGGCGGGACCGGGCTCAGGGTCTCGTCGCTTGCGCTGGGCACCCTGACCTGGGGCCGTGACACCGACGAAGAGGAGGCAGCATCGCTGCTGCACGACTTCGTCGACGCCGGCGGAACCCTTGTCGACACGGCCGCGTCCTACGCCGACGGCGCAGCCGAGGCCCTGGTCGGACGCCTGCTCGGCAGTGTGGTCCCCCGCGAGGATGTCCTGCTGTGCACCAAGGCCGGGATCCGCCGGACCGCTGCGGGCGGCGTGGTCGACGCGTCGCGCGGGTCCCTGCTGTCCACCCTGGATGCCTCCCTCGCGCGTCTGGGCACCGATCACGTCGATCTCTGGCTGGTGCAGTCCCCCGATCCCGGCACCCCGCTGGAGGAAAGCGTCGGGGCTCTCCGGCACGCCCTCGACACCGGGAAGGCACGCTACGTCGGCCTGTCCAACCACAGCGGCTGGCAGACGGCCCGGGCAGCGTCCCTGCTGGAGCCGGACCACCGGCTGGCCGCCATCGAGGTCGAGTACTCGTTGCTTCAGCGCGGGATCGAGCGCGAGGTCGTCCCGGCGGCCACGCACCTCGGCGTCGGCGTCCTGGCCTGGTCGCCCCTTGGCCGCGGGGTGCTCACGGGCAAGTACCGCCGTACGGTGCCCGCCGACTCCCGGGCGGCGTCGGCTCACCTCTCCGGTTTCGTCGAGCCCTACCTCGGGCCGCTCGCCACCCCGGTGGTCGAGGCGGTCGTGACCGCGGCCGACGGCTTGGGCTGGACTCCCCTCGAGGTCGCCCTCGCGTGGCTGCTCGGCCGACCACAGGTGGCCTCGGCAGTGATCGGGGCGCGGACCACCGGCCAGCTGCGTGCGGCTCTCGAGCTGGACCTGGACGTGGAGCTCCCTGAGGAGATCGTGACCGCTCTCGACGAGGTCAGCGCTCCGGCGACGGGCTACCCCGAACGACGCTGAGGCTCAGCGCTCCTCGTCCGCGTCCGCCGCGTCAGCCTCGTCCGCCTCATCGATGAGGTCCTCGATGTCGTCGTCCAGGTCGTCCTCGTCGACGTCGTCCTCGTCGTCGTCGGAGTCGTCGTCGTCGGAGTCGTCGTCCAGCAGCCCGAACGGCAGGGTCTCCCCGTGCACGCTGGCCAGCGCATCGTCGTACACCTCGAAGGCGTCGGCGAGCACGTCGTAGGCGTCATCCACGGCCGGGTCGTCCTCGGCGCGCCGCGTTGTCACGGCGTGGAAATACGCCTCCAACGCGGCGATGAGTCGGTCGAGCGCTGCACGCGGATCCACGGTCATGGTCCGAAGGTAGCGCCGGGACGTGCACAATGGCAGTCGATCCATCGGCTCGGGTCGGCATGGAGGTAGCGAGCTTGGACGGGAACGCGATGATGCGCCCGGTCCGCGACGGTTGGCAGGCACAGGGTGCGCACTATGAGTACCGGGTGCTCACCCTTGGCGAGACCGCCAACCGGAACGACACGCGGCGGCTGCTGACCGACGAGGCAGAGTACGGACGCTGGGAGCTCGCACGGACCATGCTCTTCTCGGGCGGGCGCCGCAAGGTCTGGCTCCGACGCAAGATCATCCACGTGCAGAGCACGCTCTGACGCATCGTCCCGCACGGACCCGCGCCCTGCGGCGCCGGTCCCGTCGACGCCGGTCGGGGTCAACAGGTGACCAGCAACCGGTCCAGCACGCGCACCCCGAACCGCAGGGACTCGACCGGCACCCGTTCGTCAACCCCGTGGAACATCGCCGAGAAGTCCAGCGACGCCGGCAGCTGCAGCGGCGCGAAGCCGTACCCGGTGATCCCCAGCCGGGACAGTGACTTGTTGTCGGTCCCGGCGGACAGGGCGTACGGCAGCACCGCTGCCCCCGGGTCCTCGGCATCGAGGGCGGCCACCATGGCGTCCACCAGGCCTCCGCTGAACGGGACCTCCAGCGCGACATCGGTGTGGATCTCCTCCACCCGGACGCGCTCCCCGGCCAGCCCGGCCAGCGTCCGCCGCGTCTCCTCCTCGTACCCCGGCAGGAACCGGGTGTCCAGCACAGCCTCCGCCCGGCCGGGGATCACGTTGGCCTTGTTGCCGGCCGACAGCTGGGTCGGGTTGGCAGTGTTGCGCAAGGTCGCGCCGACGAACCGGGCCGCCGGGCCAAGGGCGTCCACCAGCCGCGCGACGGCGTCGGGATCCTCGGGGTCGAACGGGAGACCGGTGAGGTCCGCGACTCCGGCCAGCAACGCGTGCACGGTCGGCGTGAGCCGCAGCGGCCAGGAGTACGCCCCGACCCGCGCGACGGCGGCGGCCAGCTCGGTGACCGCGTTGTCGGTGTTCAGCTGCGACCCGTGGCCAGCCCGGCCCTCCGCGACCAGCCGCAGCCAGCCGATGCCCTTCTCGGCGGTCTGCAGCAGGTAGGTGCGACGCCCGGCGATGTCGACGGAGAAGCCACCCACCTCGCTGATCGCCTCGGTGGCACCCTCGAACAGGTCCGGCCGGTGGTCGACCGCGTAGCGCGCCCCGTGCACGCCGCCGGCCTCCTCGTCGGCGAACATCGCCACCACGACGTCGCGGGCCGGCCTGCGGCCCTCACGCACCATCTGGCGGACCACCGCCAGGATCATCGCGTCCATGTCCTTCATGTCAACGGCACCGCGGCCCCACAGCAGGCCGTCGATCTCCTCGCCGCCGAACGGGTCGACGGACCAGTCGCCGGCCTGGGCGGGGACGACGTCGGTGTGCCCGTGCAGCACCAGGGCCGGGCGGTGCGGATCGGCTCCGGGAAGGCGGACGACGACGCTCGCGCGCCGTGGCAAGGACTCGAAGATCTCCGGCTCGAGCCCGACCTCGGCCAGCGACGCCATCACGTACTCGGCCGCCGCCCGCTCGCCGGGCCCGGTGTCGTCCCCGAAGTTCGAGCTGTCGATCCGCAACAGGTCCTGGCAGATCGCGGCGACCTCGTCCTCCGCGCACAGTCCCGGAGTGCTCGCTGGCAACGTGGGCATGCCGTCACGGTACCCGGCGGTGGCCCTCCTGCCGCGAGCGGCGCGTTTCGCTCGGATCTGTGCGTCAGATGCGCAGATCCGAGCCAAACCCGGAGTGGGAGGGCACCTCTGCCCTCAGGCCAGGCCGCGCCGGGTCAGCAGCGGCTCGATCCGCGGCTCCCGCCCCCTTAGGTCGCGGAAGGCCTCCATCGCGTCCAGCGAACCGCCGCGGGCGAGCAGCCGCCGCCGGAAGGTCTCGCCGTTCTCCCGGCTGAGCCCACCGTTGTCCTCGAACCACGTCACGGTGTCCGCGTCCAGCACCTCCGACCAGATGTAGCCGTAGTAGGCCGCGGCATACCCGCCGCCGAACACGTGGTTGAAGTACGTCGTGCGGTACCGGGGCGGCACGGTGCTCAGCGCCACCCCGGCCGCCTCCAGCGCAGCCTGCTCGAACGCCTCCACCTGGCCGACGTCGTCGGGCACCTGGTCCGGGGTCAGCTGGTGCCAAGCCTGGTCGAGCAACGCCGCGGCCAGGTACTCCGTCGTGGCGAACCCCTCGTTGAACTGCCGGGACGCCAGCAGGGTCTGCACCCATCCGGCGGGCATCGGCTCGCCGGTGCGGTGGTGCACGGCGTACCGAGCCAGCACCGACGGCTCCCAGGCCCATATCTCGTTCACCTGGGACGGGTACTCCACGAAGTCGCGCGGGACCTCGGTTCCGGACTGGGACGGGAAGCGGACGTCCGAGAGCAGGCCGTGCAGGGCATGGCCGAACTCGTGGAACATGGTGATCACCTCGCCCCAGGTCAGCAGCGTCGGCTCACCGGCGGGCGGGGCGGAGATGTTGAGGTTGTTCACGACCACCGGCTTCTCGCCCAACAGGTGGTTCTGGTCGACCAGGTTGTTCATCCACGCGCCGCCGTGCTTGGTCTCCCGCGTATACCAGTCCGCAACGAACAGGCCGACGCCGGACCCGTCGGCATCGACCACCTCGTAGACCCGCGCGTCCGGGTGGTAGCCGACGAGGTCCTCGCGGCGGTGGAAGGTGAGCCCGTAGAGCTGGTTCGCCGCGTGGAAGACGCCGTCGTGCAGCACGCGCTCCAGCTCCAGGTACGGCCGGAGCAGCGCGTCGTCCAGCGCGAACCGCTCCTGGCGGACCCGCTCGGCGTAGAACGCCCAGTCCCACGGCTCGAGGCCGGCGCCGGGGTGGTCCGCCTGCAGGGCCCGCTCGAGGTCGGCGGCCTCCCGACGGGCGTTGGCGGCCGCCGGCGGCGCCAGGCGGCCCAGCATCTGGTCGACCGCAGCGGTGGTGCGGGCAGTGGACTCCTCCGCGACGTACGAGGCGTGGTGGGCATGCCCCAGCAGGGCCGCCCGCTCGGCCCGACATCGGACCAGCTCCAGCAGCGTTGCCCTGGTGTCGTGCTCGCCGCCCCGGCCGCCCCGGGCGACCGAGGCCTGGTGGATCCGCCGCCGCACGTCACGACGGCGCAGCGTCGCCAGCGCCGGCTGCTGGGTCGGCAGGATCAGCTCGAGGAGGTAGCCGGCCGCGTGCCCACGATCGCCTGCCGCCTTCCGCGCGGCAGCGACGGCGTCCGCGGGCAGCCCCTCGAGGTCCGCCTCGTCCTCGACCAGCACCGCTGACGCGTTGGTCTCCGCCAGCAGCTGCTGGGCGAAGGCCGTCTCCAGGGTGGTGATGCGCCCGTTCAGCTCGCGCAGCCGCTCGGTGACCTCCGGCGAGGCGGCCACGCCGGCCCGCAGGAAGTCGCGTCGCAGGATGTGCACCAGCCAGGCGGCGTCGGCGGGCAAGGTGACCTCTGCGGCCCGCACACGAGCCCGCAGGGCCTCCAGACGGGCGAACAGGTCGCGGTTGAGGTAGACGGCGTCGCGGTGTGCGGCGAGTAGCGGCGCGACCTGCGCTTCGAGCTCGTCGAGGGCAGGGCTGGTGTGCGCGCTGGTCCGGTTGAAGAAGACCAGGCTCACCCGGTGCAGCAGCCGCCCGGAACGCTCCAGCGCGCCCAGGAGGTTCTCCTCGGTCGGCGGCACGGGGTCCGTCGCGATCGCCTTGACCTGGGCCAGGTGCTCGGCCATCCCGGCCTCGAAGGCCGGCAGGTAGTGCTCGTCGCGGACGGCCGCGAAGTCCGGCAGGCCGCAGGGCAGGGTCGACGGCTCGGCGAACGGGTTGCCCGCGTCCAGGGCAGGGGTCTGCTCGGCTGTGGTCATCGGAGGTTCTCCGTTCGCCCGATGGCCGGCGACGGCGGGACAGTGGCGCCGTCGGCGGGCAGATCGTCCGGCCAGGGCTCGTTGGGCTCGCGCGGGTCGCCGCGCAGGAGGGTTCCGACCCAGGAGTCCCGGCGGATGCCGTCCCGCTGGACGGCATGCTGGCGGATGGTGCCCTCGAGGCGGAACCCGGCCTGCCAGGCGATCCTCCGGGACGGCCAGTTGCCGACATAGGCCAACCAGGCGACCCGGACTAGGTCCAGCCCGTCCGGATCGAAGGCGTGGTCGAGCACCAGCGCGACCGCCCTGATGGCAGCGCCGCGGCCACGGCCCCACGGAGCCATCCAGAAGCCGATCTCCGCGGAGCCGCCGGCGATCTGGTGCAGGCCGACCATGCCCAGCAGCCGATCGGTCGCGGCGTCCCGGACGGACCAGACGAGGTCGGTGCCGGACTGCCAGCCCGGCTGCACGATCGTCTGCACGAACCACACCGCATGGCTGCGCTGGTACGGGTACGGGGTGGACACCCACGCGGCGATCTCGGGGTCCTGACAGGCCTGCGTGATCGCGTCGACATCGTCCGCAGTGGGCGGTCGCAGGAGCACGACGCCGTCGGTCAGGTGGCTCGATCGCATCCGGTCACCCTAGTGAGCGCTCACCGACGACTCGACCGGATCGGGCCCGGCGCACCGATCAGCCGACCTCGGTCCGGTCCCGCCCGGCTTCCTTCGCCCGGTACAGCGCCTGATCGGCGCGCCGGATCACCGCGTCGGGGTCCTCCGGCGGGCGGAAGTCGACCAGCCCGGCGCTGAACCGCAACGGTTCTCCGGACGGGGTCCGGAGCTGGTCACGACAGCAGTCGCGCAGCCGCTCCAGGACGATCCGGGCACCGGACGCCGGGGTTTCCGGCATCAGCACCAGGAACTCCTCGCCGCCGATCCGGCCGGCGATGTCGACGGTCCGCAACTGGGACCTCAGCACCCGAGCGAAGGCGATCAGCAGGTCGTCACCCACCAGGTGGCCGAACGTGTCGTTGATCGTCTTGAAGTGGTCCAGGTCGATGACCGCGACGGAGAGAGAGCGGCCGTAACGCTCGGCCTGCTCCACCGCCTGGCCGATGAGCTCGCGGCTGCGATGGTGGTTGGGCAGCCCGGTCAACGAGTCGTGAGCTGCCAGACGAGCCAGGCGTTCGTTCGCCTCGGCGAGGTCGGCCTCCATCTGGGTGCGCTCGGTGATGTCGAGCACGAAGGTCACCTTGCGGTACCTGCCGTCGGCGCCCACCAGGCGGCAGGCGTTGGCCAGGATCGTCCGCCGCGAGCGGTCCTTGGTGATCACCTCCCACTCACCACGCATCTCCGCGCCGAAGGAGATGAAGCGGTCGTGCAGGTCGGCGAGAGCGGCCCGCTGGCCCTCCGGGACGACGATGGTGAAGTGCCTGCCGATCAGCTCGGCGGCCGAATAGCCGTAGAGACGCTCGTACGCGGGGTTCACCTGCTCGAAGAAGCCGTCGTCCGTCGTGACGCACACCGCGACGGGGGTGGCGTCGATGATCGCGGTGAGCAGCTCCGGGGATCCGAGCACCGGCGCAGACCGGACCTGCGCGCCCCGGTCGCCGGTCGGAGGCCGCGCGCCGTCCTGGGCTGGCGCCTGCTCCTCGGGCGTCGCCACGGGTGTCCCGCCGTTCGTGTCCACGGTTCGCTGCTCCCCCAGACCACTGCTCGCCGTGCTGAAGTGTCCCACCTACGTGGTCTGTACCGTCCGATATCGGCACACCGAGCTTGCGGGATGATGTCCGGATGAGTGCCCGTCCCTCCGTCCGTGACCTCCACCGCGCGGCCCTCGCCGCGCTCCCCCTGCCCGAGTGGGGCGCCTACCTCGACGCGCACAGCGGCCTGCCCGGGCCGCGCGGCAACCTTGCGCTCCTGGACGTGGTCGCGGAACTCGCTCCCGCAGAGTCCCTGCGGAGGTGGGCCGCGGACGCCGACGAGTACCGCGCCACGGTCGGCGCCGCCGGACTCGGGCGCCTCGTCGCCGATCGCGACGTCGGCGACCTGGTGACCCTGCGGACGTTGGCGGCGGACGACAGGTGGCGGGTCCGCGAAGGCGTGGCCATGGCCCTCCAGCGCCTGGGCGACGCCGACCTCACCCGGCTGCACGCGGTTACCGACGACTGGTCGGCCGGCGCACCGCTTGTCCAGCGCGCGGCCGCCGCGGGCGAATGCGAGCCACGGCTCTTGCGCGCCCCGGGCGCGGCGGCCCACGCGGTGGCCCTGCTGGACCGGATCACCGGCTCCCTCCTTGGCAGGCCGGATCGCCGGGCGTCCGACGTCCGGACCCTCCGGCAGGCCCTGGGCTACTGCTGGAGCGTCGCGGTCGCGGCGGACCCGGCGGGCGGCTTCCCTGCCCTGGAGGCCTGGGCCTCGTCGACCGACGACGACGTCCGGTGGGTCGTCCGGGAGAACCTGCGCAAGGCCCGCCTGGCCCGGGCCGACGCCGCCGCCACCGCCCGCCTGTCGGCCCTGCTGGGCTGACCGGCCGACGGCGTCGGCCGGTCCGGCGAGCACCTCGGTCAGCTCGGCGCACGCCAGCAAGTGCGCCGCCGCGACACCGGGGTGCACAACGTCGCCGTCGTGCGTGTTCACCCCGGCCGCGAGGGCCGGGTCGGCGCCGGCCGCCGCGCGCCAGCCGTGCTCGACGAGCGCGAGCAGGTAGGGCAGGGTCGCGGCCGTCACGGCCTGGGTGGAGGTCACCGGAACGGCGCCCGGCATGTTGGCGACGCAGTAGAACAGCGAGCCGTGCACCGGGAACGTCGGGTCGCTGTACGTGGTGGGCCGGGAGTCCGCGAAACAGCCACCCTGGTCGACCGCGATGTCGACGAGCACCGACCCGGGCCGCATCCGCTCGACCGTGCTGTTGTCCACCAGGACGGGTGTGCGGCCGCCGGGGACCAGCACCGCGCCGATCACCAGGTCCGCCGCGAGGACGGCCTCCTGCACGGCGTGCGCCGTCGACGCCAGTGTCCGCACCCGGCCGCCGTAGCGGGCGTCCAGCTCGCGCAGCCGCGGCAGGCTCACGTCGAGCACCGTCACCTCCGCGTGCATCCCCACGGCCATCTCGGTTCCGTGCCGACCGGCCATGCCCGCGCCGAGCACGACCACCTGCCCGGGGCGGGCACCGGGGACACCTCCGAGCAGCACGCCCCGGCCGCCCTCGTTCTTGAGCAGGTGATGGGCTCCGGCCTGCGTGGCGAGCCGGCCCGCCACCTCGCTCATCAGTACCAGGAGTGGCAGCGAGCCGTCCGCCAGCTGCACCGTCTCGTAGCCGATCGACGTGGTTCCGGCGGCGAGCAGCGCCTCCGTGCAGGGGCGGTTGGCCGCCAGGTGCAGGTAGGTGAAGAGCACCAGGTCCCGGCGCAGCCGGCGGTACTCGGACTCGACCGGCTCCTTGATCTTGCAGACCAGGTCGGCGCCCCACGCGTCGGCGGCGTCCGGCACGATCCGCGCCCCCGCGGCGACGTACGCGTCGTCCGGCAGCCCGGAGCCGAGCCCGGCGCCCGCCTGGACGAGCACCTCGTGGCCGGCATCGGTCAACGCGCGCGCGCCGGCCGGGGTGACCGACACCCGGTACTCGTGGTCCTTGACCTCGGTCGGGATCCCGATTCTCATGCCGCCTCCTCTGCGGGCCTCTTGGGCCGCTCGTCGTGCCCGGCGGGTAGGCCGGTGGACATCGGGCGCCGCCGGTCGGGCGGCACTGCCCTGAGGTGAGAATCCCACGCCGACCTCGTTCGCACGTGGTGGACTGCGGCCATGTCGTTCCGCAAGCAACGAGCCGGGGCGCCAGCCGGGTTCTTCGCCTGCGAGGCTGCCGGGCTGGCATGGCTCGACGTGCCCGGCGGACCGCGGGTGGTGCGCGTCGTGAGCGTCTCGACGGAGGCCCTGGAGCTCGAGCGACTGCAGCCGGCTGCTCCCAGCAGGGCGGCGGCGCACGCTTTCGGGTCCGCCCTCGCCCGCCTGCACGACGCCGGCGCGCCCTGCTTCGGGGCGCCACCGCCGGCCTGGGGGCAGGACGGGTTCTTCGGCCCGCTCGACCAACCCCTGCCGCTACCCCGTGGCAACCACCAGCGGTGGGGCGAGTTCTACGCGCCGTGCCGGCTGGACCAGGTCCGCGACCTGCTGGCGGCGCGCGGCCGCCTGAGCACCGGACTGGCCGCCGACCTGGCCCGGGTGACGGCTTCGGTCCGGGCCGGTGCCTGGGACGACGACGACGCACCGGCCCGCCTGCATGGTGACCTCTGGTCCGGGAACGTGATGTGGTGCCGCGACGGCGCCGTCCTGATCGACCCGGCCGCCCACGGCGGCCACCGGATGACCGACCTGGCCATGCTCGAGCTGTTCGGCCTGCCCTTCCTCGCCGACGTGCTGGCCGGATACCGCGAGGTGCACCGGCTCCCGGAGGCGTGGGACGACGTCGTCGGGCTGCACCAGCTGTACCCGCTCGGCATGCACGCGGTGCTGTTCGGCGGCGGGTACGTCCAGCAGTTCGAGCACCTCATCGCGCGGTACGCCTGAGCCGCTTGGTGCAGGGTCCTTCGGTGCCCCCAGCACCTCGGCACCGGTGCCCTCCCCCGTCGCACCCGACCGGACCGGCGAGGCCGCGCGGGTTCGACGGTCACAGCCGCGCCGCGAACCTGCCACGATCAGGGGGCACACACGACTTCGCGATGAGGGTGCTCACACAATGACGACACGCCGATGACTCCCCCGTCCCCGACGGCGCGGCGGCAGGAGGACCGCCTGCTGTTCCGGTTCATGCTCCTGTCGCTCGCGGCTGCGCTGGTCACGATCGCGCTCAAGGGTTCTGCCGCCGCGCTCACCGGGTCGGTCGGCTTCCTCTCCGACGCCCTCGAGTCCTGCGTCAACCTCGTCGCCGCGGTCGTCGCCCTGTTCGCCCTCCGCGTCGCTTCCCGCGCGCCCGACGACATCCACCACTTCGGCCATGGCAAGGCGGAGTACGTCTCCGCACTGGTGGAAGGAGCGATGATCTTCGTCGCGGCAGGCGCGATCGTCTGGACCTCCATCGAACGCCTGATGGCCCCACAACCGATCGAACAGCCCGCCATCGGCTTGGCCCTCAGCACCGGTGCATCGTTGATCAACCTCGCGGTCGGGTTGACCCTGCAGCGCGTCGGCCGCGCGCACCGCTCCATGACTCTGATCGCCGACGGCAAGCACCTGCTGACCGACGTGTGGACCTCCGCCGGGGTCCTGGTCGGCATCGCCCTCGTGGCGCTGACCGGATGGCAACGACTGGACCCCATCGTCGCGCTCGCAGTGGGCATGAACATCCTGGTGACCGGGTACCGCCTGCTGCACCGATCCCTCAGCGGCCTGCTCACCGCGGCACTGCCGGCGAGCGACCACGCGGAGATCGACGCCGTCCTGGCCCGCCACCACACCGATCACCAGGTGGAGCTCACGGCCCTGCGCTCCATGGAGGCCGGGCGACAGCGGTTCGTCTTCCTCGACGTCGCCGTTCCCGGTGGCTGGACCGTCCAGGTGGCCCACGACCTGGCCGACCGGATCGAGACGGACGTGGCGGCCGCGCTCCCCGGGTGCGTGACCTTCATCCACATCGAGCCGGCCGAGGCGCCCGCCGAAGGCGTCTGACCCGAAGGCATCTGACCAGAGCAGGTCCCGCCGGCACGACGCCGGACCGACCTGCCTCGCGCCTCGTCGGCCTCAAACGACGGCAGTGACCGCCGCCGAGTCTCCCCAGTGGGCGCCCACCTCGACCACCACCGGCCCTGCCGGAGCGGTGACCACCCGTCGCCCGGCGTCCCAGGTGCCCAGTGGGAGCAGGCTCGCCTCGACCACCGCCTCGACACTGGCCCCGGCCGGGATCGCGACCGAACCGAAGCCCAGGAGATGCCGCTCGCCGCCCCCGGTGGAGCCGTAGACCTGTACGACGTGCCGCCCATCCCGTGCCCCGGTGTTCGTGACCCGCGCGGTGACGTCCATCGACTCCCCGTCGCGCCGCGCGAGGACGAGCTCGGTGCGGAAGGTCGTGTAGGACAGCCCGAAGCCGAGCGGGTACGCCGCCTCGACACCCAGGTGCGCCAGACGCCGTTGCCCGAACCACCGGTCGTACGTCACGGAGGTGGCGTCCCGGTCGAAGTGCGGAAGGTGGTCCGCGGACGTCGGGACCGCGAACGGCAGCCGCCCGCTCGCGTCGACCCGCCCGAACAGGACGTCGGCGAGCCCGTGGCCGCCCTCCATGCCGGAGTACCAGGCCATCAGGACGGCTGGCACCTGGTGCCGCCACTCCTCCATCAGCACGGTCCCGGCAGCGACGACGGCAACCACGGTGCGCGGGTTGGCCGCCACGACCGCCTGGACCAGGGCGACGTCCTCGGGGCGTAGGTGCAGGTCCGCGCGGTCGCCGCCGGCCGTGTCGGCGCCCCCGTTGAGGGTGGCGCCGCTCTCGGCGAGCGCCAGCACCTGGGCGCGCAGGTCGCGCTCGGCGTCGGTGGCGGGCTCCGGGTAGAGGGCCGCCAGCTCCGGCCGGGTGAGGATGTCCCCGCCGACGAACTCGCCCTCGTCCTCGGCCGTGTACCCCACGACGACGATCGCGATGTCGGCGTGCGCGGCACGTCGGGCAGCCTCCGCCGGGTCAGGGTCGGTCACGTGCTCGACGATCGCGTCCGGGAGCGCCGCCCGCAGGCCCGCCAGCGCCGTGACGACCTCCGGCGCCCGCACGTCCGAGGACCCGTGGTCGCCGGTGTTCGGTAGGTCCGCGAGCCGACCCAGGACGGCGACGGTCCGGACCACAGCCGGATCCAGCGGGAGCAGCGGCGAACCGTCGATCGGCTCGTTCCGCAGCAGCACTACGGACCGCGCAGCGACCTCGCGTGCGAGGGCGCGATGCTCCGGCCCGGCCACCACCGCGGCGTCGGGCGCCTGCTCGTCCCGCTCCACGTAGTGGCGCAGCTGGGTACCCAGGGTGCGCAGCGCCGCGCGCTCGACGTCGTCCCAGCGGGCCCGCCCGGCCGCGAGGTCGGCCGCCAGGTGCGTCGCCCTCTGCTCGCGGAAGGGCGCCTCGACGTCCAGCCCGGCCCGGAGCGCCACGGTCCCGTCGCGCATCCCCCAGATGAAGTCGGTGATCACGGTCCCGGTGAAGCCCCAGTCGTCGCGCAGCACTGTCGTCAGGAGCATCGGGTTCTGCCCCGCCCACTCTCCGTCGACCGAGTTGTAGGCGCTCATCACCGCGGCCGCACCGGCGTCGACCGCCTGGCGGAAGTGCGGCAGGAAGTACTCGTGGAGCGTCGCCTCGTCGATGTGCACGTCCACGCTGAACCGGGCGTTCTCCATGCTGTTGAGGGCATAGTGCTTGACGCAGGCCATCGCGTGCGGCGTCGTGCCCCGCACCAGCGCGGCGCCCATCCCGCCGAGCAGCACCGGGTCCTCGCCGTACGTCTCCTGCACGCGTCCCCACGCGGGGTGCCGAGGCAGGTTGATGCACACGCCACCGAAGAAGTTCCCGCCCTGGGCGCGCAGCTCGGCGCCGATCGCCCGCCCGACGCGCTCCTCCAGGTCCACGTCCCAGGTCGCACCACGGGCCATCGAGACCGGGAAGGCCGTGGACCGCCCGACGACGACGCCGCGCGGCCCGTCCACGAACAGCAGACCGGGGATGCCGAGGCGGGCGACGGCGCCCATCGGGTACGGGCGCAGGTTGTAGCCCTCGAAGAAGATGCCGTGCATCCCGGCCCAGAACGGGGTGTCGCCGTCGAGCACGAAGAGCCGCTCGTCGTCGGTGAGCGCGTCGTACAGGGCGCGGGCCCCATCCGGGACGCGGGCGCCGGCGCGAATGCGGGCGACGGCGTCGTCGAACGCGGTGGTCGGGGTATCGGTGCTCATGACCGCGTGCCTATCACACGCCCGCTCGCGCGGCACGGTCCGGGGGCGGCGTCGGCCGACTGTGCCTCAGACCAGCCGGACGCGCTCCCCCAGGTGCGGCACCGCCACGGTCCAGCCCAGCTCGGCGCGGATGCGCTCGGCCAGCTCCTCGGAGGCGCCGCGCTCCCCGTGCACCACGTAGACGGTCTCGAGAGGCTCCGGCATCTGGCGGAGCCAGCCAAGGATCTCGTCGGCGTCGGCGTGCACCGAGAACTCCTCGTCGGCGACCACCTCGGCGTTCACCGGGACGTACCGGCCGAACATCTTCAGCTCGCGCGCACCGTCGAGCATGGCGCGTCCCCGGGTGCCGATCGCCTGGTAGCCGGTGAGCACGACGGTGTTGCGGTGGTCCGGCAGCATGTGCCGCAGGTGGTGCACCACCCGGGTGGTCGAGGCCATCCCGGACGCCGAGATGATGATGCAGGGCGCCTTCGGGGAGTTCAGGGCCATGGACTCCTCGGGGGCCCGGGCTGCCTTGAGCGTCGGCAGGTGCACGAACTCCGGCTCGATGCCCGCACGCAGCTCGTCCCGCAGCGAGCCGCGCCGGTAGACCTCGAGCGCGGCGAGCGCCATCGGGCTGTCGACGTGCACCGGTACCACCGGGATCTCCCCGTCCCGCACCATGTCCGACAGCGCCTGGAGCACCAGCTCGGTCCGGTCGACCGCGAAGGCAGGCACGAGCACCGAGCCACCCCGCTCGACCGTGCGCCGGATGGCATCGGCGAACTCGGCGTGCGCCGGGCCCGACGGGCGGGGGTGCTGCCGGTCGCCGTAGGTGGACTCCACGACCACGGTCGTGGCAGCCGGCGGCGCGGCCCGCGAGCGCAGCACCGGGTGGTCCGCCCGGCCCAGGTCCCCGGAGAACAGGATCCGCGAGGTACCCACCTGCACCACCGTGCTGGCCGAGCCCAGGACGTGACCGGGACTGCTGAAGGTTTGGTTGACACCTGATCTGTGGGGGCGGGAGCCCTCGCTGGAAGGATGTCGATCGTGTCTAGAGTTCATCCGAGGGAGTTCCGCGCGGACGTCGTGGCTGTGGCCCGGCGCGGGGATGCTCCGATCGCCCAGATCGCCAAGGACTTCGGGATCTCCGACTCGTGCCTGCGCAACTGGCTGCATGCCGCCGACGTCGAGGACGGTCACCGGCCCGGCCAGAGCGCAGCGGAGTCTGCTGAGCTGCGCGAGCTCAAGCGTCGCAACCGGTTGTTGGAGCAGGAGAACGAGGTCCTGCGCCGGGCTGCGGCCTACTTGTCGCAGGCGTCGCTCCCAAAATGATCTTCCCGCTGGTCCGTGAGCTGGCCGCGGCCGACGCCCCTTGCCGGGTGCCGGTCTCGGTGACCTGCCGGGTGCTGGGGTTCTCCCGGCAGGGGTACTACTCCTGGCTCGCCGACCCGGTCAGTGACCGGGACCTGGTCGATGCGTATGCGACCAACGCTGCGATCGACGCCCATGGCGACGACCCGGAGTTCGGGTACCGGTTCATCGCCGACGAGTTCGCCGAGGCCGGCCACCGCGTCTCCGAGCGGCGGGTCTGGCGGCTGTGCTCGGCGGCGGGGTTGTTCTCGGTGCACTCGGTCAAGCGGGGCAAGGGCCGCCGGCCGGGCCCGCCGGTCCACGACGACCTGGTCTGCCGCGACTTCACCGCCCCCGCCCCGAACCGGTTGTGGCTCACGGACATCACCGAGCACGCCACCACGGCACTGAGGTATACCGAGCGCCTCGCCCTGGAGGGGATCGCGGCGTCAATCGGGACCGTCGGCGACGCCTACGACAACGCCCTGATGGAGTCGATCATCGGACTGTTCAAGACCGAGGCCATCCGCCCCGGCCCGTTCCACACCGGCCCGCTGAAGAACATCGGCGACGTCGAGTTCACCACGATGGCCTGGGTCGACTGGTTCAACCACCGGCGCGTGCACTCCACCCTCGCAATGCTCACCCCCGCAGAGGCCGAGGCCGCTCACTACGCTGCAACCACTGCCCTCCACCCGGAGCCGCAGCCAGTATGAGAACGGCACCGAACCCGTGACGGTTCAGAGATCACCTGCCCGAGCGGGTGCGGGGCCCCGCCGAACAGCGGATGCGGGCCGCCTATCGGGCCGATTCCGCGCTGGACGCCCAGGCGCAACTGAACGCGCTGGCCCGGGACCTGGACAAGACTCACCCGTCCGCGGCGGCCAGCCTGCGCGAGGGCCTGGCCGAGACGCTGACAGTGCTCGCGTTGGGCGTGCCGCCGACCCTCGCTCGGACGTTGCGCTCGACGAACGCGATCGAGTCGATGATCTCGATCTGCCGTGAGCACGCCAAGAACGTCAAGCACTGGCAAGACGGACGCATGGCGATGCGCTGGTGCGCGGCCGGGATGATCGAAGCCGCCCGGCAGTTCCGCCGCGTCAACGGCCACCTGCACGTCCCGGCCCTACGAGCGGCCCTCGAACGGCACGTCGCCGAGCAGAATGTCGGTACCGACCGTCAAGATGAGAACGTGAACGCCGCCTGATGATCATCGGGCCGCCACCGAAGTTCCACGGAACTCGGGACAACCTCTCCGACTGACCTACAACCCGAGCACGAAGCGGCTCACAGCGAGCTGTGAGCCGACCCGACTTCTTGATCCAGGACCGCGTGTCCTGGGACGTGTCCGGAGGGGGACTTGAACCCCCACGCCCATTAAGGGCACTAGCACCTCAAGCTAGCGCGTCTACCATTTCGCCACCCGGACGGGGTGCGCGCCGAAGGCCCCGGGGGGCCCTCGATGCGGCAGCCAAGATAGCACGGAGCGCCGGTCGCCCATGGGGTCGTGACCTGCGGCACACTGGCGTGCGGCGGTGCATGCGCACCGCCCGGCAGGGAGGCGGACATGGCTGATCGCGAGGAACCGGCACCGGTCGAACCGGAACGGGCCAAGGCGTCCCTCTGGCATCTCGCCGGAGCCAACCCGGCGGCCAAGAAGGTCGCCGGCGCCCGCCGCAACCCCTCCGTCGTCGGCTACGACGAGACGACCCCGCGCTGGCTGCGGTCGGCCGCCGGATGGTCGTGGCGCCTGATCGCCGTCGTGATCGCGATCGGGCTCGTCTTCTTCGCGACCTCGCGGGTGGTGCTGCTGTTCATCGCCGTCTTCCTTGCGCTGGTGTTCACCGCGGTGCTCCGACCCGTGGTCAACGTCATGTCGCGCGTGATGCCCCGAGGGCTGGCAACACCCCTGGCGATGATCCTGTCGTTCGCCGTGTTCGCCGGGCTGCTCACCTACGTCGGGTTCTCGGTCGCCGGCCAGTGGCAGAGCCTCGGCACCCAGTTCAACGACGGCATCTCGACGATCCTGACGTTCCTCGAGACGTCACCGCTGCACCTCACCGTCACGGCTCTTGACGTCCAGAACTGGTTGGCGTCCGGCCAGCAATGGGTCTCGGACAACAGCGGCGTCATCGCGTCCCAGGCGTGGGCCAGTGCCGGCTCGGTCGGCGAGGCGTTCGCCACATTCGCCCTGGCAACCTTCTTCACGGTGTTCTTCCTGCTGCGTGGCACCGAGATGTGGGAGTGGTTCCTCAACCAGCTGCCGACCCGGTCGCGGGAGTCCTGGTTCCTGGGCGGCGGGGCGGCCTGGTACACGTTCTCCGGGTACACCCGGGGCACCTTCATCGTCGCGGCGTCCGACGCTCTGCTCGCCATGATCATCCTGCTGATTCTCGGGGTGCCACTGGCCGCCCCGCTCGCGGTGCTGGTGTTCATCGGCGCGTTCATCCCACTCGTCGGTGCGCCGCTGGCGATGGTCATCGCCATGGTCGTTGCGCTGGCCGCCAACGGGTTCGTCAACGCCGTCCTGGTGGGCGCCGGTATCGCGCTGATCGGCCAGTTCGAGGGGCACGTCCTGCAGCCGATCGTGATGGGCCGGCAGGTCTCCCTGCACCCGGTGGTGATCGCGGTGGGTGTGACGGCCGGCACGCTGGTGGCCGGCATCCTTGGCGCTGTCGTCGCGGTGCCCCTGATCGGGGTGGCCTGGGCGGTGTTCTCGCTGCTGCGACACGTTGACCCGCCGACGGACTTCGCCCAGTTCGAAGAAGAGCTGGAGGCGGGCGAGGAGAACATGTCCGAGAGCGACGGCGAGCCCGCCTGACTTCTCACCGGTAGTCGCGCGACGACGTCGGGATCTGCAGCGACAGCGGCGCGAGGTGCTCGGCCAGCAGGTTTGTCGCGTTGTCCGCACGCTCCAGCCGTCCCCGGACGACCATCGCCGCCGACGTGCGCGCCACCGTCCGGAACCGTTTCCACAACCCCGCGGTGCAGATCACGTTGATCAGGCCGGTCTCGTCCTCCAGGGACAGGAACGTCACGCCGCCCGCGGTGCCCGGCCGCTGCCGGTGGGTGACCACCCCCGCCACCGCGACCCGCCGCCCCGCCTCGTGGTGCATCGCCTGGTCGACGGTGACCACCCCGGCCCGGACCAGGCCGTCGCGCACGTACTGGGTCGGGTAGGAGTCCACCGACACCCCGGTCGCCCACACATCGGCCATCGCCGCCTCCACAGCGGTCATCCCGGGCAGCATGGGCGCCTCAACCCCGACGGCGACGCCCGGCAGGGTGTCCGGGCCCTCCTGGGCCAGGGCACCCGCCGCCCACAGGCCTGCGCGCCGGTCCACCCCGAAGCAGCCCAGCGCGCCCGCGGTGGCCAGGGCCTCGATCTGGGGGGTGGTCAGCCGGACCCGGCGGACCAGGTCCCGCAGGCCGGCGAACGGCCCGTCGGCGGTGCGCTCGGCGACCAGCGCTGTGGCGACGTCCTGCCCCACCCCGCGCACCGAGTCCAGGCCCATCCGGACCGCCAGCGTGGGATCCACCTGGACCAGCCGCGCCACGTCCGTGCCGCCCCCATGACCCGGCCCGACGCCGTCGGGCACTCGCGTACCGGACCCCGCGCCGTCGGGCAGCCGCTCGAGCCCCGCCTTGGCTCCCGACGCCGCAACGTCCGGCCGCAGCACCGTCACGCCGTGCCGCCGACCGTCGGCGACCAGGGACTGCGGTGAGTAGAAGCCCATCGGCTGCGCGGCCAGCAGCCCGGCGTAGAAGGCCGCCGGGTGGTGCACCTTGAGCCAGGCGCTGGCGTACACCAGGTAGGCGAAGGAGAACGCGTGCGACTCGGGGAAGCCGAAGTCCGCGAAGGCCTTGAGCTTGTCGTAGATCTGCTCGGCGACGGGTGGGGTGACCCCGCGCTCGGCCATCCCGGACATCAGGCGTGCGCGCAGCGCCTCCATCTTCGCCATCGACCGCTTGGAGCCCATGGCCCGACGCAGCTGGTCGGCCTCGGCGCCGGTGAACCCGGCGACGTCGATCGCCATCTGCATCAGCTGCTCCTGGAACAGCGGCACGCCCTTGGTCTTGGCAAGGGACTTCTCCAGCAGCGGGTGCAGGTAGGTGACCGGCTCCCGGCCGCGCACCCGGTTGATGTACGGGTGCACCGAGCCGCCCTGGATGGGGCCCGGCCGGATCAGCGCGACCTCGATCACGATGTCGTAGAAGCAGCGGGGCTGCAGCCGCGGCAGGGTCGCCATCTGCGCGCGGGACTCCACCTGGAACACCCCGACGGTGTCCGCGGCGCACAGCAGGTCGTACACGCCCGGATCCTCCTGCGGCAGGGAGTGCAGCCCGAGCTGCACGCCCTCGTGCTCGCCCACCAGCTCGAACGCGACCTGCAGAGCCGTGAGCATGCCCAGCCCCAGCAGGTCGAACTTGACCAGGCCGGCGTCGGCGCAGTCCTCCTTGTCCCACTGCAGCACCGTGCGGCCGGGCATCCGGGCCCACTCCACCGGGCACACCTCGATCACCGGCCGGTCGCACATCACCATGCCACCGGAGTGGATGCCCAGGTGGCGGGGCAGCCGCAGGAACCGGTCGGCCAGGTCGAGGACGGCGTCCGGGATCTCGCCCAGGTCCGACGCCGCAGGTGGCAGCTGGGCGGGCACGACGTCGCGGCCGTCCTCGCTGAGCAGCAGCGGCCCCACCGGCCCCGCCCGCTGCATCGTCCACCACGGGCTGGGCTTCTCCGGCCCGCGCAGCGAGCCCCAGCGTTCGATGCTCTTGCTCCACGCGTCCTGCTGCCCGACGTCGTAGCCCAGCGCCCGGGCGGCGTCGCGCACCGCGGACCTCGGCCGGTAGGAGATGACGTTGGCCACCTGGGCCGCGTGCCGCCGGCCGAACCGGGAGTAGACGTACTGGATGACCTCCTCACGGCGGCCGGCCTCGATGTCGACGTCGATGTCCGGCGGCCCGTCCCGCTCCGGGGCGAGGAAACGCTCGAACAGCAGGCCGTGCCGCACGGCGTCGACCGCCGTGACCCCCAGGGCGTAGCAGACCGCGGAGTTGGCCGCCGAGCCGCGCCCCTGGCACAGGATCCCGTGCTCGCGACAGAAGCCGACCAGGTCGTGCACGATCAGGAAGTACCCCGGGAAGCCCAGGGACTCGATGACGTCCAGCTCGTGGGTGATCTGGGCGTAGGCGCCCGGGACGCGTTCGGCGTCTGGGGTGCCGTAGCGGTCCGCGGCTCCCCGCCGCACCAGCTCCCGGAGCCAGCTGGCCTCGTCGTGCCCGGACGGCACCGGGTACGGCGGCAGGCTCGGCGCCACGAGCAACAGGTCGAACGCGCACTCGGCAGCCAGCGCCGCCGCCGCGTTGACCGCCTGCGGGTGCCGACGGTGCCGGGCCACCATCTCCGCCGCCGAGCGCAGGTGGTTGCCGGCACCGCCCGGCAGCCAGCCGTCGATGTCGTCCAGGCTGGACCGGGCGCGCACCGCCGCAAGAGTGGCGGCCAGGTCGGCGTCGGCCGGCGTCGCGTAGTGCACGTTGCCGGTGGCGACCAGCGGCAGGTGCGTGGCTGCGGCCAGCTCGGCGAGGGCGTCGTTGCGATCTGAATCCCAGGGGTCGCCGGTGTCGGTGATCTCCACCGCGACGTTGCCGGCGCCGAACAGGGCGGCCAACCGGTCGAGCTCGGTGCGGGCGGCGGCGAGGTCGAGCGGAGCTGCGGGGTCCCGGCGCACCCGACGCTCCAGCGCGTGCCGGACGGCGCCCTTGCGGCATCCGGTGAGGATCAGCCACTGCCCGTCGGCGGCTGCGGCCAGCTCGTCCAGGCGGTACCGCGCGGCGCCCTTGGTGCCGGTGGCCAGGTGCGCCTCGGCGATGGTGCGCGACATCGTCCGGTACCCGTCAGGTCCGCGCGCGAGCACCAGCAGGTGGGTCGCGCGCGGGTCCGGTGGGCCGGTCGGCGGGTCCAGCACCCCGTCCGGGTCCGGCAGGTGCAGCTCGGCCCCGAAGATCGTCGGCAGCCCGACCTCGCGCGCGGCCTGGGCGAAGCGCACCACGCCGTACAGCCCGTCGTGGTCGGTCATGGCCAGCGCCGTCAGGCCGAGGCGGGCGGCCTCGTACGCCAGCTCCTCGGGTTGACTGGCGCCGTCCAGGAAGCTGAACGCCGAGTGCGCGTGCAGCTCGGCGTAAGTGGGCTCGGCGTACTCAGTCATACAGCGCCTCCAGCCGCCAGACGCCGTCCCGCAGCGCCAGCAGCACCGCCTGACCGCCGGCCAGCACCGCCTGCAGGTACACCTGACGGCTACCGCCGTCTCCCCACCATCGCTGCACCACCGGCCACGGACCGGCCCAACCGGTCACCGCCGCCTCACGTTCCCGGCCGTCCTGCGGCGGCCACCACACCACCGCCGGCTCCCCACTGACCTGGAGCCGGGCGTCCACCTCCACCTTGCGCCCGTCGATGTCGCACACCTGCACCAGCTGTGGCTCGGCGAGCACGGTGGCCGGGGCGGGGGGTGGCAGATGCCCTGGCCACGGCTGTCCGGCCAGCCGGACGGCCGGCGCGTCCTCCCCCCACGGCGTCAGGTGCACCTGGTCACGCACCTCCCGGCCGCCCTGCACCGCGGCGCTGAGCACGGCCTCGACCCCGATCAGGCCCTGGATGCGGTGCACGGCCCGATGGGCGCGCAGGTCCGCCCCGCTGGCCTCACCCCACAGCCGTCCCTGCTCGGCGCCCGCGGCGACGACCTCCTCGGCGCGCAGCCCCAGGCGCACCAGCGGCGCGGGCTCCGGGTCCACCCCGCCGGGGCCGGCGGAGCGCACCACGTGCCCGGTCAGCCATCCCTCGAGCTGCCAGCGCACCCGGTCGGTCATCCGCGCCACCGACAGCCCGCCAAGGGCGGCGTCGGTGCGCCATGCCCTGACCAGCTCGTGCCCGTCGTCGGTCCGGGCGGTGATCTGCAGCCGTCCGCACGCCGCACCTCGGGCGACCATCCGGGCGTGCAGGGCCTCGGCCAACCGTCGAGCGACGAACGCGGTGGCCTCCAGACGCTCCACCGGCGGGTCCAGGTCCTGCTCGACGGCGATGTCCGGCTCGAGCCGGCGCAGCGCCGTCGGCCGGTCGTCGGTACCCGCCGCCACCTGGTGCGCCCAGCCGCCCAGCCGACCGAACCGGGCCAGCACGTCGGACCGGGGCAGCCGCGCCAGGTCACCGAGCGTGCGCAGCCCCAGCCGGCCCAGCAGGTCGACCAGCCCGACCACGTCGCCCACGTCCTGGGTGGCCACGTGCACCAGCTCACCGATGCCCAGCGGCGCGAGGAACGCCGCCGCTGCCCCGTCCGGCACGATGCGGGCTGCCCGGGCGGCCAGCACCGCGGCACCGGACCCGTCGGCGATCCCGACCTGGGCCTCATAGCCGGCAAGCATCGCGACCTGACCGACCAGCTCAGCGGCCAGGGCCTGCTCCGAGCCGTGGTAGCGCCCTGCGCCCCGGGATGGGATCAGGAGCAGGCCGGACCGGGCGATCTCGACCGCGTACACCACGGTCTCGGCCGCCGCGGCCACCGGTTCGAAGCCGCGCGCGTCCCGGCCGGGGTCCGCGGTGAGCAGCACCAGCTCGGGGCAGCACTCCTGGGCGTGCCGACGGTGCATCCCCCGCCGCACCCCCGCCGCCCTGGCAACGGCTGAGACGGCGACCACCCGGCGACCGTCGTGCACCGCGGCGGGGGTGTGTGCGGGAACGTCCTCCGCGGTCATGGCTGCCAGCACGGGCCAGTCCGGCACCCACAGGGCGGCCACCCTGGTGGGTGTGCCACCGGGGTCGGAGGGGCCGTCGGACAATGTCGGCGTCGGCGTCGGCACGGTCGGCACGGTCGGAGCGTTGGTCCGGGCGGACGTGCTCATCCCGATCGCCGGCCTTCCGACCGCAGCAGACGGACCTGGGCAGCCGGGGCACCGGCTCGATGCGCTGCCGGATCGGCGGACAGGGTCACCTCTGTCCACCACCCCTGAGCGGCCGACCCGCGTCCGCCACCCCGCACGGTCAGCCGCCTGTCGCGCAGGCGTCCGTTGCCGCGCCCGAGACCGTCCCAGTGCGAGGCCTCGACGGTCAGCACCACGTGCGCCCCCGGCCAGAAGGTGGTCGACAGCAGCACCGCGCCACGTTCCCGGGCCCGGGCGGACAGCCGACGCCGGTCCGCATCGGTCAGGGCGGCCTCCCCGACGACGACGACGTCCACCCCGTCCAGCAGCGCAGCGACCACCGTCGGCCCGTCCGGGCCCGGCGCCGGGACGAGCACCACCCGGTCCAGGTCCAGCCCGAGCTGGTGGGCGGCGAGCACACCGACCCGCGGCAGCCCGACCAACCCGACCCAGCTACCGGACCGGGAGGCCTCGGCGAGCAGGGCGAGGACCAGCGCCGTCGAGCCGTCGACCACCACCGTGCTGCCCCGGTCCAGCGCTCCGGAGGGCAGCAGCCCGGCCAGGGTCCGGGCGACGGGCAGCACCCTGGCTGCCGAGGTCGGGTCCGGCGCCGGCGCCGTCGGCGGCGGCCGCACCCAGCGCGTGGTGCTGGTGCGCTCCTCGGCGCGGGCCAGCACGGCGCGCGCCCGTGCGACCCGAGCCTGCGTGACCGTAACACCGTTCACCGCTCACGCCCTCGCTCGTCGAACATCCTCGATCTTCGAACATCTGTTCGAGTATCTCAGTAGACGCCGACATCCGCGGCCCTGTCAATGCCATCGGAGCCCCGCCCGGGTGCCCACCCCATCGCGGGAGCAAGATGGTGCAGGCAGACACATCCCGCCCCTGAAGGAGCACCCGTGGACCTGTCCCGACCCGTCGCCCCGGACCCCTACACCCAGCTCCCGCCCGTTGGGTCGTTCACCGTCACCAGCGAGGACGTCGCCGACGGGCAGACCATCGCCGAGCCGTTCACCGGGGCCAAGGACATCTCGCCCCAGCTCTCCTGGGCGGGCTTCCCGGCGTCCACCCGGAGCTTCGTGGTGACCTGCTTCGACCCGGACGCCCCACGCCCGGGCGGCTTCTGGCACTGGACGGTGCTGAACCTCCCGGCCGCCACCACGAGCCTGCCGCGGGACGCGGGGGCGCCCAACGGCTCAGCCCTGCCGGACGGCACCCTGCAGACCGTCAACGACGGCGGGACGGTCGGCTACACGGGTGCGTACCCGCCGCGCGGGGACCGGGTGCACCGGTACTTCTTCGCCGTGCACGCGCTCGACGTCGACCGGCTCGACGTCCAGCCCGCCGCCACCCCTGCAGCAATCGCCCTGGCCGCCCTGCCGCACACCATCGCGCGTGCGGTGATCGTCCCGGTCTTCCAGCGCTGAACGGTCCGCGGACGACGTCAGACCCGAGTCGCCCAGAACGCGACAGCTGACGCCGCTGCCACGTTCAGCGAGTCCACTCCCCCGGACATCGGGATCCGCACCACCAGGTCCGCGGCCGCCACCGCGCCGCGGGAGAGGCCGTCCCCCTCGGTACCCAGCACAAGGGCGAGCTTCTCCGGCGGCGAGGCGACGACGTCGTCCAGCGAGACGGCGTCGTCGGACAGGGCGAGCGCCGCGACGGTGAAGCCGAGGTCCTTGAGCTGCGCCAGGCCGCCGGGCCACGGCTCGAGCCGGGTCCACGGCACCTGGAACACGGTGCCCATGGAGACCCGCACCGACCGCCGGTAGAGCGGGTCGGCGCACCGGGGGCTGACGAGCACCGCATCGACCCCGAGCGCGGCAGCACTGCGGATGATCGCCCCGACGTTCGTGTGGTCCACGATGTCCTCGAGCACGGCGACCCGACGCGCCCCAGCACCGTCCCGGGCGCCGGCCAGCAGGTCCGCGACGGGTCGCAGTGCGGGCCGGTGCATGGCTGCCAGCGCCCCACGGTGCAGATGGAAGCCGGTGATCGCCTCGAGCACCTCGGGCTCCCCCACGTACACCGGCACGTCGCCGCCCGCACCCGCCCCGACGGCGTCCAGCAGGTCGGCCAGGTCCGGCAGCCACCGTTGCGCCATCAGGAACGACCGTGGCCGGTGCCCGGCCGCCACCGCACGCCGGATCACGGTCGAGCTCTCGGCCATGTACAGGCCCTGCGCGGGCTCGAGCCGCCGGCGCAGCGCCACGTCGGTCAGCCGGAAGTAGTCGGCCAGCCGCTCGTCGTCGGGATCGGTCACGCGGTAGATCGGCACGTGCGCGATTCTCCCAGTCCGCTGCGGTCGCGCGGGTCAGTCCACCGGCGCGGCCGCCGCGGCGAACTGGCTCGCGTACAGCGCCGCGTACGCCCCGCCGGCCGCGATGAGGTCGGCATGGTTGCCCTGCTCGACGATCGCGCCGTCCTCCATCACCAGGATCACGTCGGCGTCGCGGATGGTCGACAACCGGTGGGCGATCACGAACGACGTCCGGCCGTGCCGCAACGCGGCCATCGCATGCTGGACCAGCACCTCGGTCCGGGTGTCGACGGACGATGTCGCCTCGTCCAGGACGAGGATCGCGGGGTCGGCGAGGAAGGCCCGGGCGATGGTCAGCAGCTGCTTCTCGCCGGTGCTGACGTTGTCCGCCTCCTCGTCGATCACTGTCTCGTACCCGTCGGGCAAGGTGCGCACGAACCGGTCGACGTGGGTCACCCGAGCGGCCTCGAGCACCTCCTCGCGGGTGGCGCCCTCCCGGCCGTAGGCGATGTTGTCCGCGATGGTGCCGCCGAACAGCCAGGTGTCCTGCAGCACCATCCCGATGTCGCTGCGCAGCACCTCGCGGTCCATCGTGGCCACGTCAACCCCGTCCAGGGTGATCCGGCCGCCGTCCAGCTCGTAGAACCGCATCAGCAGGTTCACCAACGTCGTCTTGCCGGCTCCGGTCGGCCCGACGATGGCCACCGTCTGGCCCGGCTCGGCCACCAGCGACAGGTCGTCGATCAGCGGGGTCTCCGGCTCGTAGCGGAACGCAACGTCCTCGAACGCGACGCGACCGCGGACCGGCTCGGGCCTCGGCCCGTCGACCGGTTCCGGGGACTGCTCCTGCGCGTCGAGCAGCTCGAACACCCGCTCGGCCGACGCCACCCCCGACTGCAGCAGGTTCATCATCGAGGCGACCTGCATGATCGGCTGGGTGAACTGCCGCGAGTACTGGATGAACGCCTGCACGTCGCCGAGGCTGATCGCCCCCGACGCCACCCGCAGACCGCCGACCACCGCGATGATCACGTAGTTGAGGTTGCCGAGGAACATCATCGCCGGCTGGATCAGCCCGGAGATCAGGTTGGCCTTGAAGGTCGCCTCGTACAGCGCCTCGTTCTCGGTGTGGAAGGTATCGGACGCGGCCCGCTGCCGACCGAACACCTTGACCAGCGCGTGGCCGGTGTACATCTCCTCGACGTGGGCGTTCAGGGTCCCGGTCCGCTTCCACTGCGCGACGAACTGCGGCTGGGCACGCTTGGCGATCACCATCGTGACCACCCCGGCGGCCGGGAGCGTGACCAGCGCGATCGCGGCGAGCAGCGGCGAGATCCAGAACATCATGATCAGGACGCCGATGATCGTCAGCGCAGCGTTGATCAGCTGGCTGAGCGTCTGCTGCAGGGTCTGCGCAAGGTTGTCGATGTCGTTGGTCACCCGGGACAACAGATCGCCCCGCGCGTGCTGGTCGACGTAGCTCAGCGGGACGCGACCCAGCTTGGTCTCCACCTGCTGACGCATCCGGTACACGGTGCGCTGCACCGCTCCGGTGGTGATCAGGCCCTGCAGGTACCCGAACAGCCACGATCCGACGTACAGCGCCAGGACGAGCACGAGCACCCGGCCAAGTGCGGTGAAGTCGATGCCCTGCCCGGGCACGACGCCGTCCATGGCGGCGAGCATGTCCGCCATCTTGTCCTGACCCTGGGCCCGCAGTCCGTCGACCGCCTGCGTCTGGGAGACCCCGACCGGCAGCATCCGCCCGACGACGCCGGCGAAGATCACGTCCGTCGCGCGACCGAGCACCTTCGGCCCGAGCACCATCGCGACGACGCTCACCACCGTGAGCGTGACGACGGCGATCAACGGCGCCCGCTCGGGGCGCAGCTCGCCGAGCACCCGTCGCAGGGATCCGCGGAAGTCCATCGCCTTCGCGACCGGCATGGCCATGCCCATCGGTCCGCCGCGCCCCATCGGGCCGCGGGGCCCCGCCGGCCGTTCGGCGGGGGCGGCTGTCTTGCGGTCGTGGTCGCTCATGCTGCCTCCTCCTCGGTCACCTGGGAGAGCACGATCTCCCGGTACGTCTCGTTGGTCGCCATCAGCTCCGGATGGGTTCCCGTTCCGACGACGACGCCGTCGTCCAGCACCACGATCCGGTCGGCGTACCTGATGGTGCTCACGCGTTGCGCGACGACGATCACCGTCGCGTCCCGGGTCTCGGGCGCAAGGGCCGCCCGCAGGGCGGCATCCGTCGCGAAGTCGAGCGCGGAGAACGAGTCGTCGAACAGGTAGATCTCCGGGCGCCGGACCAGGGCGCGTGCGATGGCCAGCCGCTGCCGTTGGCCACCGGAGACGTTGGTGCCGCCTTGGGTGATCTCGGCGTCGAGCCCGCCCATCGCAGTGACGAACTCGGCCGCCTGCGCGACCTCCAGGGCATGCCACACCTCGTCGTCGGTCGCGTCCTCCTTGCCGTAGCGCAGGTTGGACGCAACCGTCCCGCTGAACAGGTACGGCTTCTGCGGCACCAGGCCGATCGCCCCCCACAGGGTGTCCAACCCGAGCTCGCGCACGTCGACGCCGTCCACCAGCACGGCGCCCTCGGTGACGTCGTACAACCGCGGGATGGTCTCCAGCAGCGTCGTCTTTCCCGAACCGGTCGAGCCGATGATCGCCGTCGTCTCCCCCGGCGCCGCAACGAAGCTCACGCCGCGCAGCACGGGGTCGGTAGCCCTCGGGTAGCTGAAGCCGACGTCCCGCAACTCGAGGTGACCCCGCCCTGGCAGAACGGTGATCGGCTCGACCGGAGGAACCACTGTGGAGGACGTGCGCATGACCTCGCTGATCCGGTCCGCTGACACCTCCGCCCGAGGCACCAGCATGAACATCATCACGGCCATCATCACGGCCATCAGGATCTGCATGAGGTAGCTCAGGAAGGCGACAAGGGAGCCCACCTGCATCGGCCCCTGGTCGATCCGATGGCCCCCGAACCACAGCACCGCGACGCTCGAGACGTTCATCACCAGGAACACCGTGGGGAAGATCAGGGCCATCGTCCGCCCGACGCCGACCGCGACCGTCATCAGATCGGCGTTGGCGCCCGCGAACCGCTCGCGCTCGTCGGTGTCCCGGACGAACGCGCGGATCACCCTGATACCGGTGATCTGCTCGCGCATGATCCGGTTGATCGCGTCGATGCGCTTCTGCATGCTGCCGAAGAGCGGGCGGAGCCGCACGATGGCGAAGCCCAGGATGGCGGCCAGGACCGGCACGACGACCAGCAGGAGCCCGGACAGCTGCACGTCCTCCTGCAGCGCCATGATCACCCCGCCGACCATCATCACGGGTGCGGCGACCAGGATGGTGAACGTCATGAACACCACGAGTTGGATCTGCTGGACGTCGTTGGTTGTCCGGGTGATCAGCGAGGGGGCACCGAACTGGCCGAGCTCTCGGGCGGAGAACGTCTGCACGTGGTCGAACACGCCGGCCCGCAGGTCGCGACCGACCGACATCGCCACCCTCGCCCCGGCGTAGACGGCCCCGATCGCGCAGATCACCTGGGCGAAGGTGACCGCCAGCATGATGCCGCCGAGGCGCATGATCACCGCGGTGTCGCCCTTGGCCACACCGTCGTCGATGATGTGCGCGTTCACGCTCGGCAGGTAGAGGTTGGCGATCGACTGCACCAGCTGCAGGACGACGACGACCGTGATCAGGCCGAGGTAGGGCCGGAATCGTTCACGAAGCAGGCGGATCAGCATGGGCACTCCGAAGGGGTGGTGCGGTCGAGGGCGCCGTCGAGGAAGAGGTCGACGATCTGGCGGGGCGTCAGTGCCGGGACGGCGCCCGACGTGAGCGGTCGGGTGGTCGCGATGACGATCCCGACCAGCATGCGGGCACACACGTCCGGTGCCAGCCGCAACCGTTCCCGGTGAGGATGCAGCAGACCGGCGACGGCGCGCACCACCATTTCCACCGGGTGGTGGCCGGGCCGGGACCTGGGACCGTGCCCACCGTGCCCACCGTGCCCACCGTGCCCAGGCATCCCACCGGACCGCTCGTGGCTGACCGAGAGCAGCACAGCGACGTCGTCGGAGTGGGACTGCACCACCGCGACCGTCTGCACGAGCATCTCGCGCAGGTCGAGCTCGGTGTCGATGCCCGCCAGCAGCGCCGTGACCGGGGTCGGGTCCAGCGCCTGCTCCACGGCGGCGCAGATCAGCGCCTCCTTGTCCGGGAACACCCGGAACAGCGTGCCCTCGGCGACGCACGCCGCTTCGGCGAGCTCGCGGGTGGTCACGGCAGTCCCGCGGTCCCGCAGCAGAGGAACCGCGGCCGCGAGGATCGCAGCCCGACGATCGTCCGGCGCCATCGGCGAGGCGCGGCGGGCGCGCTCGGAGCAGCCCTCGTCGCCGATCACGCCTTCCGGCACGCCCGACCCTGTGATGTCCACCGGAGGAGGCTACCACCACTGAGTGAGTGCTCACTCATCGCGCGTCACCGCTCCCCCACCGCTCCTCCGACGGTCCCGCCACGGTCGTCCGGTCGTCGACACCACCTCGTGACCTCGTCGATACTGCACCGCGTGACCCGCGCGAGCAACCAGCCGCCCACGGTCACGAGGCTGCCCTGCGAGCCGGGTGTGTACCGGTTCCGGGACGCCCGTGGCCGGGTGATCTACCTCGGGCGGGCGAGCGATCTCCGCCACCGGGTCGCCTCGTACTGGGGTGAGCTCACCGAGCGGCGCCACCTGAGGCGGATGGTGCCCCAGATCCACCGCGTGGAGGCCGTGATCTGCGACTCGGTCCACGAGGCCGCCTGGCTGGAGCGCAACCTGCTCGAGGCCTCCATGCCCCGCTGGAACCGCATCGCGGGAGGCTTGGAGGTGCCGACCTTCATCCGCCTGGAGCAGCGACCCCGTTCGGCTCGACTCACCGTCGTGCACTCCCCCACGCCATCCGATCAGACCCTCGCCTTCGGGCCGTATCTCGGCGGCGGCCGGACAAGGCTGGCCGTCGCGGCGCTGGATCGCGTGCTGTCGCTCTCCTATTCCGCCGACAGCCTCGGCGGTTTCGACCGGGACATGGCACGGGTCCGCAGCGTGCAGGCCGGGGAGCGGCAGCTACGGATCCAGAAGGTCGCCGACATCCTGGGCCGGGAGCCGATCGCGGTCGGCTCGATGCACGAGGAGCTCAGGCTGCGCCGCGACGCCGCAGCCGCTGCCCTTGCCTTCGAGGTCGCCGCCCGGATCCAGGACGAGCTCGAGGCGATCGACTGGGTCACCTCGGAGCAGAAGGCCACGGCGCCCGAGCCGTGCGACGCCGACGTCCACGGCTGGGCGGACGGCATCCTCGTGCGGTTCGACATCCGTCGAGGCCGGATGTGCAGGTGGCAGCAGCGCCCCTGCACGGCACCCGTTGCGGCTCGGCTGGTTGCCGCGACGCCGACCGAGTGGGCCGGGTTCGCGCGTCGCAGCGCCGAGCTGGCACGCACACTGCGGGACGCCGACGGCCCCGCGACCTGAGCGAGAGGCGGCACCTACGACTCGGCCCACCCGGTACGTGTGCACCGGGTGGGCCGGAGGGACGTGATCAGCCCTGCGCAGGCGGGGGCGGCGGCGGGCCCTGCTCGTCGGCCGGCGGGGCCGGCGGCACGGGCGGTGCTGGTGGCGTCGCGCGGTGCGGCCCACCGGCGTGCTGTCCGGCCTCGACGGACGGGTCGAACCGGTGCCCGCTCAGGGTGCCGGCGCTCGTCGCGTCCCTGGTCGCAGCCTCGGACTGGCGACGCGCCTCAGCGAGTGCCTCGGCCGGGTCCGTCAGCGCAGTCGGCGGAAGGTCGTCGCCCAGCGGCGACCGGCCCGGAGCGCGCCAGGCGATGCCACCGTCGTCGCCACCGTCCGACGCACCGCCGAAGCCGCTGGCGATCGCCTTCAGCGCCGTGGTGAACTCGGTCGGGATGAACCACATCTTGTTCGACTGAGTACGGGCGACCTCGGGGAGCATCTGCAGGTACTGGTAGGCGAGCAGCTTGGGGTCCGCGTCGCCGCGGTGGATGGCGTCGAACACCTGCAGGATGGCGCGAGCCTGACCCTCCGCGTTCAGGATCGCGGCCTGCGCGTTGCCCTCGGCCCGCAGGATCGCCCCCTGCTTGTCGCCCTCGGCGGTAAGGATCTGGGACTGCTTGACGCCCTCGGCGGTGAGGATCGCGGCGCGTCGGTCACGCTCGGCGCGCATCTGCTGCTCCATCGAGCCCTGGATCGACTGCGGCGGGTCGATCGACTTCAGCTCGACCCGGTTGACGCGCACGCCCCAGCGCCCCGTCGCCTCGTCAAGGACCCCTCGCAGCTGGCCGTTGATCTGGTCCCGGCTGGTCAGCGTCTGCTCGAGGTCCATCGAGCCGACGACGTTACGCAGCGTGGTGACCGTGAGCTGTTCGATGCCCTGGATGTAGTTCTTGATCTCGTAGACCGCCGACTTGGGGTCGGTGACCTGGAAGTAGATCACCGTGTCGATGCTCACGACGAGGTTGTCGGAGGTGATCACGGGCTGTGGCGGGAACGACACCACCTGCTCCCGAAGGTCGACCGCCGCACGGACCCGGTCGACGAACGGCACCAGGATGTGCAGGCCAGCTTCGAGTGTGCGCGAGTAGCGGCCCAGCCGCTCCACCAGCATCGCGACGGCCTGCGGCACGATCCGCACCGCCCGGAACAGCCCGATCACGACGAACAGGATCAGTAGGCCAAGGATGATGTAGCCCGCTGTGGCAGCAGTGGTGTTCACAGGACGTTCTCCTCCGATGGTTGGTCGCTCGACGAGCCGTTCGTCCGTCGGACGGTGCCCGCTTGCTCTACGCGCATGACCACTGCCGTTGCGCCCTCGATCCGGCGCACCAGGACCTCCTCACCGACGTCGATCGTCTCCAGGGTCTCGGTACGGGCCGTCCAGACCTCACCGGCCAGCTTCACGCGACCGGTGCGCTCGGTGATCGGTGTCACCGCGACCGCTACCCGCCCGATGTGAGCCGCCGCGTTGGTCTCCACCAGCGGGACCCGCTTGCGCAGGTGACGCAGCAGCCACGGACGCAACGCGATCAGCAGGAGCGTCGAGGTGATGGCGAAGCCGACGATCTGCACCCACAGCTCGGCCCCCGCGAAGGCCAGGCCGGCGGCCACCAGCGCACCCCCGGCGAACATGATGAGCACCAGGTCGACGGACAGGATCTCGACCACACCGAGCAGCAGTGCCGCTCCGAGCCACCAGACCCACGCCATGGCAACCCCCTTCGTCGGTCGGCCGCCTCGATCCTATCGATCCAGGACCTTCCCGTGGGGAGGTGTTGGCGCAGCTTTGCCCACCGCTGCCCGGGAGTCGTCAGCCGAGCGCGCGGGCGCTCCACCGTTGGCCGCGCTGCTCCACCACGAACTCGATGCCGAACGTCTCGGACAGGTGCTGGGGTGTCAGGACGTCGGCCAACGGGCCGGCCGCGCTGACGCGCCCAGCCCGGAGCAGCAGGGCGTGCGTGAAGCCGACGGGGATCTCCTCCACGTGGTGGGTGACCAGCACCATCACCGGCGAGCGGAGGTCGCTGGCCAGCTCCGTCAGGGCCTGCAGGAGCTCCTCCCGCCCGCCGAGGTCCAGGCCCGCGGCGGGTTCGTCGAGCAGCAGCAGCTCCGGATCGGTCATCAGCGCACGGGCGATCTGGGCGCGCTTGCGCTCGCCCTCGCTGAGCGTCCCGAACGTCCGGTCGGCGAGCTCGCCGACGCCGAAGACGTCCAGCAGGACGTGTGCACGCTCGTGATCGAGCGCCTCGTACGCCTCGCGCCAGCGACCGGTCGTCCCGTACGCGGCGGTGAGCACGACGTCGAGCACTCTCTCGGTCGGCGGGATCCGGTCGGCGAGGGCTGCCGACGCAACACCCACCCGTGGACGCAGGTCGAAGACGTCGACGGCGCCCAGCCGACACCCCAGCACGGTCGCGGTGCCCGAGGTCGGGTGCATCCGCCCCGAAGCGATCTGGAGCAGCGTCGTCTTGCCTGCGCCGTTGGGGCCGAGGACCACCCACCGCTGCCCGTCGGCCACGGTCCACGACACCGAGTCGAGGATGGTCGTACCGCCGCGCCGGATGGTCACGTCCCGCAGATCCAGCACCATGCGCCGACCCTAACCCGCCGCAGCACGCACCCGCCGAGCGGCTCCCGCCAGGCCACGTCTTCGGCTGCCCGACTAAGAGCGCGCGCGGATAGGCGGGTCAGGGGTCGGGCTGGGTCGGGTCGTCTCTGACCTGCTGGAGCGCGAGGGTCGCGAGTTCGGTGGTGAGTTCGCGTAGTCGCCGGGAGTTGTCCAGCAGCGGGCGCAGGGCGTCGG
>JBBRCL010000021.1:0-44337 GCA_038204895.1 Actinomycetales bacterium | reverse complement strand
GCTCGCCGCCGATCCGCTCGGCGAGGGCCATGGCGAGGGCGCTCTTGCCCGACGCCGTCGGCCCCGCGAGGACGATCGGCAGCCGCGACACAGTCGCTCGTGCGTGCGGCCCGCTCACGACCCGCCTCGCGGCGCCGGTCGCCACGCCGGCAGCTCGTCGACGCGCACCGCGCGCACCGCGGGCGGCCCGTCGTCGTCGTCGTCGGGGGGGGGGGGGGGGGGTGCCCCGCGCGGCGGGTGGGGCCGCCGCCCGGGGGGGCCCCGCCCCCCCGCCGGGCACGCCGGACGCAACCCGGAACGCGTCAAGCACCGCCTCGACATGGGCTGGCGTCGTGGTCTCGTCGGTGGTGACGGCGACGTGGTCGGCGTCGACCCGGCGCAGGTTGATGCCGCGCTCGAGGGCCGCGGCGAGGACCACGTCGGCCTGGCCCGGGACGTTGGCGAGGACGGTGTCGAAGAAGTGGTCGTGAACCACGGCGACACCGGCAGCGCGCAGGCCGCCGGCGAGCGCGATGGCGTGGTCGTGGACCTGTTCGGCGATCGCGCGCAGGCCGTCGGGCCCGTGGTAGACGGCGTACATCGCCGCAGCGACGGCCAGCAGGGCCTGCGCGGTGCAGATGTTGCTGGTCGCCTTCTCGCGACGGATGTGCTGCTCACGGGTCTGCAGGGCGAGTCGGTAGGCCACCGTGCCGTCGGCGTCGACGCTCACGCCCACCAGGCGGCCGGGCAGCATCCGCTCCAGGCCGGACCGCACGGAGATGTAGGCGGCATGCGGACCGCCGTAGAACATCGGGACCCCGAACCGCTGCGCGGAGCCGACGGCGACATCCGCGCCCAGCTCGCCGGGCGGCGTCAGCAGGGCCAGCGACAACAGGTCCGCGGCGACCGTCACCAGGGCGCGCCGCTCGTGCGCCTGCTCGATCAGCCGGCGCAGGTCCCGCAGCACGCCCGACGTCCCGGGCTGCTGCACGACGACACCGACGACGTCGGCGGCGGCCGGCAGCCCGTCCGTCAGGTCGGCGACCACGATCGGCAGTCCGATCGCGTCGGCTCGGCCCTGCAGCACCGCGAGTGTCTGCGGCAGGCACTCGGCGTCCACGACGACGACGCCACCATCGCGTCCCTTCACGGCTCGCCGCATCAGCAGCACGGCCTCGGTGACCGCGGTCGCCTCGTCCAGCAGGGAGGCGCCGGCGATCGGCAGCGCCGTCAGGTCGGCGATCACGGTCTGGAAGTTGAGCAGCGCCTCCAGCCGGCCCTGGCTGATCTCGGGCTGGTAGGGCGTGTACGACGTGTACCAGCCGGGGTTCTCCAGCACGTTGCGCCGGATCACCGCGGGCGTGTGGGTGCCGTGGTACCCGAGCCCGATCATCGAGGTCACCACGGTGTTGCGGTCCGCGATGGAGTGCAGGGCGGCCAGCACCTCGGCCTCGCTCCGGGCCGGCGGCAGGTCGAGCGGCCGGGCGGTCCGGATCGTTGCGGGCACGGCCTGGTCGATCAGGGCGTCGAGGGAGGGTGCGCCGATCCGGTCGAGCATCCGGGCGACGTCGTCCGGCCGGGGGCCGATGTGCCGGTCGACGAACGCGCGGGCGGCGGGTGTGCGGGTCACGGGCGGCTCCAGGGTGCGGGCTCACATGGCGCGAGCCGACGGGCCTCCCCGCTCTGTCATCGAGGGCGTACGCCCTTACCTGAGAGTTTGGCCGGGACCGGCGTGAACCAGGTTCCGGCGTGCACCGTCGGTGGACCCCTTCGGGCCGCTTTCCAGAGTTGCCTCGCTGCGGCGGTACGGGTGCCTGAGAGTTTCCCGGGGAGGGTTGCTCCTTCGGCGCCCCGACCGGTCCGGCGACCGGACCGACGGGGGCTCTCCCGCCGCAGCTCGAACAGCAGGTGTTCGGTTGTTGACGTCCTTGAGCATAGAGCCCGGTGCTGCTCGATGGCCGCTGGTCTCAGGCGGTGGTCTCGTCGACGACGGCTGCACCGGCAGCGTCGGACTTGATCCGGTCGATCGCGTTCTGCGCCGACGCCTTGGCCTTGTAGCCCTCGCTCGAAGCGAGGATGTTGCCGTTGGTCGCGACGATGCGGAAGCGGAACTCGCCGCCCTTGTCCTGGTAGATCGTGAACTCCACCATGAACTCCGATCTGCACTGCCGCCGACCACGTCGTCGACGGTCGCGGCCAGTCTTGTCCTCCGGGCGCTCCGGCGGGTAGTCCCTCGCCCCGCGAGCCACCGGGCGCCGGCGCCAGCGTCGGGTCAGTGGCCGCGAGCGGCGAGCGCCTGCCGCATGTGCTCGACGACCGCGTCGGCGGCCGCCTCGATCTCCGCGAGGGTCACCTCGAAACCGGCCTCGTCGCCGTACCAGGGGTCATCCATGTCCAGTAGGTGCTCGGGCCCCTCGGTGGCAGCTGACGGGTCGAAGCTGCGGTACATCCGCACCCGTTCGGCGAGCGCGGCGTCGCCTCGGGCGAGCGAGCGCACCGCCCGGGCGTGGGAGGACGTCATCGTGAGCACCAGGTCGCGCTCAGCGAGGTCGGCCGCGGTGATCCGCTTGGCCCGGTGCGCCGGGACCGGGTAGCCGTGCGCGGCGAGCACGCGAGCCGCGCGGGCATCGATCGGGCGGCCGCGCTCCTCGTCGCTGATCCCGGCGGAGTCCACCGCGACCCCAGCCAGCCCCGCGCGCCGCAGCCGCTCGGCCAGGACCACCTGCGCCATCGGGGAGCGGCAGATGTTGCCGGTGCAGACGGTCATCACGCGGTACGTCGCCATCAACGCTCTCCTGGGGTGGCCGGCGGTCGGGTGGCCGGCGGTCGCACGTCCGGGGAGTAGGGGGCGAAGAGCGGCACGCCCGATCCTCCCACGGGGGCGCAGGGCGTCGCCCGTCCGGCCCTAGGCTGGCCCGCGTGATGCACGATCCCGCGGTGGTCAACCCCCGCCAGCCCTGGGCGGTGAGCTTCGGCGTCGGCCAGGTGTTCATCGGCTGCCTCGTGGCGGGTGCCATCTTCATGGCCCTGATCTTCATCTGGCTGGTGGTACTCGTGCCGCCGGAGGTGCTCGCCACCACCGATCCGCCGACCACCGTCGGCCAGCTGACGCTGGCGCTGGGCGGCGGCGGCGCGCTGCTCTTCGTGCTGGTCGGGCCCACCGTGGCGCTCGGCCTGGGCTGGTTGCTCCGCGCGACGGCCAACCAGTCCGTCCACGTGCTGGTGTTCGCCGTGACCAGCGCCCTGATCGGGGCCCTGGTGGGCTGGAGATTCGGTCCGGACCTCGCCAGTGCGCTGGGCTCCAGCATGGGCGCCGCCACCGGCCTGACCAGGATGATCATGTCGCGCTACTCGCGGGTCTGACGCGCGACGCGGGCCGGCCCAGCGTTCTCGACACGGTGCGGGGGCGCCCGCCTGCGGGCGTGGAACAGCCCGTGGGTCACCTTTCGGCACGCCGTGCTGGACGATGGCACGGCACCCACGGGCTGCGGTGACTGCCTGGGTCTCGCCTGCCGCTCAGCGGCTCGGGACCGGAGGCAATCCGTCCGATGCACTCGGGCGACTAGCTGGCAGTCACCTCACGCGTCCGGGAAGACCTCATCTTCTGGACCACCTCCTCTCCCGTGTACGCACGACGCTACGTCGGCGTCCGGAGGCTGCCAAGTGGATTTCCGGGTGAGGATCGCCACACCCCATTCCAGGCGGGGAAGGAGATCCGGTGGCCGTGCCTCAACACGACGGCGGCCACCCCCCTAGGCTCGGTGACCGTCGGGTTCTCTACCGGAAGGGATGGTCATGGTGCAGCTCAGAGCTGTCGGCGTCGTCGCGGCGGCCGCGCTGCTGGCTGCCTGCACGGCGCCGTGGCAGCCCGACGGCGGCCGGACACCAACCGCCACCCCCACCCCCACACCGCCGCCGGTCTACCAAGCGGAGCTGCAGCTTCCGGAGGTCCCCGCGACGGTGATCGAGGGTGCCGATCGGGCCGCCCTTGCCGCCGGGGTCAGCGCCGCCCTCTTCGCCTCCGCGCCGGTCGCCGTCGTCGCGTCGGCCGTGGACGGCGAGGCCTACCTGCGCGCGGCGTCGGCGGCCGTGGCCCTTGGCTCACCGCTGCTCCTGCACGACCGGTCCACCGGCGTCACCGAGCCCAGCGCCGGCACGACGGCCACCACCACGGATCCGGCCACGGATCCGGCGGCCGCTGCGCCGACGGACGTCACCGCCGACGAGCTGAGCCGCCTCGGCGTGCTGGCCGTCCTGGTGTTCGGCGACGTCGAGGTGCCGGTCGAGCCGTCCGTGACGGTCGTCCAGGCGCCGGCCGACGACGCCGACCTGGCCGCGCTGCTCGGCCTGGACCTGGAGCGCCAGGTCGTGGAACCGACCGGCGACGTCACGGGCCCGACGATCGCGGTGGCGGGTCTTGACCGCGAGTCGCCCGTCCTGCTCGCCACCGGACCGGCCATGCCCGCCGCCACCGCCACCCCCACCGCCCCGACCGAGGACGCCGACGCCGACGCCGAGGTGAGCGCGGGCGGGACCGGTCGGCCGACCGGCGACGCCACTGCAGCTCCGACGGAGTCACCGGCAGCCCCGGCGCTCCCGCTGACCGAGCTCGCCGAGACGCCGGACGGTGGCCTCGTCCTGACCACCGGTGACCCCACCGAGCTGGCCGCCGTCGCGACCGCGCGCGCAGCCGGTCTCGACGTCATCGTGGTCAGCAGCGGAGACCCGCGGGTCGACCCGGCCGACATCGAGGCGATCGCGGCGGTCCAGCCGACCACCACCATCGGGATCGGTTCAGGCTTCGGCGTGAGCGACACCCTGGCGTGGAAGGTCGCGACCGCGGCGACCGGCGTCGAGCTGCCCGGCGGGGGACAGGTGCTCTTTCCCGGACGGCGGATGGTCGCCCTGTACGGCACGCCGGACTTCCCCGCACTCGGCATCCTGGGCGAGCAGGACCCGGCGGCCAGCGTCGCCCGGGTGCAGGGGTTGGCAGCCGAGTACCAGGCGCTGACCCCGGACACCGTCGTCGGCGCCTTCGAGATCATCGTGACCATCGCGTCCGCGGGCCCAGGCGAGGACGGCAACTACTCCAACGAGCTGCCGGTGGAGACCTTCATCCCCTGGGTCGAGGCCGCCCGCGACGCCGGCGTCTACGTGGTCCTCGACCTGCAGCCAGGTCGCACCGACTTCCTCACCCAGGCCAAGCTGTACGAGCCGCTCCTGCTGTACCCGAACGTCGGCCTGGCACTGGACCCCGAGTGGCGCCTGGGCCCCAACCAGGTGCACCTGGTCCAGATCGGCTCGGTCGACGTGAGCGAGGTCAACGCGGTCGGGGACTACCTCGCCGAGCTGACCCGGACCAATTATCTTCCGCAGAAGCTGCTGGTCCTGCACCAGTTCATGCTCCGGATGATCCAGGGCCGCGAGAACGTCACCACCACGCACGAGGAGCTGGCCGTGCTCATCCACGCCGACGGCCAAGGCAACCAGGGTGGCAAGAACGGGACCTGGCAGGCCCTGCACGTCGGCGAGCCGCCCGGTGTGGTGTGGGGCTGGAAGAACTTCATCGACGAGGACGTGCCGATGCTCACGCCCGCGCAGACGTACCAGGTGCAGCCGATCCCGAGCTTCGTCAGCTACCAGTGACCGCGGCGCCGGCGGACCGGGACGCCGGGCACCGGTCGCCTACGACGCGCGGCGCTGCCGGGGCACGAACAACAGGGGCTCGTCCTCGCCCGTCAACTCGATGAGGCGGTCCAGGACGGACAGGAGTTCCCAAGGCGTGGGGAGGTCGCGACCGCTGGGGGTGGGTGCAACGCTGGGCGGCTCGTACATGAGGGGGCCATCCTTCGTTCGGTAGCCCGGCTGACCCCGAGGGTCCCGTGGCTTTGCGTCCCCGCCTTGCGACGGGTTTGCCTTTTTCGCTGACATACAGAGCGTACCCACCAGTAACAGCACCAGTCCGGCGGGAGAGCCGCGGGAGCGATCCCACGGTGTGACAAATCACCCGCACGGCCCAATGCACACGGATCTGGCCCCGGTCAGCACCCCATCCGACGCCCCTCGCGGCCCAAGCCGACGAGGACGGCGTCGTCAGGGAGTCGGTCGCCAGGTGTCGGCGGGCGCTGCTTCACTGGGCCGGGTGAGCACGCCGCGCGAGACGACGCCGCACGAGATCGCCCTGCTCCGGCTGGCCGCCCAGCGCGTCGTCGGGCCGCCGCTGGACTCCCCGGCCGCCGCCGTCGGGCTGCTGACCGCTGTCCAGGCCCAGGACGACGTCGGCGCGATCACCTCGATCGCCCTGCGTACCGCGCGCCGCGACCGGTCCGAGGTGGTCGCCGCCTACGACGCCGGGGAGATCGTCCGGTCCTGGCCGATGCGCGGGACCCTGCACACGGTCCCGGCGCGGGACCTGGCCTGGATGCTCCCGCTGATGACCCCGCGGCCGCGGGCGGCCGCGGCCAAGCGTCGTCCGCAGCTCGGTCTCAGCGAGGACGACGTGCTGCGCGCCGACGAGCTGGCCGTCGCCGCCCTCGCGGGCACCGGCGGGCGCACGCGCGCCGAGCTGCTCGCCGTCTGGGACGAGGCGGGGCTGGCCCCGACGGGCGGGCGGGGGTACCACCTGATCGTCGAGCTGGCGCAGCGGGGTGTGCTCTGCCTGGGCCCGCTCCGGGGCACGGACCAGCTGTTCGTCCTGCTCGCGGAGTGGGTGCCGACGCCACGGATGCTCAGCCGTGCGGAGTCCCTCGCCGAGCTCGCCCTGCGCTACTTCCGCGGGCACGGCCCGGCCACCGTCGCGGACCTGTCGCGCTGGTCCGGCCTGGCGGCCGCCGATGTGCGGGCCGGTGTCGAGTCGGTCCGCGACCAGCTGGCGAAGCTGACCGTCGACCGGACCACGTACCTGCTGGACCCCGCGACCCCCGCGCTCCTGGACGCCCACCGGAAGGCGGCGCGCGACGTCCTGCTGCTGCCGGGGTTCGACGAGATCATCCTCGGCTACCGGGACCGCTCGATGACCCTCGCACCGGAGCATGCCGACCGGATCGTGCCCGGCGGCAACGGGGTGTTCCGCCCGACCGTGCTGGTTGACGGGCAGGTGGTGGGCACCTGGCGCCGCGTCGGCACGGGGTCGAAGCGGCGGCTCGAGACGGTCCAGTTCGTGCCCCTCGCCGACGACGTCGCGGCAGTCGTCGCGCAGCGGTACGCCGAGCTGCCCGGCTGAGTCAGAGCACCACGATGATCTGGACCGCCAGGATCTTCACGATGATCCCGAGCGCGAACAGTGCGGCGTACCCCGCCTCGACCCGTTCGTCGGTCACCCGCGAGCCCGCGTAGGCCAGGACCGCCGGCTGGCCGACCAGACCCGCGAGCGCACCGGCCGCCCGTGGCGCACTCACGCCAACCAACCGCGCGCCCAGCATGAACAGCACCGAGGCGAACCCGATCACGGCCACCACCACGGCGATCACCCGCGCGCCCGTGTCGGTGAAGGCCTGCGCCGCGAACGCCTGACCGGAGGCCAGCCCGACCGCGGCGAGGAAGAACAGCAGCCCGAGCTGGCGGATGGTCAGGTTCGCCGCGCGCGGCAGGCCCCACACCATCGGACCGGTGCGTTCCATCCGGCCCAGCACCATCCCGACCAGCAGCGGGCCGGCGGCCGAGCCGAGCGCGAAGGCGGCGCCGCCCGGCAACGGGATGGTGACCAGCCCGAGCAGCAGGCCGAGCGCCATGCCGATCCCCACGGACAGCGCGTCGATCTCGGAGACCCGGCGCTCGGAGTCGCCGAGGAAGGCGGACACCGCACCGAGCTCCTCGCGCGGCACGACGGCGAGCACCCGGTCGCCGAGCTCGAGGGTGAGCTCGTCGCGGGCGAGCAGGTCCAGGTCCCCGCGACGCACCCTGGTGATCACGCCGCCGAAGCGGCCGGGGATGTCCAGCTCGGCAATGGTGCGCCCGACCACGCCGGGCTCCGAGACGACGAACCGCCGGTGGTCCACCGACGTCCGGTCGTGGGCGAGGTGCTCGGTCAGCAGGGTGCCGAGGTGCCCGACGGCGGCGGCCACCGCCGCGCTCGGCCCGACCACGACCACCCGGTCACCTGGCTGCAGCTGCTCGTCGGGCGCGACCACCCGGGTGCGCCCCTCCCGGGACAGGTAGGACATCCGCACCTGCCCGTCGGCGAACCCGGGGACGCCGGAGAGCAGGGTGGGCCGGTCCACCCGGGCGGTCACGGCGTCGAGCCCCAGTCCCGCGGCCGGTTCCGGGTCCCGCCCGGACGGCCAGCGCCGCCCGATGACCACCGCGACGACGACGATCGCAACGGTCACCCCCAGTGGGTACCCCAGGGCGTAGCCGATCGCCGGCTCGGTGCTGCCGGACGCCGTCGTCGCTGCGGCCAGGGCGGGCGTGGAGGTCAGGGCCCCGGTGAACGCGCCGGCCCGCAATGGACCGGACAGACCTGCGAGGCCGCCGAGGAGGACCGCTGTCGCAGCCGCGACCGCGAGCACGGCCACACCGACGGTCATCAGCGGCAGCTGGCGGCGCAGGTCACGGAAGAACGTGCTGCCTGCTGCCAGGCCGACGGTGTAGACGAACAGGGCCAGGCCAAGGGTCTGCACCAGGGCAAGGCGCTCACCCAGCCGGGGGTCCAGCGCGCCGACCGCGAGCCCGACGAACAGCGCGCCGGCCGCACCGAACCGCACCGGCCCGAAGGGCACCGCACCCAGGGCGGTGCCCAGCGCCACCACCAGGAAGATCGTCAGGAGGGGGGACCCGGCGAGGACGTCGAGCACGGCGTCGACCGCAGGCATCTCAGCATCTCCTGTGAACGGCGGGCCGGGCAGTGATCACGGCTCAGACGCTAGCGGCCCCGCGGCCCCATTCGTCCGGTACCGCTCACATCCGCGCGAGCGGCGCCCTATGCTGCGGCGCAGGTTGTTCACCTCCGCCGGCCCCGGGCCAGCCGCCACGAGACCCACAGGTGGCTGAGTACTCCCGGCTCCTGGTGCAGCGACCGTCAGTCCGGCCACGACCTGGTTCGGCTCAGTGTCCGAGCGCCGTGCGATCGAGTTCGCACCGAGCGATCCCCCACGTGGGAGAGGTCTCAGCACATGGCGGCAATCCGTCCGTCTGCCAGCAACACCCTGACTCTGCGCGTGTCGCTGCAGCGCATCCCCGGCACGTTGGGGAGGTTGACCTCGGCTCTTGGCGCCGCTGGCGCGCTCGTGGACGACATCGACATCATCGAGCACCACGGTGACTCGATCATCCGGCAGATCCAGGTGGAGACCTGCGGGCAGACGCACGGCCAGGGCGTCGTCGAGGCGGCCCGGTCGGTCCCGGGCGTTGAGCTGTTGTCGGTCACCGACCGGGTCTTCGACCGGCACCGCGGCGGGAAGATCGAGGTGACGCCGAAGTTCCCCGTGCTCACTCGTGACGATCTGTCGATGGCATACACCCCTGGCGTCGCCCGGGTGTGCTCGGCGATCGCGGAGCAGCCCCATCTGGTGTGGGACTACACCAGCAAGTCGAACTCCGTTGCCGTGCTGACCGACGGCACCGCGGTGCTCGGCCTCGGCAACATCGGTCCAGAGGCGGCCATGCCCGTGATGGAGGGCAAGGCGATGCTGTTCAAGCAGCTCGCCGGCGTCGACGCGTACCCCATCTGCGCGCGCACCTCCGGCATCGAGGAGCTCGTCGCGGTGGGCACGGCGATCGCACCCGCATTCGGCGGCATCAATCTGGAGGACGTCGCGGCACCGGAGTGCTTCGAGGTCGAGCGACGACTGCAGGACGCGCTGGACATCCCCGTCGTCCACGATGATCAGCACGCCACCGCGATCGTCACACTGGCCGCCCTCTACGGCGCGGTCGAGGTGGTCGGCAAGCGGCTGGAGGATCTCAAGGTCGTCTATCTCGGCATGGGCGCGGCCGGAGTGGCCTGCGTCCGGCTCTGGCAGCATGCCGGCGTCCGGCACTTCGTCGGGGTGGACCGGCACGGCGTCATCTCCACGCACCGAACGGACCTGAACTCCGAGAAGCGATCCATCGCCGAGACGACCAACCTCGAGAGACTGCGCGGCGAGCTCAAGGACGCGTTGCCAGGTGCTGACGTCTTCGTCGGGCTCAGTGGTCCTGGCCTGGTCGAGCCGGAGTGGATGGCCACCATGGCCAAGGACGCCATCGTCTTCGCGATGGCCAACCCGACCCCGGAGATCATGCCCGAGGAGATGCCGGACAACGTTGCGGTGGCCGCCACCGGCCGCAGCGACTACGCGAACCAGATCAACAACGTCCTGGTGTTCCCTGGCCTGTTCCGCGGGTTGCTCGACAGCCGGGCGCGATCGGTGGACATGTCGATGAAGATCGCTGCGGCCCGGGCGATCGCCGACATCGTCGCCGAGGACGGGGTCTCCGCTGACCACATCGTGCCGTCGGTCTTCGATGCCCGGGTCGTGCCCACGGTGGCCGAGGCGGTGCGGGTGGCCACGGTCTCAGCCGGACTGGGCGGGACGACGAGGTAGCCGACGTCCTGACGGCAGGCCGCGGGGGACGACGCCCCCGTCCCGCGTCTGGCATTTGTCCCGGCAGGCCGTGGTTGCGATGCAGGGACAAAGGTCTGATCCCTGGTCGCTGAGCTGTCCGTAGCCTTGAGGAAGGGAGATCACCACAGCGGAGGAGCAGCCATGCGCACGGTAGTCGTCACAGGATCGGCATCCGGGATCGGCAAGGCAACGAAGACGCTGCTCGAGGCGCGCGGCGACCGGGTGATCGGGGTGGACATCCGCGACGCGGACATCACCGTCGACCTCACCACCGCCGAGGGCCGCGCCGCGCTGGTGGACCAGGTCCGCGCCCGCACGGGCGGCCGGATCGACGCGATCGTGGCCAACGCCGGGCTCGCGCACAGCACGCCGGCAACCATCGGCGTGAACTACTTCGGGGCGGTCGCCACGCTGGAGGGGCTCCGCCCGCTGCTGGCCGGCTCGGCGGCACCGCGCGCCGTCGCGACCGCGTCCATGGCGAGCCTGTTCCCGGTCGACGCCGAGCTGGTCGACCTGTGCCTGGCCGGCGACGAGGCGGGGGCGCTCGCCCGGGCCGCCGTCGTGGCGGACGGCGACGACGCGAACGTCATCTACTCCAGCAGCAAGGTGGCGCTGTGCCGCTGGCTGCGCCGGAACGCCGCGACGCCCGCGTGGGCCGGCGCCGGCATCCCGGTGAATGCGATCGCACCCGGAATGGTCGAGACGCCGATGGTCGCGGACCTGATCGCCACCGAGGAGCAGCGGGCCGGCATCCGGGAGCTGGTGCCCATGCCGCTCAACGGCTTCATGGACCCCGGGGGTCCGGCCGCCCTGATCGCCTGGTTGATCAGCGTGGAGAACACCCACCTGTGCGGCCAGGTCGTGTTCATCGACGGTGGCTCGGACGTGGTGATCCGCGGCGAGTCCACCTGGTGACCCGAGCGACGTCGTAGCACCCCGAGAGGGCCGGGACCGCGAGGTCCCGGCCCTCTGCACGCCACCGCTGCGCCGTCCCGGGCCGGGTGCAGGCCGGTCCCACCGGCGGAGATCGAGACGCTTGTCCGGATCCCTTGCTTCGCGGTGTGATCGAGATATAACGTGTCTGCCGGTCGCGATATATCTCGACTTCTGATCGCCTGACGACACCTGGAGGACCCGTGCCCGTCGCCGTCGCCGTCGCCACCGACTGGTCCTTCCGCGCCGAGGACGTGACCAAGGTCTACAAGGGCGGCGTCCGGGCGAACGACGGCCTGACCCTGCGGATCGAGCCGGGCGAGGTCTACGGCCTGCTCGGCCCGAACGGCGCCGGCAAGTCCACCCTGGTCAAGCAGGTGATCGGACTGCTCGCCCCGACGTCCGGCACGCTCGCGATCGGCCCGCACGACCTCGTCGCGCACCCCGAGATCGCCCGCCAGCTGTGCTCCTACCTGCCGCAGGCGCAGATGCCGATCGACGCGTTCCGCGCGAGCGAGGCGATCGAGCTGACCGGCCGGATCCGCGGCGGCGACCGCGCCACCGTCCGGGCCCGCACGGACGCCCTCATCGACGCCCTCGGTGTCGAGGAGTGGCGCACCGCGATGGGCCTCAAGCTCTCCGGCGGTGTACGGCGACTGGTCGGCTTCGCGATGGCCGTCGTCGTGCCGGGCCGCCTGGTGATCCTCGACGAGCCCACCAACGACATCGACCCGCTCCGCCGCCGCCTGCTGTGGCGTCAGGTGCGCGCCCTGTCCGAGCAGGGCTGCGCGGTGATGCTGGTCACCCACAACGTGCTCGAGGCGGAGAAGGCGGTCGACCGCCTCGCCGTCGTGCTCGACGGCCGGATCGTCGCCGAGGGCACGCCGTCGTCCCTCAAGGCGGAGGACCGCGGGCGCCTGCGCCTGCAGCTGATGCTCGTGCCGGGCAGCGACACCCCCGCGACCCCACCTTGGCTGAGCTCCGCGGTCCGCGTCGGGAACTCCCTGGTCACCGCCCTGGACGAGGCCCACGCCGGGCACGGCATCACCTGGGCGCAGGGCCTGGTCGACGCCGGCATCGCCGAGGAGTACGCGCTCGGCGCCTCCACGCTCGAGGACGCGTACATCCGGCTCACCGGCCACGTCTCCGACGACGACGAGGCATGACGTGATCGCGACTCTCGACGCGCCTGCCTGGGCGCCCGCGACGACCCTCCGGTCCGGAGCCGGGTACTGGTGGACCGGCTTTACCTGGATGCTCCGCTGGCACCTGTCCAGCCTGCGCATGTGGCTGATGCTCCTGGTGATGATCCAGGCGCTGATCGGCGTCGGCTACGTGCTGGGTTTCGCGCTCTTCTTCGACGAGATCCCGCCGGCGGCGGCCCTGTGGGTGTCCACCGGGGTGCCGGTGCTCAACCTGATCCTGCTGGGCATGCTGCTCGGCCCGCAGCTGGTCGCCGGGGTCAAGGAGCAGGGCGGGTACGACTTCCTGCAGGCCCTGCCGGTGCCCCTGACGGCGGCCGCCGCCGCCTGGTACGTGGTGACGCTCGTCGGCGGGCTGCCCGGCATGGTGATCACGCTCGTCGCCGCCGAGCTCCGCTACCACCCGCCGTTCGCGATCTCGCCGCTGGTGGTCCCGGTGACCCTGTTGATCGTGTTCACCGGGACGATGATCGGCTACGCCCTCGCCCACGCGATCACCAAGCCGATGACGACGCAGCTCATCACCCAGGCGCTCGTCTTCGTGGCGATGGGCTTCGCGCCCATCCTGTTCCCGGCCGAGCAGATGCCGGGCTGGCTCGCGTCCGTCAACGAGTGGCTGCCGCTGGGGCCGATGGCAACGATCATGCGCGACACGCTCACCGACGGGCTGATCACCGACGCCGGGCGGGCCTACCTCGTGGTCACCGTGTGGGGCGTGGCCTGTGGCTGGTTGGCCGTGCGAGCGCTGGGGAGGCGGCGATGAACGCCGTGACCGTCGACGTCGTCGTGCCGCTGGGTGCCGAGCTGCGCCGCGGCCCGGCCGCGTGGGTGCACGGCTTCGTGGACATGATGCGGTTCGAGTGGGCCACCATCCGGCCGTGGGCCGCGCTGGTCTTCATCGTGCAGATCATGATGGGCGTCGGCATGGCGATCATGTACGGGTTCTTCTACCCGACGGTCGACGAGACGACGGCGCTGCTCATCACCACGGGCGTGCCTACGCTGGCCCTCATCCCGATGGGCTTCGTCCTGGTGCCGAACTCGGTCGTGAACCAGCGGATGGCGGGCACGTTCGACTTCATCTGGTCGCTTCCCGTGCCGCGCAGCGCGCAGGTGTCCGCGTCGTTCGTGGTCAACGCGGCGCTCGCCCTGCCCGGCACGGTCCTGGCCCTGCTCGTCGGGATGTGGCGCTACGGGGTGGACCTGAGCCTGTCGCCGATCCTGGTGCCCGCCGTGCTGCTCTCGACCGTCATGTGCGTGTCCGTCGGCTATGGGATGGCGCTGCTCGTCACGAACCCACTGGTGGTGAACCTGATCACCAACGCGCTGGTGTTCCTGGTGCTCCTGTTCACGCCGATCGTGTACCCGGCGAGCAACTTGCCGACCGTCATGATGCGGATCCACGAGGTGCTGCCGTTCTACCCGATGGCGCAGGTGATCCGGGCCGGTCTGACCGAGGGTCTGGTGACCGACGTCGGCGGGCCGTTCCTGATGGTCGGGGTGTGGGCGCTGCTGGGGGCCGGACTGACGGCGAGGGCGGTCGGCCGGCGGCACTGAGCCCTGCCCACCCCCACGTTTCGCTCGGATCTGAGCGTCCGCCGGACATATCCGAGCGAAACGTCACGCTGAACGCGCGAGGTCCGCCGCGACGAGCCGGCCGGCTGGTTGACGGTGATGAAGCCGGCCTGCAGCCGGGAGCTGGCGCCCGGCCCGCGCCCGACGACGCCCCTGGAAACAGCCGAGCCCCCGGCCGGTATCCCGACCAGGGGCTCCACCAGTGCGCGAGGGGGGACTTGAACCCCCACGCCCTTTCGGGCACACGGACCTGAACCGTGCGCGTCTGCCATTTCGCCACTCGCGCGCGCCGCAGCAGGCTAGCACGACGGCGCCCGGCCGGCAGAGGCCGGGGGGTCGCCCCGGACGCTACCGCTACAGCGCCTGCATCACCCGCGTGCGGCGGCCGGATCACCCGCGCCGAGACCCCACCCCCGGTGTGCACGGCTCGGAAGCCTCTCGGCAAGTACGATCAGGAACCGGACCCCTGGGGGTCCCCCTATGGTCCGCGTCCCTTTCGCCGCGAACCCCTGCCCCGAGGGGCACCGAAGAGGCACCACCAGGCGCGACGATGTCTGCGGGCCCCCGCCCGCCGCACTGCCGGGAGAAGGTGGCATGGGAGTTCTCGACAAGTTCGAGAAGGGCGTCGAACGCGTGGTCTCGACCGCGTTCGCCAAGGCCTTCCGCAGCGAGGTCAAGCCAGTCGAGCTCGCCAGCGCCCTGCGGCGCGAGGTGGACGACCGTGCCGCCGTCGTCGGGCGCGACCGCACGGTGGTCCCCAACCAGTTCACCATCGAGCTGTCCCCGGGCGACCACGCCCAGGTGGTCGACTGGGGTGCCGAGCCGCTCGCGGACGAGCTGGCCGCCAACGTCACCGACCACGCCACCAGCCAGCGGTACGCGTTCCTCGGCCCCGTGACTGTCGCGTTCGTGGAGGACGCCGAGCTGGAGGTCGGCCGGTTCCTGGTCTGCAGCGCCACCGTCCGCGGTGCCGTCGCACCCGCGACCACCGTCGCCGCCAGCCAGCGGCACCCCCTGGTGGACATCGACGGCCAGCGCTACCTGCTCACCGGTCCCGTCACGGTGATCGGCCGGGGCAGCGAGGCCGACATCATCGTCGACGACCCCGGCGTCTCCCGCCGGCACCTGGAGATCCGGGTGACCCCGGAGGCGGTCGTCGCCACCGACCTGGGCTCGACCAACGGCACCTACGTCGAAGGGCACCTGGTGCCCGCCGCCACCCTGGTGGACGGCAACACCGTCACCATCGGTCGGACCCGGATCCTGTTCTGGACCGGCGACGGCGAAGAGGACGGGTGAGCAGCCCGGATGAGTGAGCTCACGATTACCCTGCTTCGGCTGGGCTACCTGGTTCTGCTCTGGTTGTTCGTCATGGCGGCGATCTCCGTGCTCCGCCGCGACCTGTACGGGACCCAGATCACCAGCCGGCGGATGCGCCGCACCCCGCAGCCCGCACCCCGGCCGGCGGCCGCAGCCCCACCGGTACCCGCTGCCGACGGACGCTCCGCTCCGTTCCCGCGCCGCGAGGTGGTCCCGAAGCGGCTCGTCGTCACGGCGGGCCCGCTGCGCGGGACGAGCCTCCCCTTGACCAGCTCGGCGGTGCTGATGGGTCGCGCGGCCTCCTGCACACTCGTGCTCGACGACGACTACTCCTCCTCCCGGCACGCGCGGATCTTCCCCGAGGAGGGGCGCTGGTACGTCGAGGACCTCGGCTCGACCAACGGCACGTTCGTCGACCGGAACCGGATCACCGAGCCCACTCGGGTCGGCGTCGGGAGCCAGATCAAGGTCGGCCAGTCCACTCTCGAGCTGCAGAGATAAGGCGGGCCGAAGGTGACCATCGCGCTGCGCTACGCGGCCCGCTCCGACGTCGGCCTTGTCCGGTCCAACAACCAGGACTCCGCCTACGCCGGCCCGCACCTGCTGGTGGTCGCGGACGGGATGGGCGGGCACGCCGGCGGTGACATCGCCTCCTCCGTCGCGGTGGCACACCTGGCACCTCTTGACGACGAGGCGCACGGCCCGGACGACGCCCTCGAGGAGCTGGCCACCGCGCTGAACGGGGCCCACGAGGAGCTGCTCGCGCTCGCCGGGGACAACCCTGCGCTGGCCGGCCTCGGCACCACCGTCACCGCCCTGCTCCGCTCAGGCAACAAGCTGGCGATGGCCCACATCGGCGACTCCCGGGCCTACCTGCTGCGCGAGGGCGAGCTGACCCAGGTCACCACGGACCACTCGTTCGTGCAGCACCTGGTCAACACCGGCAAGCTCACGCCGGAGGAGGCCGAGCACCACCCCCAGCGGTCCGTGCTGCTGCGCGTGCTGGGCGACTTCGACATGGAGATCGTCCCGGACCTGTCGGTGCGCGAGGCCCGCGCGGGCGACCGGTGGATGCTCTGCTCGGACGGGCTGTCCGGCGTGGTCAGCCACGACACCATGGCGGACGCCCTGCGCGACGTCGGCGACGCGGGCGCGTGCGCGGAGAAGCTGGTCGACCTGGCCCTGCGCGGCGGTGCCCCCGACAACATCACAGTCGTAGTCGGCGACGTCGTCGAGGTGGACAACCTGCCGGACGGCGCAGCCCCGGAGACCACGTCACACGTGGTGGGCGCCGCGGCCCAGGACCGCAACCGGCCCAGCCGGGGCGGCAAGGGAGCCGCCGCCCGCGCCGCCGAGCACTCCGCGGCCACTCGGGCCCACAACGCCTCGACCACGCCCCCGCCGCCCACCTCGTTCGCCGAGGACGACATCGTCCCCACCCGCAGCGTCTGGCGCCGGGTGCTCCTCGCCCTGGTGGCCGTCGTCGTCCTGGCTGCTGTGGCCGTCGCCGGCTGGCTGGGCTACCGGTGGACCCAGGATCAGTACTACGTCGGCGTCGACAACGGCCGGATCGCCGTCTTCCGCGGGATCCCGCAGACCGTCGGCCCGATCTCCCTGTCCGAGCCGGTCGAGACCAGCCGCACCGAGGTCGCCAACCTGCCCGGGTACTTCCAGGACCGCCTGGCCGCGACCATCCCCGCGAACGACCTGGCCGATGCGCGCCGGCGCGTGGCGGACCTGGAGGACCAGGCGAACGGGTCGTGATCTCAGTCACGACGCCGATCTCGCGGCGGGGGATGCGCTGATGGCGACGATCACCCCGCAACGGGTGCGCCCCGGCCGGTCGCTCGAGCTGGTCCTGCTCGCCGTCGCACTCTGTCTGGGCGTCGGCGCGTACGCGCTGGTCGGCCTGGCCACCACAGCCAGCCTGCCGGTCGACATCCTGGGGTACGCCTCCGGGCTGGTCGCCCTGAGCGTCGGCATGCACCTGGTGCTGCGCTGGCGGGCGCCGTACGCCGACCCGGTGATCCTGCCAACGGTTGTGGCGCTGAACGGCATCGGCCTGGCAATGATCTACCGGATCGACTTCGCCTACGCGGCGCGGGGCAAGTACGCGGGCTTCGCCGAGCGCCAGCTGGCCTGGACCGCCATCGCGGTGGTGCTCGCCGTCGTCGTCGTCGTGGTGCTGCGCGACCACCGCACGCTCCGGCGCTACACCTACACCGCGATGGTCGCCGGGCTGGTGCTGCTCGTCCTGCCGCTGGCCCCGGTGGTCGGCCGGACGATCAACGGCGCGCAGATCTGGATCCGGGTCGGCCCGGCGTCCTTCCAGCCGGCCGAGCTGGCGAAGATCGCACTCGCGATCTTCTTCGCCGGGTACCTGGTCACCACGCGCGACACCCTCGCCCTGGCGGGACCCAACGTGCTGGGCCTGCAGCTGCCGCGGCCCCGCGACCTGGGCCCGATCCTGCTCGCCTGGCTGGCCTCCCTCGGCGTCCTGGTCCTGCAGCGCGACCTCGGCACCTCCCTGCTGTTCTTCGGTCTGTTCGTGGGGATGCTCTACCTGGCGACCGAGCGGCTCAGTTGGGTGATCATCGGCGCGGGGCTGTTCATCGGCGGTGCCGCCCTGGCCGCGCGGGTGTTCCCGCACGTCGGCGCCCGGTTCGACGTGTGGCTGCACGCGCTCGACAACGACTTCTTCTACGCCGACCCGGGCTCCGGGCAGCTGGTCCGCGGGTTGTTCGGCATGGCCAGCGGTGGGTTGTTCGGCACCGGCTGGGGCCAGGGCCGACCCGACCTCGTGCCGTACGCAGAGTCGGACTTCATCGTCGCGTCCCTGGGTGAGGAGCTGGGCCTGACCGGGCTGCTCGCGATCCTGGTGCTCTACCTGGTGCTCGCCCAGCGCGGCCTGCGCACCGCCATCGGCGTCCGCGACGGGTTCGGCAAGCTGTTCGCCGGCGGGATGTCCTTCGTGGTCGCCTTCCAGTGCTTCGTCGTGGTGGGCGGGGTCACCCGGATCATCCCGCTCACCGGGCTGACCATGCCGTTCCTGGCCTACGGCGGCTCGTCGCTGCTGGCCAACTGGGTGATCGCGGCCCTGCTGCTGCGGATCTCCGACAGCGCCCGCCGGCCGGCGCCACCGCCCTCCACCGTTGACGACGACGGGGCCCTGGACGAGGAGGACCGACCCGCGCTGCCGGCCGGCTCGGACCACGCGACGGAGGTCATCGACCTGCGCACCGGCGGGGACCCGCGCCCAGGCAGGGGGCGCAGATGAACACCCCCCTGCGCCGGCTCGCCACAGTCGTCATCCTGATGTTCTTCGTCCTGATGGGCGGGGTCACCTGGGTCCAGTTCGTCGATGCACCGAGCCTCAACGCCGACCAGCGCAACGTGCGCACCCAGTACCGCGAGTTCGGCAAGCCGCGCGGTCCGATCGTGGTGGGCGGGGAGACGATCGCGTCCTCGGTTGCGGTGGACGACCCGTACGGCTTCCAGCGCTCGTACGCCAACGGCCCGCTGTACGCGCCCGTTACCGGCTACTACTCCGTGGTCTACCAGCGCAAGGGCATCGAGGAGTGGCTGAACACCGAGCTGAACGGCTCGGCCGACTCCCTGTTCTACGAACGGCTGCAGGACCTGGTGACCGGTCGCCAGCCGCAGGGCGCCTCGGTGGAGCTGACCATCGACCCGGTGCTGCAGCAGACCGCCTGGGACGCGCTCGGTGACCAGCGTGGTGCTGTCGTCGCCCTTGACACCCAGACCGGCGCGATCCTTGCCATGGTCTCCAAGCCCAGCTACGACCCGAACGCGCTGGCCGGGCACGACCTCGCAGCGGTCACGCAGGCGTGGACCGCCCTGCAGGCGGACCCGAGCCGCCCGATGGACAACCGGGCCCTCGGCGGCAACACCTACCCGCCGGGGTCGACCTTCAAGCTGATCACCGCGGCGGCGGCGCTCGAGTCGGGCATGACGCCGGACACCCCGCTGGTCGCGCCCACCGAGCTGGACCTGCCGCTGACCAGCGCGACGCTGCACAACTTCGGCGGGGCGGCGTGCAGCGGCACCGGCGCGATCGTGCTGCGCGACGCGCTGCGGATCTCGTGCAACACCGCCTTCGCCCAGCTCGGCATGGACCTCGGCGCCGACGCCCTGCGTGCGCAGGCCGAGGCCTTCGGCTTCGACACACCACTGAACGTGCCGATGAAGGTGACGGAGAGCCACTTCCCCGCCGACCCCGACGCGCCGCAGACGGCTCTCTCGGCGATCGGGCAGTTCGAGGTGCGCGTGACCCCGTTGCAGATGGCCATGGTGTCGGCTGCGATCGCCAACGGTGGTGTGCCCCTGCGGCCGTACCTGGTGCAGGCGGTCCGCAGCAGCGACCTGACGGTCGTCGACCAGACCGAGCCGACCGAGCTCCGCCGGGCTGTGTCGGCAGGCACGGCCGCCGCCCTGCGGGACATGATGGTCGGTGTCGTGGCCAACGGCACGGGTCGGGCGGCCCAGATCGCCGGGATCCAGGTGGCCGGCAAGACGGGTACCGCCCAGACCTCCGAGGACGCCGCCCCGCACGCGTGGTTCACCGCGTTCGCACCGGCCGACGCCCCCCGCGTGGCTGTCGCGGTGATCGTCGAGAACGGCGGGAGCATGGGCAACGAGGCGACCGGCGGGGCAGTGGCCGCACCGATCGCCCGGGCGGTCATCGAGGCGGCGCTGCGATGACCGGGACGTGCGTTGGCGTCCGGGGGGTGACGCGATGAAGCCGGCGGAAGGCGTTGCCCTTGGCGACCGGTACCGACTGGTGTCGCGGATCGCCGTCGGCGGCATGGGCGAGGTCTGGGTGGCGCACGACGAGTCGCTCGCCCGCGACGTCGCGGTGAAGGTGCTGCGCGAGGAGTTCGCCGGCGACGAGGGGTTCCTCGAGCGATTCCGGACCGAGGCCCGCAACTCCGCCCAGCTGTCCCATCCGAACATCGCCCAGCTCTACGACTACGGCGAGCAGGAGGGGTCCGGCTTCCTGGTGATGGAGCTGATCCTTGGCGAACCGCTCGCCGACCTGCTGGATCGCGAGCCCGTGCTGCCCACCCGGCGGCTGCTGCCGATCCTCGCGGAGACCGCGCGCGCCCTGCACGCGGCGCACGTGGCCGGCGTCGTGCACCGGGACGTCAAGCCCGGGAACATCCTGCTGGAGCGGTCCGGCCGGGTGAAGATCACCGACTTCGGCATCTCCACCGCGATCAACCAGATACCGATGACCGACTCCGGGATGGTGATGGGCACCGCGCAGTACCTGTCGCCCGAGCAGGCGATCGGCAAGGCGGCGACCCCGGCGTCGGACATCTACTCCCTTGGCATCGTCGCCTACGAGTCGCTGGTCGGGAACCGGCCGTTCACCGGGCCGACAGCGGTGGACATCGCGGTGGCGCACGTGAACACCCCCGTGCCGCCGATGCCGGCCGAGATCGACCCCGAGCTGTCGGCGCTGGTGATGAAGATGCTCTCGAAGGACCCGGAGGAGCGGCCACGGTCGGCGGCCTCGCTCGCTCGGATCCTGGACGAGATGGCCGACCGGACGCCGTCCCGCGGGGTGCCGTCCGAGCTGGGCCGGCACGCCCGGCCGGTGGACGTGGTCGACGCAGTGACCGCCGGTGGGCTGCAGCTCGGCACCTTCCCGACGATGAGGCCGCCGCCGCCGCGGCCCACCGGGCAGCTCGCCAGGCTGGTCCCCGGGCGCGACGAGACCGTCGCCACCCCGGTGTCGGGCGCTCCCGCCTACACACCGCCGACTCGCGAGGCCGCGGCGTCGGACGGGATCGACGCGACTGCCGCCGAGGCAACGGAGGGTGTCCGGGCTGGCACGTCCACCGAGACGCGACGCAGGTCGGCGTCCGACGTCTGGCACCGGACCGGTGGGGCGATGCTCCGGTGGCTCGGGTTCGTCCGGGAAGGCGTCAACCGGCCGGTACCGTGGCCGATCGGGACCGCCACCGGCAAGCGCTGGGGTCGGCTGTCCTGGCCGCTCGTGGTGCTGATCCTGATGATCCTCTTCGCCCTGCTCGGCGCGGCTGTGATGAATACACTCAGGGGTCCGTCCCGGGCCGCCCCCACCTCGGAAGACGCAGGTTCCCAGATCGTGACCGCAGCCTGCACCGGCGCGGAGTGCACGCGTGGGATCATCGACCCTAGCCCCGGCTACTTCGGGCTTACGACGACAGCGAGGGACACCTAGTGGTGGACGACGCACCCCGGATTCTCGGCGGCCGCTACGAGGTCGGCGAGCTCATCGGACGCGGCGGCATGGCCGAGGTCCACATCGGCCATGACACCCGCCTCGGCCGCACCGTTGCGATCAAGATCCTGCGCTCCGACCTGGCCCGCGACCCCTCGTTCCAGGCCCGGTTCCGCCGCGAGGCCCAGGCGGCCGCCTCGCTGAACCACCCCGCGATCGTCGCCGTCTACGACACCGGCGAGGACGTCTCCGTCGAGCCCAGCGGGACCGTCGCGCACGTGCCGTTCATCGTCATGGAGTACGTCGAGGGCCACACCGTGCGGGACATCCTGCGCGACGGCGCCGCTGTGCCCATCGAGGAGGCGATCGAGATCACCTCTGGGGTGCTCTCGGCGCTGGAGTACTCCCACCATGCCGGGATCGTGCACCGGGACATCAAGCCGGCCAACGTCATGCTCACGCCGACGGGTGCGGTCAAGGTGATGGACTTCGGCATCGCGCGGGCCATGGCCGACGCCGCCGGCACCATGACCCAGACCCAGGCGGTCATCGGCACCGCGCAGTACCTGTCGCCGGAGCAGGCCCGCGGCGAGCAGGTCGACACCCGCTCCGACCTGTACTCCACCGGCTGCCTGCTGTTCGAGCTGCTCACCGGGCGCCCGCCGTTCATCGGTGACTCGCCCGTTGCCGTCGCCTACCAGCACGCCCGCGAGACGGCGCAGCCGCCGAGCACCTTCGCGTCCGACGTCCCGGAGTCCCTCGACCGGATCACCATGAAGGCCCTCGCCAAGGACCGCGAGCAGCGGTACGCCTCGGCGGCGGACTTCCGCTCCGACCTCGAGGTCGCCCAGCGCGGCGGGCAGGTCAGTGCGCCCGCCGTCGGCTTCCTCGGTGCTGCCGCGGCCGGCGCCGGTGCCGCCGCCGCGGCCAACCGATTCGCCGAGTCGCCCGCTGCCGCGACGCAGGTGATCGGCGCGGGCACGGCACCTGCCCAGGCCGTCCCGCCGGCCGCACCTGCGGACTGGGCACCCCTCGGCCTCGACGACGGTTCCCGCACGGTTTCCGGGCCAGGCGCCGGCGGTCCGTACCGTCGCGACGACGACGAGGACCGGGGCCGGCCATGGCTGATGTGGCTGCTGATCGCCATCGCCGCGGCCGCCATCATCGGGATCTTCCTGCTGCTCACCAAGGGCGACCCGGCCGGACCGGTCACACCGACGACGGTCAACGTGCCCGACGTTGTCGGCCAGACCGAGGAGGACGCTCGCGCGGCGATAGAGGACCTCGATCTGAAGTTCGTGCGGCAGCAGGAGCCGAGCACCGAGTTCGACAAGGGCCAGGTCACCCGGACGAACCCGGAGGAGGGCACCCCCGTCGAGGCCCGCTCCGAGGTCGATGTCTGGATCTCCACCGGACCGGATGCCATCGAGGTGCCCGGTGGGCTGAAGAACTTCACCCAGCAGCAGGCCAAGGACACCCTCCAGACCGCCGGCTTCAATGTGGAGAGCATCATCTGGCGGACCAAGAACGACCCGGAGGTCGTCGAGGGCAACGTGATCGACACCGACCCGGTCGCGGGCACCCTGGTGTCCCCGGACGACCCGATCACCGTCTTCACCTCCACCGGCCTGGTGGAGCTGCCCAGCCTGGTCACGATGACCCAGCAGGCTGCGCTGGACGCGCTCACACCACTGCGGCTGCCCAGCACGATCACCAATGAGGAGTCCGACCAGCCCGCGGGCACCGTGATCCGGCAGAACCCCGCACCGGGCCTGGTGGCGCAGGGCACCTCCGTGGAGATCGTCATCGCCACCGAGCCGGCACCCGAGATCGTTCGTGTCCCGAACCTCAAGGACATGACGTGCGCGGAGGCGCTGACCGAGCTCGGCAGTTGGGGTCTGAACGGCACCTGCGAGTACACCGACGGGACCCCCGTACCCGAAGCGGAGCGCGTCACGGCCATCGTCGCGAGCTCCACCCCCGACAAGGGGACTGAGGTGGAGGTCCCCGGCCCGGTCACTGTCATCGCCACGCCTGTTCCCTGACGAGCTGCGCTCAGGATCGGAGCCTGGGAGCCACCGGCTCAGGCGCGCCCCGCCTGTTCAGGCGTGATGCGCCGGCTCAGGCGTGCGCGGTCCCGCGCACCAGCGGCGCCATGCCCGCGGAACGCTGCACGGCGCCGTCGAGCCCGCACATCTCGAGCCAGTTGGCCAGCAGCCGGTGACCGCCCTCGCTGAGCACCGACTCCGGGTGGAACTGCACCCCGTGCAGCGGCAGCTCGCGGTGCTGCAGGCCCATGATCACGCCTGGCCCTCCACCGGCTCCCACCTCGACGCGTGCGGTGACCACCAGCTCGTCCGGCACGGTGCCGTCCAGCACGGCGAGCGAGTGGTAGCGGGTGGCCGTGAACGGCGTCGGCAGTCCCGCAAGGACGCCGGCGCCGTCGTGCACCACCTGGCTGGTCTTGCCGTGCATCAGTTCCGGCGCGTGGGTGACCGTCGCGCCGAAGGCCTCGCCGAGCGCCTGGTGCCCCAGGCACACCCCGAGCATCGGCTGCCCCGCGTCGGCGCAGTCCCGGATCACCTGGAGGCTCTGCCCGGCCGAACGCGGCGTCCCGGGCCCGGGGGAGATCAGCACGCCGTCGTACCCCGCCCGCTCGGCAACTCCCGGCACGGCGTCGTTGCGCACCACGACCGTGGCCGCCCCGAGCTGGTCGAGGTAGCCGACGATCGTGTAGACGAACGAGTCGTAGTTGTCGACGACGAGGATGCGGGTCATCTAGTCCACCGTGATGTCGTTGAAGGGTATGAGCGGGGCGATCTCCGGGAACACCCAGAGGAAGCAGACTGCCACGACAGCCGCCGCCACCACGACCAGGATTCCCACCCGCACCCACACCGGGCCCGGGAGATGACGCCAGAGCGAGCCGTACATCAGGCGCCTCCCGTGATCTCCGGCGGCACGCCGTCCGCCGTCGGCATCCAGTAGTCCAGCACCGCGTGCACGATGTACCTCTGCCCGGCCGAGTACATCGGGTGGCAGGTGGTCAGGGTCATCACCGCCTGGGTCGGAGCGACCTCCGGCTGGGACGGCACCGGCAGGATGACCTCCACCTGACGCGGGCCGACCGTGAGCGTCTCGGTGACCCGGTAGACGTACCAGGCCTGCTCGGTCTGGACCACGAGCGGGTCGCCGACCACCAGCTCCTCGATCCGGTTCAGCGGCTTGCCGTAGGTGGTGCGGTGCCCGGCGACGGCGAAGTTGCCGATCGCGCCCGGCATGGCGGTGCCCTCGTAGTGCCCCAGGCCCAGGACGTCCAGCACGTCCCGCCGGGTGGTGCCCTGGGAGATCGGACGCAGGTAGTCGGCGCCCCAGCGCGGGACGTGCAGCGTGGCGAACGTGGTCGCGTGCGCCGGCTCGGCCATCACCGGGGCGGGGTCGGTGCGGTGTACCGGCTCGGGCGCCGACGGCTCCGGGGAAGGCGCCGGCCGGTCCGGGCTCACGGCCCAGCCCAGGTCGGCCACGACCTCCGTCTGCTGACGGTTCGCGGCGACGTCGGTCCACCACAGCTGCCAGACGACGAACAGCCCCAGCAGCACCCCCAGAGTGATCAGCAGCTCGCCGACCAGCCCGACGACGGCGGCGATGACCGACGACGCCCGGTGCGCGGGTGCCCCCGGCTCGGCCGACCTCCGATGCGCGGGTGCGAGGCGCTCAGCGTCTTGGCCGACGGTCATGGGTTCTGGCCCTCGGGCACAGCGGCGTACCGGAGCTCGGTGTTGCCGGTGAACGGCGGCAGGTCCAGGTCGGTCTTCTTCTCCACCGACCAGCCGAGGCCGATCGCGTCGACGTAGTCCAGGTACTCCAGGATCTCCGGGGACGCGTTCAGGGCGTCGAGCAGCGCGTCGGGGTCCCCGATCGCCCGGACCTCGTACGGCGGGGAGTAGAGCTGCCCCTGCAGCCGGAGCACGTTGCCGACGCACCGGAACGCGGAGGTGGAGATCACGCGCTGGTCCTGCAGCGTCATGACCTCAGCCCCACCGGCCCAGAGGCTGTTGATCACGGCCTGCAGGTCCTGCTGGTGGACCACCAGGTAGTCGTTGGTCACCCAGTCCGGACGCGGGACGTTGTCCGGGGCGTCCCAGAGGCGGACCACCAGGCCCGGCCCGGTCGCCCCGACGCGGCCGGCCGCGAAGGCGGTCAGCTCGCGCTGCTCGGTGTCCTGGCCGGGCATCTGGCCGGTCCCGGCGTCCGTGAGACGGTCCACCTCGCCCTGCAGCTGGTCGACCTGCACCTGCAGCTCGCCGACCCGGTCGGACTCGGCCTGGACGAGGTGGGCGAAGTCCTGCGGCTGGCGGCCGTCGACGCCGCCGGCGATCCGCGCGTTGGCGGTGAACAGCACGCCGGCAAGCGCAAGGACCCCGACGAGGCCGAAGGTGCCCCAGCCGCTCCGGCCAGGGGGTCGACGTCGGGTGGTGCCGATGGTCCCTGCGATGTCGGGGGGCGCGCCATCGCGCGCCTCCGGGGAAGTCATGCCCAAGTCAGGCATCGGGCACCTCCCTCCGGGCCGACGGCAAGCGGTGGACGCCGGGCTGACCGGGACCCGCCGTCGTGGCCACTACGCTAGACGAGGACCAGGGCCGATTGATGCCACGCCCGGACACCCGCCACGCACAGGAGACAACCGTGCCCGAGTCGAAGTCTCGCAAGAAGACCCAGTACACGCCCCCACCGGCCGCCGGAAAGCCCAAGATCAACCCTCCGTGGCTGGTGCCGACGATGGTGACGTTGATGGTCGGTGGGCTCGGCTGGGTCGTCACGACCTACCTCACCGAGACCGACTACCCGATCCCCGGGATCGGCAACGGGAACCTGCTGGTCGGCTTCATCCTGATGATCACAGGGTTCGCCCTCACGCTGCGCTGGCAGTGATCCGCCGGGCCGACCTCCACCCGCCTGCCCAGGGGGCGGCCCGCGCCTTCCCGGATAGGTCGGAGCACCGCTCTGTCCCCAGGAGTGGACATCTCTGTGGATAACCACACCAGTGTAGTTCCACAGGTGTGAGTAACCCTGTGGATCATCATCCGAACGCGGCGGTCACGCCGGCGTACTTGACCAGCGCCAGCACGATCAAGACGACGGCCGTCCCCACGGTCACGGCGATCGCGACCTCACGACGTCGGGCCTTCGGCGCGTAGGCGAAGCCCACGCCGAGGACCATCCCGGTGAGCAGGCCACCGAGGTGCCCCTGCCACGCGACGCCGGGGACGAGGAACCCGATCACTGCGTTGAGCGCGACCACGACGATGATCGGCCGTGCGCTGCGTCCCATCCGACGCAGGACCACGGCGATCGCCCCGAACAACCCGAACACCGCGCCCGACGCCCCCACCACGGGCTGAATCCAGTCACCCGTCACGGGGGACGCGAAGAGCAGCACCATCGCGCTCCCACCGAAGGCGGAGACCAGGTACAGCGCGATGTAGCGCGCCCGGCCCAGCGCGTGCTCGAGCTCGCGCCCCAGCAGCCACACCGCGTACATGTTGAACAGGATGTGCGTGATGCCGAAGGTGCCGTACGGGTAGTGGGCGAACGCCACCGTCAGGAAGCGCCACGGCTCCGCCTCGCCGGAAGCGGGCGAGAACTGGATGGCACCCGTCCAGCGGTCACCGACGGACAACTGCAGCAGGTAGCTGAGCACGGTCACCGCGATCAGCGTGATCGTGACCACCGGCTCGCCGCCACGGAGCGGCGCACCGAACGCGGTCTTCGGCTGCCGGGCGGCCCGGTTTGCGGCACGCACGCAGTCGACGCAGTGGATGCCGACCGGCGCCGGCCGCTGACATTCAGGACAGGTTGGCCGGTCGCAGCGTTGGCACCGCACGTACGACACCCGGTCCGGGTGCCGGGGGCACACCGGCGGGCCGGCGCCTGGGCCGGCGCCGGCGCCGGGGCCGGGGAGGGAGGCGCTCACTCCTCGACTGTCACCGAGGTGATCGTCACGTCCTGCACCGGCCGGTCGTTGGCACCGGTGGGGACGGCGGCGATCACGTCGACGACGGCGCGGCTCGCCTCGTCCGCCACCCGGCCGAAGATGGTGTGCTTGCCGGTCAGCCAGGTGGTCGCCGCGACGGAGATGAAGAACTGGGAGCCGTTGGTCCCGCCGACGACGCCGGTGATCGGGTCACGCCGCTTGCCCGCGTTGGCCATCGCCAGCAGGTACGGGGCGTCGAAAGACAGCTCGGGGTGGATCTCGTCGTCGAAGGTGTAGCCAGGACCACCGGTGCCCGTGCCGAGCGGGTCACCGCACTGGATCATGAAGCTGGGGATCACCCGGTGGAAGATCACGCCGTCGTAGAGCGAATCCGTCCGCTCGGCCCCGGTACGCGGGTCCTTCCAGGGCTTGCTGCCCGTTGCCAGCCCGACGAAGTTGCGCACGGCCTTTGGCGCGTGGTTGGGCAGGAGCTCGAGGCGGATGTCACCGGCGGTCGTGTGCAGGGTTGCGAACATGACCGACATCCTCCCATGCAGACCGGGCACAGGCCGGTCAACGGTGGCAGCATGGACGGGACGGCGGGTCCGCCGCCGCTTGTCGACACCCAGGAGTCGCTCATGTTCGACCACCTCTGTCGTTCCGCTCACCCGACCGTCGACGCCGACCGTCTCAAGAGCCAGGCGGCCGACGTGGGCGCGCTGCTGTCCGATGCGTCCGTCCGTGCCGGTCAGGCCGCCGAGACCTTGGCGCACCAGGCAAAGGACGCCGCCGTCCAGGCCAAGGACTGGGCCGCTCCGCGCGTGGAGAAGGCCTGGTACGAGGGCATGAAGGCTGCAGCCCCCAGGGTGGAGCTCGCCGCCGAGAAGGCCCTGCCGCTGGTGGACCGCACGCACGACCGTCTGGTCGACGACGTGCTGCCCAAGCTGCTCGCCGCCGTGAACGCCGCCGCAGCCGCCGCAGCCGTCGCAGCCGACAAGGCACGCGACGTGGCCTCCGCCCGGCTGACCGATCTGGCACACATCGCCCCCGAGCCGCCAAAGAAGTCCCACACCGGGGCCAAGGTTTTCTGGTCCATCGCCGGGCTGGCCATCGCGGGTGCCGTCCTGGCGGCGTTCCGCCGCAACCGCCCGACCACCGACCCCTGGGCGGAGGAGCCCTGGGAGGATGCCGAGGAGGACCTCGACGCACGCACCACCCAGTTGGGCGAGAGCCTGGGCGCTGCCGCCGACCTGGTCAGCGAGAAGGCCACCGACGCGACCGCCACCGTGGAGGAGAGCTCGGCGAAGGTCGCCGAGAAGGTTCGTCAGACCGCCGCGAAGGCCGACGTCGAGCCCACCGGCGCACCGGTCTCGAAGCCGGCGACGCCGCGGCGCAGCAGCGCCTCGCGGACAGCGGCTCCGACCACCCCCGGTACCACGGGCACGGGTACCACCCCGAAGAAGACGCCGCGCCGGTCCGCCGCCGCGAGGCCGGAGGCGCCGGGGGCGGACGCCCCGACCGACTGAGGCACGGACGACGAGAGGGCCCCATCCCCCGCCGGTATGGGGCCCTCTCGTCGTCTGGGTGGAGCCAAGGGGACTCGAACCCCTAACCCCCTGCTTGCAGAGCAGGTGCGCTACCAATTGCGCCATGGCCCCGCGTGCGCCCGGGAGCGTCTCGCGGTTGGTTCACTCGACGTCGTCGGTGACCTCGGTCCACACGTCGCGCTCGTCCTGCTCCTGCGCATACTTGCGGTAGAGGACGTACCCCACACCCACACCCAGCAGTGCGACGAGGAGCTTCTTCATCGTTCCTCCGTCCGGCGAAGGGAGTGGGCCTAAGAGGACTTGAACCTCTGACCTCTTCCTTATCCGGGAAGCGCTCTAACCGTCTGAGCTATAGGCCCGACTGCGCCGAGGCGCCGCACGAGAGTACCCCAGCGCCACCCCGGCACCCAAGTCACGCCGGACCCCCACCAGCCCGACCCCGCCGGCCCGCGATGCCGACGGGACCAGCGGCTGATCAGGTCAGTCGTCCGTCAGGGTGACGGTGACCCCGCCGACCAGCGCGGCGACGATGTCGTACAGGAACGCCCCGATGGTCGACAGGGCGGTCAGGATCACCACGTTTACCACGGCGATCATGGTGGCCAGCGAGATCACCCGCTCTAGCGCCACGTACTCCAGCAGGTCGAAGAACTTGGCGTCACCGGTGATCTGGGCGATCGTGTCGTTCACCGAGGTGAACACCGCCAGCCCGTCGAGGGTGTACCAGACGACCGCGGTTGCCACGACGATCATGATGCCGATCGCGACGGACAGCAGGAACGACAGCTTCATCACCGACCACGGGTCGATCCGCGCGACGGCCAGCCGCACCTTGCGGGCGGCGCCGGGTGTGGTGGTCGCCGTCGCAACGGAGCCCGTGCCGACCGATGCGGCACCCACCGAGGGGGTCCCTGACGTCGGCGCGAGCCGAACGGCCGTCGGGACGCCGTCTTCGGCCGTTGCGGTCGGCCCGCCCGTCCGCGTGGCGTCGGCCACGTTCTGCGCGGTGCGCTTGATCCGCTCACCGATCGACGGTGCGTTGTCCCCGCTGAGCGGAGCCGTCACCGGCCGGGTGCCGGCGCCGGTCCGGCCCTCGGTGCCCACCGTCGTGGTCCCAGGACGGGTACCGGTGCGGGCTGCCGGTGCCTTCTTGGGGGCAATCGAGGGCGGCTGGGTCCGGTCGGTGCTCATCAGTCTCCCTCGGTCGGTTCGGGCGTCCCGGCAGTGGGGGCACCCGGATCGGTCTCGCCTGCGTCTGCGGTGCTGTCTGTGACCTCGGCCTGGTCAGAATCGGTCGGCTCGACGGCGTCGGAGGTGCCCGCCTCGGGCTCCCCGGCGTCGTCGTCGGCCTCAACGGTAGCCGCATCCCCGCCAAGGTTGCGCTCCACATTGCGGGCGACCGCAAGGATCCGGTCTCCGCTGTCGGGCTTGGCGAGGATCACTCCCGAGGCGCCACGGCCGTACACGGGGAGCTCGCCGACCAGCGAGCGCACCACCTTGCCACCCTCCATGACCACCAGCACCTCGTCGTTCTGCTCTGCCATCATCGCGCCCACCAGGTTGCCGCGGTCGTCCGGCAGCCGGACGGCCTGGACGCCAAGACCTCCCCGGTGGGTGCGCCGGTACTCCAGGTTGCCGTCCGTGTTGACCCGGTGCATGTCGGACCGCTTGGCGATCCCAGCGTCGGTGACGGTGACCAGGTAGGACTCGGGTGTGATCACGTCCATCGCGAGCAGCTCGTCGCTGCCACGGAACTTCATCCCGGTGACGCCTGACGTCGCGCGACCCATCGGGCGCAGCTGGTCCGGGGTGGCCCGGAACCGCACCGCCTGACCCTTGCGCGAGACCAGCAGCAGCTCGGAGTCGTCGTCGATCAGGGCCGCGGAGACCAGCTCGTCCGTCTGCCCGTCGTCGTTCGTGCGCAGGTTGATCGCGATCAGGCCACCGGACCGGTTGGAGTCGTACTCGCTGAGCCGGGTCTTCTTGACCAGGCCCCGACGGGTGGCGAGCACCAGGTACTGCGCGGAATCGAAATCGCGCAGATCGATGACCCTGGCGATCTGCTCACCCGGCTGGAAGGCGAGCAGGTTCGCCACGTGCTGGCCCTTGGAGTCACGGCTGCCGTCGGGCAGCTCGTACGCCTTGGCCCGGTACACCCGCCCGAGGTTGGTGAAGAACAGCAGCCAGTGGTGGGTGGTGGTCACCCCGAAGTGCTCGACGACGTCGTCGGCGCGCAGCTGTGCGCCGCGAACGCCCTTGCCGCCGCGCTTCTGCACGCGGTAGGCGTCGCTGCGGGTCCGCTTGGCATAGCCGCCGCGGGTGATCGTGACCACGACCTCCTCCTCAGCGATGAGATCCTCCATGGAGACCTCGCCGTCGTAGGGCAGGATCTGGGTGCGCCGCTCGTCGCCGAACTTGGCGCCGATCTCGGCCAGCTCCGTTCCGACGATCTCCCGCTGGCGCTCCGGCGAGGCGAGGATGCCGGTGTAGTTGGCGATCTTGGCCATCAGGCCGTCGTACTCGTCGGTGATCTTCTGCCGCTCCAGCGCAGCCAGCTGGCGCAACTGGAGGTTGAGGATCGCCCGGGCCTGGATCTCGTCGACCTCGAGCAGGACCATCAGGCCCCCGCGCGCCTCGTCGACGGTGGCCGACGCCCGGATCAGAGCGATCACCTCGTCGAGGGCGTCCAGCGCCTTGAGGTAGCCGCGCAGGATGTGCGCCCGCTCCTCGGCCTGACGCAGCCGGAAGCGGGTGCGGCGCACGATCACTTCGAGCTGGTGGTCCACCCAGTGCCGCACGAACGCGTCAACGCTCAGGGTGCGCGGCACGCCGTCGACCAGGGCGAGCATGTTCGCCCCGAAGGTGTCCTGCAGCTGGGTGTGCTTGTACAGGTTGTTCAGGACGACCTTCGCGACCGCGTCACGCTTGAGCACGATGACCAGACGCTGACCGGTGCGGCCGGACGTCTCGTCCCGGATGTCGGCGATGCCGGACACGCGTCCATCCTTGACCAGGTCGGCGATCTTCGCCGCGAGGTTGTCCGGGTTCACCTGGTACGGCAGCTCGGTGACCACCAGGCAGATCCGGTTGTGGATCTCCTCGACCGTCACCACCGCGCGCATCGTGATCGAGCCGCGGCCCGTCCGGTACGCGTCCTCGATGCCGCGCCGGCCGAGGATGGTCGCGCCGGTGGGGAAGTCGGGGCCGTGGATGAGGGAGATCAGGGCCTCGAGGAGCTCTTCCTTGGTGGCCTCCGGGTGTGCCAGGTGCCACTTCACACCGTCGGCAACCTCGCGCAGGTTGTGCGGCGGGATGTTCGTCGCCATGCCGACGGCGATCCCGGCGCTGCCGTTGACCAGCAGGTTCGGGAAGCGCGCCGGCAGGACGACCGGCTCGCGCGTGCGTCCGTCGTAGTTGTCCCGGAAGTCGACGGTGTCCTCGTCGATGTCGCGGACCATCTCCATGGCCAGCGGAGCCATCCGGCACTCGGTGTACCGCGGGGCGGCGGCCCCGTCATTGCCGGGGGAACCGAAGTTGCCCTGACCCTGGATCAGCGGGTAGCGCATGGACCAGTCCTGCACGAGGCGGACCAGGGCGTCGTAGATCGCCGAGTCGCCGTGCGGGTGGTACTTGCCCATCACGTCCCCGACCACACGGGTGCACTTGGAGAACTGCCGGTCGGGGCGGTAGCCGCCGTCGTACATCGCGTACAGCACCCGGTTGTGCACCGGCTTCAGACCGTCCCGGACGTCCGGCAACGCGCGGCCGACGATGACGCTCATCGCATAGTCCAGGTAGGAGCGCTGCATCTCCAGCTGCAGGTCAACCGGCTGCATGCGGTCCGTCGTCACAGCGGCGTCCTCGGGTAGCTCAGGCTCCCCGTCGCCGATGGGCGGTGTCTGGTCGGTCACGTGCACCTCGTCTCGTCGTCGGTTCCGGGCAGGGGCAGGGGCACGACGGCGTCGTGCCCCACCCTCAGATGTCCAGGAACCTCACGTCCTTGGCGTTCCGCTGGATGAAGGACCGGCGGGACTCCACGTCCTCGCCCATGAGTACCGCGAAGATCTCGTCCGCCACCGCGGCGTCGTCCAGGGTGACCTGGAGCAGCGTCCGGTGGTCGGGGTCCATGGTGGTGTCCCACAGCTCGGAGTAGTCCATCTCGCCCAGGCCCTTGTACCGCTGGATGGCGTTGTCCTTCGGCAGGCGGTGGCCGGCGGCCTGACCGGACTTCAGCACCGCGTCACGCTCTCGGTCGGAGTACACGTAGGCGTGCTCGGTGTTGGACCACTTGATCCGGTACAGCGGCGGCTGGGCAAGGAAGACGTGCCCGTTCTTGATCAGCTCCGGCATGTACCGGAAGAGCAGGGTGAGCAGCAGGGTGCAGATGTGCTGGCCGTCCACGTCGGCGTCGGCCATCAGGATGATCTTGTAGTACCTCAGCTTGGCCAGGTCGAAGTCCTCGCCGATGCCCGTGCCGAAAGCTGTGATCAGGGCCTGGACCTCGTTGTTGGCCAGCGCGCGTTCCAGGCGGGCCCGCTCCACGTTCAGGATCTTGCCCCGGATCGGCAGGATCGCCTGGGTGCGGGGGTTGCGCCCGCGCACCGCCGAACCGCCCGCCGAGTCACCCTCGACGATGAAGACCTCCGACTCCTCGGCGTTGTTCGACTGGCAGTCCCGAAGCTTGCCCGGCATGCCGCCGGACTCCAGAAGGCCCTTGCGCCGGGTGGCCTCGCGCGCCTTGCGCGCCGCCATCCGGGCCGCCGCCGCCTGGAACGACTTGCGGATGATGTCCCGCGCCTCGATCGGGTGAGCGTCCAGCCAGTCGCCGAGCTGCTCGTGCACCACCTTCTGCACGAACGTCTTGGCCTCGGTGTTGCCCAGCTTGGTCTTCGTCTGCCCCTCGAACTGCGGCTCGGCGAGCTTGACCGAGATGACGGCCGTGAGGCCCTCCCGCACGTCGTCGCCGGTGAGGTTGTCGTCCTTCTCCTTGAGGATCCCCTTGTCTCGGGCGTACCGGTTTATCAGGGTGGTCATCGCCGCGCGGAAGCCTTCCTCGTGCGTACCGCCCTCGGTCGTGGAGATCGTGTTGGCGTAGGTGTGCACCGACTCGGAGTAGGCGTTGGTCCACTGCATGGCGATCTCCACCGAGATCCGCCGCTCGGTGTCCTCGGCGGTGAAGTCGATCACGTTCGGGTGGACCAGCTCCACCTTCTTGGCCGAGGTCAGGTAGGCCACGTAGTCGACAAGGCCGCCTTCGTACTTGAAGGTGACCGACCGCGTCGCAGGGCCGTTCGGCGGAGTCGCCGCAGGACTGTCGACGTCCGCGGGTTCGACACCGTCGGTCACGGTGATCTCGTCCTCGGTACCGGTGTGCTTCGGCCGTTCGTCGGTCAGCGAGATCTGCAGGCCCCGGTTCAGGAAGGCCATCTGCTGCATGCGGGCCCGGAGCGTCTCGAAGTCGTAGTCGGTGGTCTCGAAAACCACCTCGCTGGCCCAGAAGGTGACGGCGGTGCCGGTGAGGTCCGTGCGTTCGCCCCTGGTCAGCGGCTCAAGGGGAGCCCCGTCGGCGTAGGACTGGCGCCACACGAAGCCCTGGCAGCGGACCTCGACGTCCAGCTGGCTGGACAGGGCGTTGACCACCGAGACGCCGACGCCGTGCAGGCCCCCGGAGACCGCGTAGCCGGTCCCGCCGAACTTCCCGCCGGCGTGCAGCACGGTCAGCACGACCTCGACGGCCGACTTGCCCTCGCTCGCCACGATGCCGACCGGGATGCCGCGGCCGTTGTCGGTGACGCGCACCCCGCCGTCGGCCTGCAGGACGATCTCGACGTGGGTGCAGTAGCCCGCGAGGGCTTCGTCCACAGAGTTATCCACAACTTCATACACCAGGTGGTGCAGGCCCCGGGGCCCGGTAGAACCGATGTACATGCCAGGGCGCTTGCGCACCGCCTCGAGACCCTCGAGGACGGTGATCGCGGAGGCGTCGTAGCCGGTGGTGGGAAGGGTCTCGACGCGCTGATCGGCCACGGGCGAAGGTGCTCCTCATGTGATGCGCGCGCCACCGTAACGGTGGGCGCAGGTGCTCCTGGGTCCGCGGCCGGGGCCACCCGCAAGGCGTGGCCGACGATCGACCGCGCGTGCGCGAACGTCCAGGAATGGCAGGTGTGAGTCTACCTTGTGATGGCCCTCAGGGCCGTTTCCCCACAGGTGTGACGCATCTCGGAATCCCGGGGTGACCCGGTGGTGGCCGGTAGCCCTTCGTCGCGTCCCAGGCCGGTTCCCGGTCCTCAGCCGTAGGTGTCCCGCGGCCCGCGTCCCCGCACCCGGCGCGGACCCTTGGCCCAGTGCGGTCCGGACGGTCCCAGCACCGTGACCTCACGCACGACGCCGGTCCCGACGTCCGCTTCGAGCCTGGCCAGCAGCTGCGGCGTGAGCAGGCGCAGGCTCGCCGCCCACGTTGTCGAGTCCGCTCGCACCACCAGGACCCCGTCCTCGAACGTCTCGGGCGTGCAGTGCTCGGCCACGCCCTCGCCCACCACTTCGCGCCATCGTCCGACGACGCTCCCGACGGACAGCTCCTCCTGCCAGCCCCGCTCGGCGGCGAGGCGGGACAGGGTGTCCCCGACGAGCACCGGGTCACGACCGTCGGCACGGGCGCCGGACCGGGTCTCGCCGGCCAGCCTCCGACGGGGCGCCAGCCGGCCGGGCTGGGTGCCGCGGGCCCGGGCGGCGGCCTTGGCCCGGTTCAGTGCGGCGCGCCCGACCTCCGAGGCCGACGTGAGGCCGAGAGCCTCGGCCACCGGGCGACCGGGTTCGAGGACAAGGGGTTGTTCGTCGCCGTCAGCGATGCGCGGCAGCCCGGATCCAGAGGCTGCTGGAGCGTGGTCGCCAGGGGGTGCTGGAAGGTCGTCGTCGGCCCTCTTCGGGTGCGGAAAGGTGGGATGTCCGGCCGAGTTTTCCACAGGCTCGTGCCCCATTGTCTGGTCGTGGTCAGCGGACACGACGCACCTGCCCGCCCATCACGTCGTACCGCGCGCCGAGCAGCTCGTCCGGGACGTCCTGGGCGACCGCAGCGGTGACCAGCACCTGTTCCGCACCCGCGACCAGCTGCGCCAGGCGGCCGCGGCGGGTGGAGTCGAGCTCGGCGAACACGTCGTCCAGCAGCAGGACCGGCTGCGAGCCCTCGGCCCAGCCGCCGACGCCGCCGACCTCGTCGTCCCCGTGCGTGAGCAGGTGGTACGCAGCGAGCCGGAGCGCCAGGGCGAACGACCACGACTCGCCGTGGCTGGCATACCCCTTGGCCGGCAGCCCGCCGAGTCCCAGCACCAGGTCGTCCCGGTGCGGCCCGACCAGGCTGACCCCGCGCTCGAGCTCCTGCCGGCGCAGCCGGCCCATCGCCTCGAGCATCTGCGCCTCGAGCACGTCGGTGTCCACGCCGGCGTGCGGGATGTCGGCCAGGCGCCCGGAGCCGTCGGGTGCTGAACCGTCGGGCCCAGAAGCATCGCCCGCCCCGCCCGTCCCGACATCAGCCGCCCGCATGGCGGCCCACGAGGCGTCGTCGTCGGCCGCCTGGTTGCGCAGTGACGACCGGTACCCGAGTGTTGCCACCCCCCCGTCGCTGACCTGGGCATACGCCAGCTCGACGTGCGGACGCAGCTGCTCGACCAGGCGGACCCTTGCGGCCAGCACCTGGGCACCGACCTGCGCGAGCTTGGTATCCCAGACGTCCAGGGTGCGCACATCACCTCCGGCATCACCGTCACCGTCCGGGCGGTCCCTGCGGTCCGGCACCCGCACGTACCGGCGCATCCCCGGACCCGCCGTCTTCAGCAACGCCCCCCGCTGGCGCAGCACCCGGTCGTAGTCCGCCAGGACGCCCGCCATCCGTGGCGACACCTGGATCGTCAGCTCATCGAGCAAGCGCCGGCGGCCGTCCGGGTCACCCTTGACCAGCGCCAGGTCCTCCGGGGCGAACACCACGGTTCGCAGGATCCCGAGCACGTCCCGGGTCCGGCGCACCGGCGACCGATTCACCTGCGCGCGGTTGGCGCGGCCCGGGTTGATCTCCAGCTCGACCAGGCTCTCCCGCTCGCCACGGACTGCCCGCACCCGGACGACGGCGCGGGGTGCGCCGGCCCGCACGAGTGCTGCGTCGGACGCCACCCGGTAGCTGGCCAGAGTCGCGGCATACGCGATCGCCTCTACCAGGTTGGTCTTGCCTTGCCCGTTGGGGCCGACGAAGGCACTCGAACCCGGCAGCAGGTCGAGGTCGAGCTGGGAGTACGACCGGAAGTCCGTCAGGGACAGCTGGCTGACGTGCACGCCTCACCGGTCCTGGGCGATCACTGCTTGGCCGGCCGTACTGCGTGCCCACCGAACTCCAGACGCAGGGCGGCGACAGCCTTCATCGCCGGGGAGCCGAGCTGGCGCGAGGCGAACCGCGCGAACAGGGCGGCGGAGATCACCGGCACCGGGACCGCCTGGTCGATCGCCTCGTCGACGGTCCACCTGCCCTCGCCGGAGTCCTCGACCCAGTCGCCGATCGAGCCGAGCTCCGGGTCCTCCTCCAAGGCTGCCACCAGCAGGTCGAGTAGCCAGGACCGCACGACTGTGCCGCGCGTCCACGCCTTGAGGGTGCCGGTCACGTCGGTGATCAGGTCCTGGGCCAGCAGCAGTTCGTAGCCCTCGGCATAGGCCTGCATCAACCCGTACTCAATGCCGTTGTGCACCATTTTGGCGAAATGGCCGGCGCCGACCGGGCCGGCGTGCACGAACCCCTGCTCGCGCGGACCGTCCGGCCGCAGCGCGTCGAGCACCGGCAACAACAGCTCGATGTCCTCCGGCGCTCCACCAGCCATCAGCCCGTAGCCCTCGGTGCGACCCCACACCCCGCCGGAGACCCCGATGTCGACGTAGTGCACGCCGAGCTCGGCCAGCTGAGCCGCGCGCTCGATGTCGTCGGTGTAGTGCGAGTTGCCACCCTCGACGACCACGTCGCCCTCGACGAGCAGCCGGCCCAGCTCGCTGACCACATCCTGGGTCGGCGGACCCGCCGGCACCATCACCCAGACGACGCGCCGTCCCCCCGGCAGTGCAGCGACCAGGGCCGGGAGGTCCGCGGCGTCGGACACCTCGGGGTTGCGGTCGAACCCCGTGACCTCCACCCCACGCTCACACAACCGGAGACGCATGTTCGCGCCCATCTTGCCTAGACCGACGAGACCGATGTGCATGGCACCATCTCAGCTTGCGAAGCGGATCGGCACCAACAGATACCGGTAGTTTGAGTCGTCGTCGCCGTCGATCGTGGCCTGCCCGGTGAACTCCACAGGCTTGTTGGGGTGGGTGAACGACAGCCGCACGAACTCGGTGTTCAGCGCACCCAGCCCATCCAGCAGGAACTGCGGGTTGAACGCGACGATGATGTCCTCACCGGTGAGCGCTGCCTCGAGGGCCTCGGATGCCTGGGCGTCATCGCCTTGCCCGGCGTCGAGCACCACCTGGCCTTCGGTGAACGCGAGCCGGATCGGGGTGTTCCGCTCCGCGACCAGCGCGACGCGCCGAGCGGCCTCGGTCAGTGCGGCCAGCCCAATGACGGCATGGATCGGCGTCTCGTCCGGGAACAGCCGTCGCACCGGTGGGTAGTCGCCGTCCACCAGTAGCGATGTGGTGTGCCGGCCGCCGGCCTCGAAGCCGATCAGGTCGACGCCAGCGCCGGTGGACAGCGCCAAGGACACCCGGTCCGATCCGCCGAGGGAACGTGCGGCGTCGGACAGGGTGCGGGCCCGGACCAACGCGACCTGTGAGACGTCGGGCCGCGCCGGCTGCCAGGTCAGCTCGCGGAGCGCCAACCGGTACCTGTCGGTCGCCAGGAGCGTGATGCGCTCGCCTTCGATCTCCATCCGCACGCCGGTGAGTAGCGGCAACGTGTCGTCCCGGCTCGCGGCGACGGTCACCTGGCCGATCGCCTCGGTCAGCGTGTCGCCCGCGACCATCCCGATCACGTCGGGCATGGCCGGGAGTGCGGGGTAGTCGTCCACCGGCATGGTCAGCAATGAGAAGCGGCTCGCGCCGCAGGTGACCGTGACCTTCGTTCCGTCCGCTGCGACCTCGACCGGCTTAGTGGGCAAGGCACGTGAGATCTCCGCAAGCAGTCGCCCGGACACCAGGACGACGCCCTTCTCGGCGACGTCCGCCGTGATCTCCGACCGGGCTGAGACCTCGTAGTCGAAGCTCGACAGCTGCACGACTCCGGTGTCGTCCGCCTCGATCCGGACCCCGGCAAGCACCGGAACCGGCGGCCGGGTGGGCAGGGAGCGTGCCGTCCAGGTCACAGCCTCCGCCAGGACGTCGCGGTCGACCCTGAACCTCATCCCTCATCCCTCCGCCGGCGTGCTGCTCGTCGCAGCGTGACCCTGCCGGACGCGGGCCGCGTAGTGACACAGGTGCAGCCCGCCGCTGCAGCAGGGGAGTACGTGGTGAACAGTACGCGAGAGCACAGACACAGGGACACCACTACGCGGACGACACCTGGTTGGGCGGCTGCTGCACGCAAGGGCGTGATGAAGGTGTAGCAAATCCCTGGAGAGAACAAGAAGTAGTAGTAGTAGTCGGTGGTGTGGACACTGTGGACGACGGGCCTTCATGCAGGTCAGGCCTGGTCAGCCGGTGTGCAAGGGGCTGTCGATGGGGTTGTCGACAGCCGAGGTCGTCGGTGGATGGAGGGAAGGTGTCCACCTGACGTCCACCGGAAGGACAGAGAATGTCCACATGCGCCAGGCGTGTCGTCCACGGGTGTCCACAAGGATGTCCACAGGTGTGAACAGAGAAGTTACGTTCCGTGACAATCAGCCGCGATGCTGCTGCTTGATCCGGTTCGTGAGTTCGGTCACCTGGTTGTAGATCGAGCGACGCTCGGCCATCAGCTCGCGGATCTTGCGGTTGGCGTGCATCACTGTGGTGTGGTCGCGGCCGCCGAACTGCTGGCCGATCTTGGGCAGGCTCATGTCGGTGAGCTCCCGGCACAGGTACATCGCGATCTGCCGGGCGGTCACGAGCACCCGGGAGCGGGATGATCCGCAGAGGTCATCGATCGTCAGACCGAAGTAGTTCGCGGTCTGGGTGATGATCGTGGCGGCCGTGATCTCGGCCGTGTCGTCGTCGGTGATCAGGTCCTTGAGCACGATCTCGGCGAGTGCCAGGTCCACGTGCTGCCGGTTGAGGTTGGCGAAGGCCGTGACCCGGATCAGGGCGCCCTCGAGCTCCCTGATGTTGGTGGAGATCTTCGATGCGATGTACTCCAGGACGTCGTGCGGCGCTTGGAGCTTCTCGCTGGCCGCCTTCTTACGAAGGATGGCGATGCGGGTCTCGAGGTCCGGTGGCTGGATGTCGGTGATCAGGCCCCACTCGAACCGCGACCGCATCCGGTCCTCGAAGCCGGCCAGCTGCTTGGGCGGGACGTCGGAGGTGATCACGACCTGCTTGTTGGCGTTGTGTAGGGTGTTGAAGGTGTGGAAGAACTCCTCCATCGTCTGTTCCTTGCCCTGCAGAAACTGGATGTCGTCCACCAGCAGCACGTCCACCTCGCGGTAGCGGCGCTGGAACGCCCCAGCCTTGCCTTCGCCGATGGAGTTGATGAAGTCGTTGGTGAACTCCTCGGAGTTCACGTACCGCACCCGCACAGTGGGGTAGAGGGAGAAGGCGTAGTGCCCGATGGCGTGCAGGAGGTGGGTCTTGCCCAGACCTGAGTCGCCATAGATGAACAACGGGTTGTAGGCCTTTGCCGGCGCCTCGGCGACGGCGACGGCAGCGGCGTGCGCGAACCGGTTCGACGAGCCGATGACGAAAGTCTCGAAGAGGTACTTCGGGTTGAGTAGGGGCTGCTCGGTGGCTGCTCGGTGGCCATGCCCGGCGTGCGGCCGCTCGCGCTCGGTGACGAACGGGCTGCCGTGCCGGTCGTTGCCGCGGGCGCGGTCGTCGTCGCGGTCGCGCTCATCCTCGTCGCGGTCCGGTGCTCGCTCGGAGCGGGTGTCGGCCTGGCTGTCGGCCGGAGCGTTCTCCACGATCACAGCGAACCGGGCCTCCACGCCGAGCACGTTGCTCAGCACGGTCAGCAACTCGTTGCGGACCCGGGTCTCCAGGTAGTCCTTGGTGAACGTGTTGTCCACCGAGAGCAGCATGGTGCCGTCCAGGAGGCCGACTGGGCGCGCGAGTCGGATGAACGCCAACTGCTGCGACGTGGTGGCGGGATCTGTGGCCAGCTGCCCGACCGCCTGGTCCCATACCTGAGCGATCGAGTCGTCCTGTGCTGCCACCTCAAGGCTCCTGATGCTCGGGAAACGCCGTGATCCGTGCTGAAGTCTCGCACGTCGGCCCTTCCTCCACACAGTTGTCCACAGACTGTGTGTGGACGGCGGGCAGCCGTCTTCGTTGGACGGACGGACAGGAACAGCATCGCTACGGTGGCGAGTCCGGGCAACTGCTGACGAACCGTCACACATGTTGCCTGAAGTGTCTTCGAAGCGAATCCGCCGTACGGGTGCATTCTTGTCTGTTCGTGGGTCAGGTATCCAGGACTTCCCGGGTTTGACCCCCCGGCACCACGCCGCGTACCGTGACACAGCCGTTCTCGACGGCTCCTGCTGGCGTGCCTTCGTGCGCCGTGTGGTGGTTCACGCGCGCAGCGGTGCTGCGTGTCGCGGTGGATCGACGTCGAGAGGGGCGCGACTGTCCGCCGTTGTGGCGGTGACCTGAACCGACCTCTGGAGCCTGACGTGTCCAAGCGCACCTTCCAGCCGAACAATCGGCACCGAGCCAAGACGCACGGCTTCCGCCTGCGGATGCGCACCCGCGCAGGCCGAGCCATCCTCGCGGCACGCCGGCGCAAGGGCCGTTCCGAGCTGTCCGCCTGATCGTCGTCGCGTGCTGCCCGCCGCGATGAGGATGCGACGGTCGTCGGACTTCGAGGCGACCGTGCGACGCGGTGCGCGGGTGGGACGCTCGACGCTCGTCGTGCACTGCCGGGCAGTTCCTGACCGCGCGGGCGCACATATCGGAATGGTCGTCGCTCGGTCGGTCGGCGGTGCCGTCGTCCGGAACAAGGTTCGACGAAGGTTGCGAGGTGTGGTGGTCGATCAGCGTGCGTTCCTCCCGGATGGCGCGGACGTCGTCGTGCGCGCCTTGCCCGCGGCGGGTGCGGCCACCTACCTCCAGCTCGGCGAGGACTTTCGCAGCGCCCTCCAGGTGGCCGTTGCGCGGTCACGCGAGCGTCTGACCGGGGGTGTGCGATGAGTCCGATCGGCGCGGCCGACCGCGCCCGCTCGGGTGTCGTGGCCGCACTGGTGCGAGGCGCGACAGCTGTCGGACGGCTGGTCGTTCACCTTCCCGGGCTGGCACTGCTCGGGCTGCTGCGGGTGTACCAGACAGTGATCTCTCCCTTGACCCCGCCGACCTGTCGGTTCTACCCGAGCTGCTCGCAGTACGCCGTGATCGCCGTGCAGAGGCACGGGGCCCTTCGTGGAGGCTGGCTGGCGCTGCGGCGCCTGGGACGGTGCCACCCCTGGACTCCCGGTGGGGTGGACGACGTCCCCCCGGCTCGCGACTGGACGACCTCCGGCCACGAGCACGGGCCTGAACGAGCGAGGAGCTCGACGCGCTGATGGACGCCATCCTTCATCCGATCATGGTCGTCGTGGCCTGGATCATGGTCCAGTTCCACTGGTTGTTCTCCCTGGTCCTGGATCCGAAGTCGGGACTCAGCTGGGCGCTGTCGATCGTGGGCCTGGTGATCATCATGCGGGTCATCCTGATCCCACTCTTCGTGAAGCAGATCAAGGCCGCTCGGGGCATGCAGATGCTCTCCCCGGAGCTGCAGGCGCTGCAGAAGAAGTACAAGGGCCGCAGCGACCCGGCCTCCCGCGAGGCGATGACACGGGAGACCATGGCGCTGTACAAGAAGCACGGGACCAACCCGTTCTCGTCCTGCATGCCGATGTTGGCTCAGTCGCCGATCTTCTTCGCGCTGTTCCGCGTGCTCATCAACATCCCGAAGGTCGGCGACGGCACCTACACGCGTACGTCGATCGGCCCGCTGACCGAGACCCTCGCTCACGACTTCGCGGAGGCGACGCTCTTCGGCGCGCGGCTGTCGGACATCTTCCTGAAGTCGGACACCACGAGCGTCAAGATCGTGGCCGCGGCCCTCATCGTGCTGATGTCGGCGACCACGTTCACCACCCAGCGTCAGCTCACCCAGAAGAACATGCCGGCTGCGGCTCTGACGGGGCCGATGGCGCAGCAGCAGAAGATGCTGCTCTACGTCCTCCCACTGGTCTTCGCCTTCTCGGGCGTCAGCTTCCCGATCGGCGTGCTCATCTACTGGTCGACGACAAACTTCTGGTCCATGGGCCAGCAGTTCTACGTCATCCGACGCAATCCCACACCGGGGTCGGAGGCTGAGCGGCTGTACAAGGAGCGGCGGGCCCGCAGGGCGGCCGAGCGCGGCATCGTGCTCGAGGACGAGCCGACCGAGCCGGAGAAGCCGAAGGGCCAGCGTCAGCAGCCGGTGCGCAAGGAGCGGGCACGTACCCGCCCTCCGGGAACGGGGCCGACCACCGAGCGAGGCAAGCCCGCCGGGTCCGGCCGGCAGACGCCTGGGCAGGCACAAGGGTCGAGGGGTTCGACCAGTGGGGTCGGGAAGGCGTCGTCCGGTGCGAGCAAGGCGCGACCGGCGGGCACAGCGGAGGGCACGTCGACCGGCGCCAAGGGGACTGCGGCCGGTGGGAGCAAGGCGCGACCTGCGCCCGGCGCGGCCAAAGGGACGCCCCGCACGCCTGGCAAGACAGGCGGGTCCGGTAACGCCCCCGGGTCTGGCAAGACAGGCGGGTCCGGTAACGCCCCCGGGTCCGGCAAGGCGAGCGGGTCCGGCAAGGCGAGCGGGTCCGGCAAGGCGAGCGGGTCCGGCAAGGCGAGCGGGTCCGGCAAGGCGAGCGGGTCCGGCAAGGCGAGCGGGTCCGGCAAGGCGAGCGGGTCCGGC
>JBBRCL010000020.1:0-44626 GCA_038204895.1 Actinomycetales bacterium | reverse complement strand
TCCCCCCTCCCTCCGCCCCCGCCCCCCCCCCACCCGGCCCACCCACCCCCCCGGGCCCACCCCGACGTTTCGCTCGCATCGGTGCGTTCGCCGCGCAGATCCGAGCGAAACGTCGCGCGGAGCCGGAGGGCGGACGCCCGCGGAGCCGGAGGCCGGAGCCGGAGGGTCCGGACGCCGGAGGGTCCGGACGCAGCTGGGGCCCGGTGCACCGAGGTGCGCCGGGCCCCAGCCCTCGTCCTCGGTCAGCGACTGTCGCTGCGACCCTCCGCCACGACTGCGCGATCGGCGTCCGCAACGGATGCGCGATCGGCGTCCGCAACGGATGCGCGACCGGCCTCGAGCCGGGCGACCGGAATGCGGAACGGCGAGCAGGACACGTAGTCGAGACCGACCTCATGGAAGAAGTGGATCGACTCCGGGTCGCCGCCGTGCTCACCGCAGACGCCGAGGGTGATGTCGGGCCGCGTCGAGCGACCCTCCTCCACGGCCATCCGCACCAGGCGGCCGACGCCGCTGGCGTCGAGCGTCTCGAACGGGGAGACGCTGATCACGCCGCGCTCGGTGTACTCGGCGAAGAACGCGCTCTCGACGTCGTCGCGCGAGAAGCCCCACGTCGTCTGGGTCAGGTCGTTCGTGCCGAAGGAGAAGAACTCCGCAACCGTCGCCATCCGGTCGGCGGTGAGCGCGGCCCGCGGGAGCTCGATCATCGCGCCGATCGGGATGTGCAGCTCGACGCCCTGCTCCTTCGCGACGTCCGCGAGGATCTGCTCGGCCTCTTCGCGGACCAGGTACAGCTCCATCACCGACGCCGCGAGCGGGATCATGATCTCCGCGTGCGGTCGGCCACCCTCACGCAGCCGGATCGCCGCTGCCTCCGCGACCGCACGGATCTGCAGGGCGAACAGACCGGGCACCACCAGGCCGAGCCGGACGCCACGCAGACCGAGCATCGGGTTCGCCTCGTGCATGCGCTGCACGGCGGGCAGCAGGAGCTTGTCGTGGTCGACCTCCGGGCCGGTCTCGCCCCGCTCCTCGGCCAGCGCGACCTCGACCGAGAGCGTTGTCAGGTCGGGCAGGAACTCGTGCAGCGGCGGGTCGATCAGCCGGATGGTGGTCGGCAAGCCGTCCATCTCGCGCAGGATGTCGACGAAGTCGGCCCGCTGCAGCGGCAGCAGCGCGTCCAGCGCCGCCTGGCGCTCGGCGTCCTCGGTCGCGACGATCAGCCGCTCGATCAGCACCCGGCGGTCGCCGAGGAACTGGTGCTCGGTGCGGCACAGGCCGATGCCCTGGGCACCCCAGTTGCGGGCCCTGCGGGCGTCCTCGCCGTTGTCGGCGTTGGCGTGCACCCGGAGCCGGCGAACTGCGTCGGCGTGGGTGAGGATCGTGTCGACGGCCCGCACCAGGTCCTGGATGTCCTCGTCCTTGGCGTTGTCGAGCGCCACGTCGAGGCCCTCCTCGAGGTACTGGACCACGGGGGAAGGCTTGACCGGGACGGCGCCGAGGAAGACCTCGCCGGTCGCACCATCGATGGCGATGATCTCGCCCTCCTTGATGACCCGCTTCCCGACCTTGATCTCCCGGGCGACAACATCGACGTCGAGCTTGTCGGCACCCACCACGCAGGTGGTACCCATGCCACGGGCGACGACGGCGGCGTGCGACGTCTTGCCACCACGCGAGGTGAGCACGCCGACCGCGGCGATCATGCCGCCGAGGTCGTCGGGGTTGGTCTCGCGCCGGACCAGGATGACGTCCTTGCCCTTCGCTGCCCACTCCTGCGCCGTGACCGAGTCGAAGACCGCCGCGCCGACAGCCGCACCCGGGGATGCCGCCATGCCGACGGCCAGCAGGTCGCGCTCCGCCTCGGAGTCGAACTGCGGGAACATCAGGTTGCTCAACTGGGCGCCGGTCACCCGGTCGAGCGCCTCGTCCAGGGTGATCAGGTGCTCGTCCACCAGCTGGGTGGCGATCCGGAAGGCGGCCGCAGCGGTGCGCTTGCCGATCCGCGTCTGGAGCATCCACAGCTTGCCGCGCTCCACCGTGAACTCGATGTCGCAGAGGTCGCGGTAGTGGGTCTCCAGGCTGCGCATGGCCTGCCGCAGCTCGTTGTAGGACTTCGGGTCCAGCTCTTCGAAGTCGGTGAGGCTCAGGGTGTTGCGGATGCCGGAGACGACGTCCTCGCCCTGGGCGTTGGCCAGGTAGTCGCCGTACACACCGACCATGCCGGTCGAGGGGTCGCGGGTGAAGCAGACGCCGGTGCCCGAGTCGGTGCCGAGGTTGCCGAACACCATGCTGACCACGTTGACCGCGGTGCCCAGGTCGTTGGAGATGCGCTCGCGGCGGCGGTACAGACGCGCGCGGTCGGTGTTCCAGGAATTGAAGACGGCGGCGATCGCCAGGTCGAGCTGCTCGCGCGGGTGCTGCGGGAACTCCCGGCCGGACTGCTCGAAGATGATCTCCTTGAACCGGGTGACGACCTCGATGAGGTCTTCGGCCGTGAGCTCGGTGTCGGCCGTGGCGCCCCGTGCCTTCTTCTTCTCGTCGAGCACGTGCGCGAAGTCGTCACCGTCGATGTCCAGCACGGTCTTGCCGAACATCTGGATCAGGCGGCGGTAGGAGTCCCACGCGAACCGCGGGTCGCCGGAGAACTCCGCGAGGCCCTGGACCGAGGCGTCGGTCAGGCCGATGTTCAGGACCGTCTCCATCATGCCGGGCATCGAGAACTTCGCCCCAGAGCGGACCGAGACCAGCAGCGGGTCCTTGAAGTCGCCGAGAGTGCGGCCGAGCGTGTCCTCGAGCCGGCGCAGGGCCATGGTGACCTCGACCCGGAGCTCGGCCGGCAACTCACCGGTCGTCATGTACGCCCGGCAGGCCTCCGTGGTGATGGTGAACCCAGGTGGCACGGGCAGCCCCAGCCTGGTCATCTCGGCGAGGTTCGCACCCTTGCCGCCGAGGAGGTCCTTGAGGTCCTTGTTGCCTTCACTGAAGTCGTAGACGTACTTCGCCACGGTCTGCCTCTCTGCTGCCCGGGACGTCTGCCTCGTTGCCGACGTCACGCCCTCCCTAGAGTGCGGGAGCCGTCCCCATTCTCTAGGGGACCTTGGGCCCGGCGCCAGGAGCCCCCGGCTGGTGAGACACCGCGTCCCGAACAGCCTGAGCCGAAGGTCATGGTTCTACGGTGGTCCTCAGGCCTAACGTGCCAACCGACAGCAGAGTCGCTATCTCCCACTCAGGGGTCATCGTGAGCGTTGTGCCGACCGAGGGACGCGCCGTCACCGACGCGCGTACCACCAGATCCGAGCGCCGTCAGCCGCCGGTTCCTCCGAGCCACGCCGGCCGCCCACCGGGTTGGTCCAGGGGCCGACGCGCGGCGCTCGCCGCGCTCGGCTCCGCCGCCGCCCTGGCGCTGGCCGGCTGCTCGACGGGGTCGACGGGGTCGACCGGGTCGACCGGGGAGGCGCACGGCGAGGCCAGCCTCCAGCTGCCCGACCTCGGGTCCGTGAACATCATGGGCGGCGGCTCCGGCCGCGCCCTCCTGATGATCGGCCTGCTGGTCTGCGTCTTCGGCCTCGCCTTCGGAGCGGTGTCCTTCGTCCAGCTGCGCAAGCTGCCGGTGCACTCGTCGATGCGCGACGTCTCCGAGCTGATCTACGACACGTGCAAGGCCTACCTGATCAAGCAGGGCAGGTTCCTGCTCGTGCTCTGGGGCTTCATCGCCGCGGTCATCGTCGTGTACTACGGCTTCCTCGTAGAGCTCCCGTGGGGACGCGTCGCCGTCGTCATCGCCTTCAGCCTCGTCGGCATGGCGGGCTCGTACTCGGTGGCCTGGTTCGGCATCCGGGTGAACACCTTCGCGAACTCGCGGACCGCGTTCGCCTCGCTGGGGGGCAAGCCGTTGCCGGTGCACCAGATCCCGATGAAGTCGGGCATGTCGATCGGCATGGTCCTGATCAGCGTCGAGCTGCTGATCATGCTCATCATCCTGCTCTTCCTCCCGCGCGACCTGGCCGGCGCCTGCTTCATCGGCTTCGCCATCGGCGAGTCCCTCGGTGCGGCCGCACTGCGCATCGCGGGCGGCATCTTCACCAAGATCGCGGACATCGGGTCCGACCTGATGAAGATCGCCTTCAAGATCAAGGAAGACGACGCACGCAACCCCGGCGTCATCGCGGACTGCGTCGGCGACAACGCGGGCGACTCGGTCGGCCCGAGCGCGGACGGGTTCGAGACCTACGGCGTCACCGGCGTCGCGCTGATCACGTTCATCCTGCTCGGCGTCGGCAAAGACCAGGGAGGGGTTCTGCAGCAGGAGCTGCAGGCGAGCCTGTTGGTGTGGATCTTCGTCATCCGGGCCGTGATGGTCCTCGCGTCCGCGGGGTCCTACGCCCTCAACGCCGCGTGGGTCCGTTCCCGGTACGCGACGGCCGACCGGATCAACTTCGAGACCCCGCTCACCTCGCTGGTCTGGATCACGTCGATCGTCTCGATTGCCGCGATCTTCCTCACGACCTACGTCGTCCTTGCCGACAACCTCGCCGGCGACCTGTGGTGGAAGCTGGCGCTGATCATCTCGTTCGGCACCCTCGCCGGCGCGCTGATCCCCGAGCTCGTCAAGGTGTTCACCTCGACGAACAGCAAGCACGTGCGTGAGATCGTCAAGAGCTCCCGGCAAGGGGGCGCGTCGCTGAACATCCTGTCCGGCCTGGTCGCGGGCAACTTCGCCGCCTACTGGCTCGGCATGGCGATCATCGGCCTGATGGGCGGTGCGTTCCTGGTCAGCGAGCAGGGTCTCGGGGCGATCATGGTCGCCCCGGCGATCTTCGCCTTCGGCCTGGTCGCCTTCGGCTTCCTGTCGATGGGCCCGGTCACGATCGCCGTCGACTCCTACGGCCCGGTCACCGACAACGCGCAGAGCGTCTACGAACTGTCGATGATCGAGGACGTCAAGGACATCGACTCCGAGCTGAACACCGACTTCGGGGTCGACATCCAGTGGGACAGGGCGAAGCAGATGCTCGAGGAGAACGACGGCGCCGGCAACACCTTCAAGGCGTCGGCGAAGCCCGTGCTCATCGGCACCGCCGTTGTGGGCGCAACGACGATGATCTTCTCGATCATCATGCTGCTCACCGACCGCCTGGAGACGGGGAGGGAGAACCTGTCGATACTGCACCCACCGTTCCTGCTCGGTCTTGTTCTCGGCGGCGCGGTCATCTTCTGGTTCTCCGGGGCCTCGATCCAGGCGGTCACCACCGGCGCCTACCGGGCGGTGGAGTTCATCAAGAAGACGATCAAGCTCGACGCCGGGGCCACCAAGGCCAGCGCCGAGGACTCCCGCAAGGTGGTGGAGATCTGCACCGAGTACGCCCAGCACGGCATGCTCAACATGTTCCTCGGCGTGTTCTTTGCCACCCTGGCGTTCGCCTTCCTCGAGCCGTTCCTCTTCATCGGCTACCTGATCTCGATCGCTCTGTTCGGCCTCTACCAGGCGCTCTTCATGGCGAACGCCGGCGGCGCCTGGGACAACGCCAAGAAGATCGTCGAGGTCGACCTGCACGCCAAGGGCACCGCACTGCACGATGCGACGATCGTCGGCGACACCGTCGGCGACCCGTACAAGGACACCTCGTCGGTTGCTCTGAACCCGGTGATCAAGTTCACGACGCTGTTTGGCCTGCTCGCCGTCGAGCTGGCCGTCAACCTCACGGGCGACGGCCTGGGCACCCTGGTGCACGTGCTGGCAGTGGTCTTCTTCGCAGTGTCCGCGTTCTTCGTCCACCGGTCGTTCTACAGCATGCGGATCAAGGCGTCGCTCACCGACGACGACGAGCCGGCCAAGCCCGGCCCGTCCGGTGACACCGGCAGCACAACGGCGGGCGTCGACGACGCACCCGCCATCGTCTCGGAGCTCGTGGAGCAGGGAGCAGGTGACGAGCGATGAAGGTCGCAATCATGTACGAGGCGGCTCAGGTCGACGCGGAGGGTCACGTCACCGGGCACGACGCCGGCGCGACGCTGGTCCGACGCCTGCTCCGGGTGTTCCCGGGTGCCATGCTGGTGGGCCCCAGCACCCGGCACTGCGCGGGCTTCGATGTCATCCCGCTGGAGTTCATCGACGGCTCGGAGACGGTCGTCATCAACATGGACGTCCTGGACTCCCTCGGCGTCTGGCAGACGCTCAAGGCGAACTGCGACGAGCCGCGGTTGATGAACTTCGTGTGGTGGAACACCTCGCAGTTCACCCACCAGGTGCAGCGCGCGACGCTCGCCCTGTCGTGCGCGCTGTTCCCGACGTTCGCGAACTCCGAGCGCACGGCGAGCGAGGTGCGCGAGATCGTGTCGGTGTGGGCGGTGCAGCCGCTCGCCGAGAAGGCGCGGATCGCATGGGTCAACCTCGGCATCCGGCTGGAGCACGTGCAGCCCCGCCAGGAGCCGGACGTGCCGGTCGTCCTCTACCCGGCGATCTACCTGTCCGTCCGCAAGCAGCCGCAGGTGTTCCTCGACGTGGTGGAGCGGGTGCACAAGCGCACGCCTATCCGGGTCGAGGCGCGGCTGCACGAGTCGCACCTGATCTCCGAGCAGGCCATGCGCCTGTCCCGGAAGGACTGGACCTGGGTCGGCCCGCTGACCGCCAGCCGTGAGGACTACTGGGAGGCACTCGCCCGGACCACGGCGTTCCTCGCGACGGCGGTCGAGGAGTCCTACGGCCTGGAGTACATCGAGGCCCTGGTCGCCGGTGCGGTCGGGGTGTTCCCGAACCTCCCCTGGGCCCGGGCGATCCTGCCGGAGGGCTATCCGTTCTTCTACCGGACGGCTGCCGAGGCCGAGACGATGCTCTACCGCGCCGTGACCGACACCGCCGCCTGCCAGCAGGAGCTGGACGACGCCGTCGACGGCAGCTTCGCCCAGTGGCTGCGCGCCCGGCACGACGACGACCGGTTCGAGAAGGCGATCGCCGACCGCGTCACGGAGTGGTTCGGCGCCTGATCACGACGCACGAAGCCCGCGCCGGCCGCTGGGGTGGCGCGGGCTTCGGTGTGTCTCCGGCCGCTTCACCAGCGACGTTCGAGCACCCAGGTCAAAGGCTCGAAGGAGCGCGTCCAGAAGGCGAACGCCTCGGGGTTCGTCGTCTCGCAGTCGACCGAGACGAGATCCTTGCCCCTGACCTCGGCTTCCCGGACGACCGCGGCGAGGAGCCGAGCGCCGATCCCGTGCCGCCGCAGCGCCGGGGCGACGTACATCCCGTTGATCGCGAGCACGCGCTCGTCGTGCACCGTGAAGGTGACGTCGAACTGCGGGTCCTGCGCCTTGATGTACCCGACGGGGTCGTCGCCGGACCAGGCGATGAAGGCCGCCGCGTCGGGCTCAGCGAGCCACGTGGTCCACTCGGACGCCGAGGGGCCGGAGACGTCCGGCATGGGCATCAGCACCGGCGACGCAGCGATGTACGCGTGCAGGTGGCTGCTCATCGTGTGCAGCGCGGACGCGTCCGCCGCCCCTGCGCGCCGGATCGACACGGACAACAGCTCCCCCGGCACAGCCGCCGCGAGCGCCGCCCTGAGCGCATCCCTGTGCTGCCCCGCGTCCAGCGTGATCCGGCCGTAGCCGGTCAGCTCGAGCTCCGTGCGGATGTCGTCCCGGTGCGCCAGGACGCCCACCGCGTGCAGGCGCACCGCCCGGTCGTGGCAGTTCGCGAGCACCGTACGGATCAGGGAACGCGTCAGCGCGCGGACATCGGCCCCGCCGACCACTCCTGAGCACCAGTCGGGACTGAAGGCGCCCCGCCCGGCACACCGAAAGTCCTCGATGACGAAGTACCCGAGGTATCCGAGAAGGTCTTCGCCCTCGAAGGCCCCGAAGACCCGTCCCTCCCGAACCATCCAGCCGATCCGGTCGGCGTAGTCGCCGACGCCTCGACTGGGGAGCCAGGGATGGCCCGCGCGCAGGCCGCTGTTCATCTCGAGCGCCACGCGGGCGCAGGCGTCGACGCCGTCCTCGGTATCGATCAGCCGGGTCTGCACGGCGGGCACTCTCCCAGGTCGGCTCCCGAGCGGCAACGGATTTGGGGGGTCAGGGCCGAAGTGGGTCCGTCGGGCCGTAGGGCACCAGACGCAGCCGGCGCGCGTCGGCCACCTGGATCTCGTAGGTCCGGGCGACCAGCTCGGCCGGGGTGTCGTCGCCGGCGCGCAGGAAACGCCCCGACAACCGGTCGAGCTCCCCCGACGCCACGGCGAGCAGCAGGTCGAGGCTCGCCTCGATCGGGGTCCACTCGGTGCGGCCCTCGTGCAGCGGCATCCCCGTTGACATCTCGGTCGCGACGACGCCCGGAGCCAGGTCGAAGGTGCGGATGCCCTGCTCCCGGTACTGGGCGTCCAGCAGGGTGGTCAGTCTGGCCAGCGCGCCCTTGCTGATCGAGTAGCCGGTGTAGGCCGGCGCCGGCCGGTGCCCGAAGCCGGAGTTGATGTTCACGATCCGGCCGCCACCCTGGGCCAGCATCCCGGGCAGCAGGGCGTGGGTGATCTGCAGCGGCCCGCGGAGGTTGCCCTCGATGACCCGCCACACGTCGTCGACGTCGTCGTCGGCGAACGGGACCTCGCGGGCCTCCAGCACGCCGGCGTTGTTGACCAGCAGGCCGATCCCGCCGAGCTCGGCCTCGAGGTAGCGCGCGGCGCCGCCCACCGCGGGTCCGTCCGTCAGATCGACGGCCGCGACAACGCACCGCACGCCCGGGGACTGCTCGGCGATCTCGGCGGCAACCGCGTTCAGGTGCGCCTGGGTACGGCCGAGCAGCGCGACGGCGTACCCATTGGCGGCGAGTCCGAGCGCCAGGCCGCGGCCGATGCCGCGGCCCGCCCCGGTGACCACGGCAGTGCGAGGCAGGTCGGGGACGGGTGGGTGCTGGGCGTGTGCGGCGTCGACGTCGGTCATGGCCCCATCCTGGGCCTCCGCCGTGCGCGGTGCATGGGGCGCGCGGCCCGATGATCAGACTGGGTGATCAGACGGCGTGATCAGACAGGTCCCAGCACCTTGGTCATGCCCTGCAGCACCAGGTCATCCCGCCGCGGGACCCCGTAGCGCTCGTCGCCGTAGGGGAACGGCACAGTGTCCCCGGTCATCGTGAACCCGCACCTGGAGTACCAGGCGACCAGCTCCGGGCGGTGGTTGAGCACGGTCAGCTCGAGCCGGACGGCGCCCCACCGGCGCGCCTGCGCCTCGGCGGCCGCCAGCATGGCCGTCCCCACGCCCTGAGCCTGGGCGTCCGGCCGGACCGCGAACAGCCCGAGGTAGGCGGCCTCCCCGCGTCGCTCCAGGTGGCAGCAGGCCAGGAGCCCTCCCGGCTGCACGGCGTCGTCGACCACCAGCACCAGGCTGCCGGGCGTTGCCATCAGCTGCGCCACCATCGACGCGTCGGCGCGCTGGCCGTCCAGCAGGTCCGCCTCGGTGGTCCAACCCTGCCGGCTCGCCTGGCCGCGGTAGGCCGACTGGGCGAGCATCGCGACGGCGTCGGCGTCCGCAGGCGTGGCGGGACGGGGACGTATCACGGCCCGATCATCCCGTGTCGGTCGTCGGCCGTAGCGTCGTGGCAATCGGACACACCAGACGAAGGACTACCGACGTGATCACCAGGACCCCGACGCCCTACAGCTACTCCTCGGCAGTCACGGCAGGTGACCTGGTCCTCGTCGGCCTTCACCGGGGCTTCGGCGAGGATTTCGGTACGCAGCTCACCGGGGCGATCGAGGGGATGCGAGGCACGCTCGCGGCCCACGGGGCGGAGCTGCAGCAGCTGGTCAAGGTCAACGTCTGGCTGAAGGACGTCACCGACCTGCCTGCCATGGAGAAGGCCTTCTTCGACCACTTCCCGGAGGGAGGCTTCCCCGCGCGGATGACCTCGACGAGGAGTTCATCGACGACGACTGCCTGGTCATGGTGGAGGGCATCGCCTACCGAGGCTGACGGGTCAGGTCCGGGACGTCGGGTTCCCAGGACTACAGTCCGTCGGCCACCGCAGCGGTCACGCACAGCCAGGCTCGCCGGGTCGCGTCGGACAGGGCGTCGTGGTCGATCGGGCCGCCGGTCACCAGGGCCGGGTCGTAGGGCACCTCGAACACCTCGCGGGTGAGCCGGCCGAAGTGGTCGTACAGCCGGGCGCCCAGCTCCGCGTCGCGCCGGGGCGCGGGCTGGCTGAGCACCGTGATGGCGTGCCGGACGACGTCGGCGTGCCCGGTCGCGCGCAGGGCGTCCAGGGCCCAGGCCGCCGACTGGGCGGTGTCCTCGCGCATCGTGGAGACCACCACCACCTGGTCGGCCACCTCGATGGCCGCCTGCCAGTTGGACGCGCGCATGTTGTTGCCGGTGTCGATCACGAGCAACCGGTAGAAGCGGGAGAGCGTGCGGTGCAGCGCCCGGAACGCGAAGCCGTCGATCGAGGCAGCCGACGCCGCATCCTCGTCCGACGCCAGCACGTCGAACTGCGCCGACGCCTGCGAGCGCACGTAGTTGTCCAGGTCACCCACCCGGGAGGAGCCGACGTCCGTGAACCGCTCGAGGTCGTCCAGCAGGTCGACGGCGGTGTTATGGTGCCTGGTCTGCCGGGAACGCCAGCCGAGGGTGCCGCGGGTCTCGTTGTTGTCCCAGGCGAGCGTGTAGCCGCCGCGGTGCCGACCGAAGGTCGCCGCGATGAGCAGGGCTGCTGTGGTCTTGTGGGCACCACCCTTGGGGTTGATCACCACCACCGTCCGCGGCCCGTCCAGGCTGCGCTGGACGCTTGCGACGGCGTCGCGGTCCCGCCGCTCGGCCGTACCCGGTGCGGGCGCGATGACGCCCGCGGTCAGCCGGCGCACGGTACCGCGCCAGCCCAACTCGGCCGCCCCGGTCGGCGAGGACCGGCGCGTCGCCAGCAGATCGCCCAAGGTGGGCAGGCCGGCCGCGGCCGGCCCTGCGGTGGGAGGCACTGCGGTGGGAGGCACTGCGCCCGACGCCGGCCCGGCGTCCGGCAGCGCCGCGAACAGGTCGGCCGAGGCCTCGACCCCGTCAGCCGCCTCGGGCGCGGCAGGTGCATCGACGACCGGTGTCGCCGCGTCCGCGAAGGGCACCGCGAAGCCCGGCACGTCGATGGGCGGCGGCTGCCACAACCGCGGGCGACCGGCCTCCGGCCCGCCGGTGCCCAGGATCGACACCCTGCGCGGCTGGCCAGCCTCTGTGCCAGCCTCTGTGACCGGGTGCTCGACAGCCCCGGGAGCGAGGCCGCCGACCAGGGTGCCCGACGCTGCTGACTCGAGGCTGTCGCCCGGCCCCCGGTCCTCGTACTGGGCCCAGTCGGCGGCAGCGCCCTGATCGGGTGCCGACGCCTCGCCCGCCTCCGAACCCGGGTCCGGCAGCGCGGCGTCCGGCAGCACGGGGTCCGGCGGCACGGGGTCCGGCAGCACGGGGTCCCACCGCACGTCGTCGACATCGACCTCGGGATCGGTCGGCAGCGTCGCCGGCAGCTCGTGACGAAGTGACCACCCGACGGCGAGCTCCCAGGAGTCCGCATCCGCCGCCCGGCCACCCGCGCCGTTCCCGGACGCGTCGGCGGGTACCGCTGAGTACTCCCAGGGCGGCGGGGTGGCAACACCCGTCGACCTCGCGCGCATCTCTCGCCGCGTCAGCGGCCGGCCGCTGTCCGTCGAACCGTCATGGTCGGGCGTAGGTCCGTCCACCTGCTCGCTCCCCGGCATACCTCGTGGCACGGAGTGCACCGTGTGGCACGAACCTACGCCGAACCCCACCTACCCGCACAAGCGCTCCGCCGCGCCGCACCAGGTCAGGAGGGCTCGGGCCGGACCCGCACCTCGAGGATCCGGCGGCGTCTGCGGCGGTGCGCGAACGCCCGATGGTGCGGCACGGTCATCCGGCGCAGCTCCCGGTCCAACCGCGCCATCCGGTCGGCGCGGCTCATCTCGGTGGTCACGGGGCGCCTCCCGCGGTCGTTGTCGTGATGACGCTGCCCCTGTCTCCCCTGGGGATCGTGGTGCCGAGAAGGCCCCGGGGTGCCGACCGACGAGTCGACACCCCGGGGCGGCTCGGGATCACTGACCGGTCGAGAAGTCCAGGTGCGAGTCCGCGACCGCGATGACCGTCCAGATCCCGCCGTCGTCGCTGGTGAGCTCGTAGGTGGGCACCAGCAGGGCCGAACCGTTCACCTGGGTCTGGATGGCAACGCCCAGGCGGGCCTGCACGATCGTTGCCTGGTCGACCGGCCAGGAGATCGCGCTGCCGGCCGTCGCGGTCGGCGGGACGGTGGGCTGCTCCATCGGGGCGGCGGCCGTGCCGTCGACCGCGATCCCTTCCGCCATCAACGGACCGTACCAGCCGCCGCCGCTGCCGAAGCGCGGGTCGGACAGCCGCTGCACGGCCTCGACCGGGCTGATCACCTGGTACTCGCCCAGGTCCACCAGCGGGGCCGTCGAGCCGTAGAGGCTCTGCACCCCGGCGCCGGTGAGCGTCGCGCTCCAGGTCAGACCGGTGCGCTGCCCGTCGAGCACGCCGTACGCGGTCACGTAGCTCATCAGCGGGTCGCCGTACTCCTCGGCCACGAGCTCGAAGCCGGCCGGGTCGACGCCGAGCGCGGTGAGAATGTCCCGCAGCTGGCTGGTCGCGGCATCGCCCTGCGGGGCCGGTCCCAGGTCGCGCTGGGTGCAGGGGTCGGGCTGCGGCGCGATCCCGACGGACGGGTCGGGCTGCGGCGCGATCCCGACGGACGGGTCGGCCTCCGACTTGCTGAGCTCCTCCGTCGGGACCGTCGCACAGGCCCAGGTGTCCTTGGCAGGGTCCCAGTAGCTGAGGCTGCCGGTGCCGTCCGCGTACAGCTGCACGGTCGCCGCGGTGCCGTCGTTCGGCCCGACGGTCCACCAGCCGTCCGCCAGCACCGGGGTGCCGGCAACCCCGAGGGCCGCAGCGGCCGCCGCGATGGTCTGCTCGTTGAAGGACTGCGCGGCGTCCAGCGCCCAGGCGTGGGCGACGGTGCCGGCGTCGGACAGGCCGGACGCGGTGAAGACGGTCCGGCCGTACATGCCGGGCCAGTACGAGCGGGACTGGTCAGCGGCGGCCATCAGCGACGACTCCGACGCCGCGCTGTCCTGAGCAGCGCTCGGAGCCATGCCGCTGCCCGCCTCGCCCGGCGCCTGCAGCGAGATCGCAGCGGCGGCGGCCGGCGCGGGGCTGTCCCCCGCGGCGCCGATGGCATACCCGCCACCGCCACCGACGACCAGCGCGGCTGCGGCCACTCCGGCGATCTTGGCTGGCCAGCCGGTCCACCGCCGCGCACGCCGCGCGGCCAGCTCATCGGACACGTCGGCCCGGACATCCGGCGCGGCCCGGCGTTCGTCGACGGTGCTGCGCAGCGCGACGGTGTCCGGCACCACGCCGGCGCCCGGATCGGCGGCGCGCAGGCGCGCTACGGCGGCATCCTCGGCTGCGACGTCCTGTGGCGTCCTGTCGTCCATGGTGATCCTCCTCGGGGCACGGGCTCTCACGGGGAATGTGTCGCCGAACCCCGGCGACTTGCAGTCGTGGGCCGCTCGGCCTCAGGACGAGGGCAGCACCTCGGCGCCCTGGTCGGCCCAGGCCTGGCGCAGGTGTGCGCGCGCACGAGACAGGGCGGCGTCGGCGCCACCGCGCCCGATGCCAAGGACCTCGGCCAGCTGGTCGCCGTCCAGACCGTCCCAGGCGTGCAGCAGGAGCACCTGGCGGTCGCGCGGAGACAGGGCCGCGAGCACCGCCCAGATCTCCTCGTCGACCATCGAGAAGGACGCCGGATCGGCGTCGTCCATCATCTCGGGCACGTCAGCCACCGGGATCGGACGCCCCTTGCGGCGGTGGTTGGCGAGCGTGTAGCCGGCGGTGCGGTACAGCCAGGGCAGCTCGGCGCCGTCCGGCACGTCCTCCCTGCGCCGCCACGCGGTCACCAGGACGTCGGCCGCGAGGTCCTGGGCGTCGCCGCCGGCACCCCGCCGGACGAAGTACCGGAACAGCGCCGTCGAGTGCGCACGGAACAGTCCGTCGAACCAGGCGTCGTCGCGCATGGTGGGGCTCCCTCTGACCGGCTACCTGAGCAGAATGTGTCCCTATCCGACCGTTCCTTGCATGCGACGCGCGGGAAGTCCCGTCCTCGTCCGCCCGACGACGCCGCTAGGGTCGCGCTCGTGAAGCCGTTCGTGCTGCTGGCCACCCGACCGGAGGACGCCGCGGCCGACGGCGAGTACGAGGCGATGCTGCGGTTCGGCGGCCTGGGCGCCGAGCAGCTGGTCCGGGTGCGGCTCGAGGCCGGCCCGCTGCCGCCGCTGGACCTGGACGAGGTCTCCGGGATCATCGTCGGCGGCAGCCCGTTCACCACGAGCAAGCCGGAGCACACCAAGTCCGACGTGCAGCGCCGGGTCGAGGCCGAGCTGGCCGCCCTGGTCACCGAGGTGCTGGCCCGCGACTTCCCGTTCCTCGGCGCCTGCTACGGCGTCGGGACCGTTGGGGTGCTGACCGGCGGGACGGTCGACGGCACGTACGCCGAGCCGGTGGCCGCCGTCCCGATCACCCTGACCGATGACGGCCGGGCCGACCCGGTGTTCGGCGCCATGCCGGACACTTTCAACGCCTTCGTCGGGCACAAGGAAGCCATCCGGGTGGCTCCGCCGGGCGCCGTCGTGCTGGCGACGTCGCCCGCCTGCCCGGTTCAGGCGTTCCGGCTCGGGCGCAACGTGTACGCGACCCAGTTCCACCCCGAGCTCGACGTGCCGGGGATCCAGACCCGGATCGACGTGTACCGGCACGCGGGGTACTTCCGGCCGGACGAGGTGGATGCGCTGCTCGAGGAGGTCCGCGGGGCCGACGTCGCGCACGCGTCCGGGGTGCTGCGCGGGTTCGTGGCGCGGTACGCGCGCTGACGACGGACCGGAACGTCACGACGCGACCCTGGTCGCTCGCCGTCAGCAGTCCGGGTACCCGACCGGCCTGCCGCAGACCACGACCGACGGCGGTCCCTCGCCAGCGGCATTGAAGGCCGTCACCCGGAAGTAGCCGGGGTCGCTGACAGAGGCCTCGATGTACTGGAAGCTCTGGGGCGAGGGCGGCCAGACCTGGATGAACTCGTAGCTGCCGGCGAACTCGACAGTCGTCTCGCCGGTGGCGACGTCGACAGTTGCGGACGCGACGAAGGGTCCGTCCGGCACGTCCGACCGGTACACGCGGTAGCCCGTGGCGTCGGCGATCGTGTCCCAGTCGACAACGATCTCCCCCGAACCCCCACCCATCCCGGCGTCGACAACGGTGACCTGACCGGGTGCCACAGCCGGGGCGATCCCGGCCGGTGGCGTCGTCGGCTCGGGCGCGGGGGTCGTCTCGATCGGGGCCGGGGTCGACGACGGGGACGGCGTCGGCGTCGGCTCGACGGTGGGGGTGGGCGTCGGGGACGAGGATGCCGACGGCGTCGGGCTCGGCGACGGAGTCACCACGGGCGGAGCGGCCTGCCACGGCCGGCCCAGCCCCAACACGGCCGCACCGACCACGGCCACGCCTGCGACGGCGAGCATCGCCCCGCCGACCGCCCGGCGGCGTCGGACGTCGCCGACGAACCGGCCCAGCGTTGCCGACGAGTACTGGAACTCGCGCTCGGCCGCGGCGGCCTCATCGTACGCGGCGGCCCGGACCATCTCTGACAGCTCGTCGCTCATGCCTGCGACCTCCTTCCGGACACGTGCACGTCAGCCGTCGGGGTGTCGCCGAGCTGCGGGTCGGCCGCGGTGCCGAGCACCGCGTTCAGGTGGTGGATGCCGTCGCTCAGGTAGCGCTTGACCGCCCGGTCGCTCAGGCCGAGAGCCGCGGCGATGTCGGCCACCGGCAGGTCGTCGTAGAACCGCATGACCACGCAGGTCCGCTGGCGCCGCGGCAAGGTGCGCAACGCCGCCCGCACGTCCAGCCGGCCCGCGACGTCGCCGTCCAGGGCGGCCGCCCCCGCCACCAGGCGAGGCAGCACCGCGAACCAGCTGCGCCGGGAGCGCATCCGGTCGATGAAGGCGCTGGCGATCGCGCGGCGGACGTAGGCGTCGGCGGCGTTCAGGCTGGGGAAGGCGCGGGGCCGGCCGAAGGTGCGCACGACGGCGTCGTGCACCAGGTCCTCCGCCTCGCCGCGGTCACCGGTCAGCAGCGCGGCGTACCCGATCAGGGCCGGTCGACGCTCCCGGAGCAGTTCCTCGAGGAGCCCCTGCCACGCGGCTATCGACGGGCTCCCCTCTGCCGGTCGGACGCTTCGATCCTGTCAGGGTGCGAACGGAGCAGGGGGCCGGAACGTTGTGCGATCCGGCGTCAGCCGGTTGCCGCTTCGTCGCGGAGGTGTACCTGCCCCTGCTGCTCACCTCCGAGTCCGGCGTGCGGCCGGCGCACGCGGGCCTCGCCCTGACGGTCGCGTCCATCGGCCGGGCCTTCGGCTCATGGCTGCTCGGCCGGGTGCTCCGGAAGCTCGGCGCCAACCCTGAAGCAGGGTGCATCGAGCAGGGCACGCCGAACACCGGACGCCGCGGCACGTCGTGCGCAAGGGTGGCGGGATGAGCACCGCCTCGCCGCGCACACCCTTCGTCTGGCGCATGATGCGTCGCGTGAACGGCAGGATCGCCGCCCGAGCCGTCGCGGGCGGTCGCGGCCCACGCGACCTCGTCCTGCTGCTCACGACGACCGGGCGCCGGTCCGGGCTGCCGCGCACCACGCCGCTGCAGTACGAGGAGGCCGACGACGCCGTCTACGTCGCCTCGGCGCGCGGCGCGCAGGCCGACTGGTTCCGGAACGCCCAGGCGGATCCGCGGGTGACCGTACAGATGGACCACCGTCGGTTCGACGCGACCGCGGAGGCCGTGCTGGACGCGGTCCGGATCGCGGACTTCCTGGCGATGCGGCTCACCCGGCGCCCCGTGATGATGCGGATGATGCTCCTGACCGAAGGCGTCGCACCGTGGTCCGGCCGCCGCGGGCTGGAACGGATCGCTGCCAAGAAGGCTCTGCTGGTCATCCGCCCGCGCAAGGGATGAAGCCGCCGGTCCTGAGGCGACCCTGGTCGCCCGGGCCGACGGACCAGGGTCGACCCAGGGACACCCCCGATGTGCCGGGCGCGCGTCGCCGATCAGGATGATCATCGGCAGCCCGACCGAGGCCGCACCAGCACACCTCACCCGTCCCGCAGAGGATCACCATGAACCGCCGCGCCCTGTCCGCCACCGCCGTCGCGAGCCTCCTCGGGACGATGGCCCTCTCGGCCTGCACGCTGCGGATCGACCCGACGGCGGACTCCACGGCGATCGGGGACCGCATCTCGCAGGAGCGCACCATCACCGACGTCTCCGCCGTCGAGCTGTGCAGCGCCGGGACCCTGAACGTGAGCGTCGGCGACGAGCCCTCGTTGACCGTCACCGGCGGACAGCTGGTGCTCGAGCAGCTCACCACGGTGGTGCGCGGCGACGCGCTCGAGATCGACCTGCCGGGCAGCCGGCGCAACCCGGGCCACCTCGAGTACGACCTGGTGCTCCCCGCCCTGTCCAGCATCAACCTCAGCGGTTCCGGCGAGGTCGTCGGTCAGATCGCCGGTGGCGACGCCGTCGACCTGCGGATCGGCGGCTCGGGTTCGATCGACCTGGCCGATGTCGCGGGCGCCGAGGTCACCGTGACCATCGACGGTTCGGGGCAGGTCGACGTCCGAGGGCTCGCCGCCCAGGACACCGCAGTGGTCGTTGACGGTTCCGGTGCGGTGACCCTAGCGGGGTCGACCGACAACCTGCGGGTCGCCATCCCCGGATCGGGCGACGTGCGTGCCGACGAGCTGACCGCGCTCGACGCCGCCGTGACGATCGACGGCTCCGGCGAGGCCCTGGTCAACGCGACCGGGACCCTGGACGCCTCGATCGCCGGGTCCGGCTCCATCGCCTACCTGGGTGACCCCGAGGTGTCCCGCCGGATCGACGGGTCCGGCGAGATCCGCGAGGCCTGACGACCACTCGGCGCCGGCCCGCCGGCGCCCGCCCGGCGCCTCCTGCCGAGCCGCCGCGCTGCGTCGAACCCGCAGCATGCACCGGTCAAGTCACGCGACTTCGACGCGCAGTCAACTGGGGACTTCACCCGGTACTCCACCCGCCGCTAGGGTGCCCACACGCCGTCGTGCCGCCGAGGCCCCCGCTCGCGCGACAAGGCAGCCCTGACAAGGTCGCCTGTCCGCACCAAGGGAGATCCACATGAGCCATCGTCGAGCAATCCTCGCGGGCATCGTCAGTGCCGCGCTGGCCGTCCCGCTGAGCCTGAGCGCCGCGCAAGCCGCACCCGGTGACGATCCTTCGGATGCACCGGGGGCAGCCGTCCCGATGGCCAGGCCGGATGGCCTTCTGAGGCCGGCCGGCGAGAACGGGCATCCACAGATCAGCCCTGCGCTCATCGAGGCCGACGGCGTGGTGACCGCGTTCGTCGAGCTCGACGCACCGTCGGGCATCGAGACCGCCGAGGCGGGCGGTGACGCGGCCGACGTCGCGGCCGCCGCCGAGGACGTGGTCGACATCGCCGAGGAGGTCGTGCCGGCCGACGCCGGGACGGTCGCCGAGGAGACGCCCGCCAAGATCGACGTCACCACCAACGTGGTGTCCGGCATGGTCGTCACCGGCGATGCGGAGCAGCTCCGCGCCCTGGCCGACGACCCGGCCGTCACCGGGGTCCACCTCGTGGTGCCGAAGACGATCGACAACAAGGGCACCGACGTGTTCACCCGGGCCCTGCAGGCCTGGACGTCCGCCGGCGCCACCGGCAAGGGCGTGACCATCGGTGTCATCGACACCGGGCTGGACTACACCCACGCCACGTTCGGCGGGGATGGCACCCTCGACGCCTACGCCGAGGCGTACGGCACCGACGGCACCGACCCGATCCCGGACGGTGCGCTCAACGACAAGTTCCTCGGCGGGTACGACTTCGCCGGGCCGCTGTACGACGCCAACGTCGGCAACGCTCCCGTACCCGACGCGAACCCGATCGACGCACCGCACACCAGCGAGAACAGCGGGCACGGCACCCACGTCGCCGGAACCGCGGCCGGGTACGGCGTGCTGGCCGACGGCAGCACCTTCAAGGGCAACTACACCACCCTCACCGACATCAGCGACTGGCGGATCGGCCCGGGCACCGCGCCCGAGGCGGGCCTGTACGCCCTCAAGGTGTTCGGCGACGCCGGCGGCAGCACGTCGCTGTCGATCCTCGCCCTGGACTGGGCCGCCGACCCCGACGGGAACGACGACTTCTCCGACCACCTGGACATCGTGAACATGTCGCTCGGCTCGGACTTCAGCACCGCTGACGACCCGGAGAACCTGTTCGTCGACGAGCTGGCCACCATCGGCACGCTCACCGTCACCTCGGCCGGCAACGGCTCCGACGTCACCGACGTCGGCGGCAGCCCGGGCAGCGCCCGCAGCGCCCTCACCGTGGCCAACTCGGTGGGCGACTCGGCGACCTTCGACGCCGTCGAGGTCGTCAATGCACTCGACGACGGGACCGTTCTCGAAACGTCCTACCCCGCGCAGAACAGCGTCGACTACGACGGCGCCGAGGACGTGACGGCACCCGTCACGTACATCGACGGCGACGTCAGCGGCTGCACCTCGCTGGGGGACTACCGCTCCCAGATCGAGAACACGATCGTCTGGCTGTGGTGGGACGACAACGACTCCTCGCGTGTGTGCGGCAGCGCAACCCGGTGGGACAACGCCCAGGCCGCCGGCGCCGTCGGCGTTCTGATCGGCACCGAGCTGCCGGTCTTCCCGGCCGGCATCGCGGGCAACCCGGGCCTGCCGGGTGCGCAGCTGACCGCCGCGTCCACCGTCGCCCTGCTGCCGCAGATCCAGACCGGGTCCGTCGTGGTGCACCTGGGACCGTCGCTGGCCAGCGCAGGCTTCGTGACCGACCCGGCACTGGGTGACACGCTCAGCACCGGGTCCTCCCGCGGCGTGCACGGCTCGCTCGGGGTGGTCAAGCCCGACGTCGCCGCACCCGGCACGCTGATCTCGTCCGCAGCGTCCGGCACCGGCACCGACCGGTCGACCCTCTCGGGCACGTCGATGTCCTCGCCGCACGTGGCGGGCATCGCCGCCCTGGTCGCCCAGATGAACCCGGACTGGACGGCGCTGCAGATCAAGGCCGCGGTGATGAACACCGCGACCCACGACCTCTACACCGAGCTGGACCAGACCGGGGCGGTCTACGGCCCGGAGCGGGTCGGCTCGGGCCGGGTGGATGCGTTCGACGCCACCAACGCCGAGGTGCTGGCCTTCGCCACCGAGGCACCTGACCTGGTGTCGGTGACGTTCGGCGTCGTGCCGGTCGGCGCCGAGACGGTCGTCCTGGAGAAGACCGTCACGGTGCAGAACACCGGTGCGGCCGACCGCACCTTCGCGACGTCGTTCGCTCAGGCGACGATGGCGGGTGGGGCGACGATCGCCGTCAGCCCCGCCGAGGTCACCGTGCCGGCCGGCGGGACGTCCGCGGTGACCGTCACGCTCACCGCGGACCCGGCAACCCTGCAGCGGGACATCGACCCGACCCAGGTGTCGAGCTACCCCAGCCTGGGTGTCGCACGCGAGTACGTCACGTCCATCTCCGGACGGCTCGTGCTCACACCGGCTGACGGGCCCGAGCTGCGCGTCCCGGTGCAGGCCGCACCGCGGCCGTTCAGCGAGCTGACCACCCCGGCGCTGACCTTCGCCGCCGACCAGACCGAGGCCCCGCTCACCGTCGAAGGACGAGGCGTGGCATCGGGCGGCTGGTACTCGCTCATGGCGCCGTTCGCCCTGACCGCGACCAGCCCCGAGCTGGAGCCGGGCGACCCGGGAACGACGTCGGCGTCGGCCATCCGGGCGGCGGACCTGAAGGCCGTCGGATTCACGTCCACCGCTCCGGAGATCGAGGCGGCGGGGTACGACCCGGCGCTCGGGATGCTGGGGCTGGGCATCGCGACCTACGGCGAGTGGGCATCACTCGGCGGGGCCGTCGTGCCGATCATCGACACCGACATCGACGGTGACGGGATCTGGGACCTCGAGACGTACGTCTGGAAGTACGCCGCGGACACGGACCTCACCACGGTCGAGACGTACGCCCTGGAGTACGACCCGTCCACGGGCTACTCCTTCGGTCCGATGGTGGAGATCTGGGAGGCCAACGGGCTCTCCGGTGCCCTGGACACCTCGGTGTTCGACAGCAACGTGCTGGTGGTCCCGATGGAGATGGCGAGCGTCGGCATCTCCCCGGGTGACACACCGACGTTCGTCGTCGCGATGTTCTCCTCGTACGCCGAGTCGCCGAGTGGCATCGTCGACGAGTCCGAGCCGTTCACCGTCGACCCGTTCGACCCGCCGGTGTGGTTCGACGCCGACCCCGCCGTCGCAGAGAACACCCTGTGGTACGACGGGCAGCCGGGCACCGACGTCACGGTGCACCGTTCGGCCGATGCGGCCGAGACGGACCTGCTGGTCCTGCACACCCACAACGCCGCGGGCGAGCGCGCCCAGGTGGTGGACGTGACCGTGCAGGCACCGAAGGACGCGTCAACCATCCACGCGGTGGTGCCGCGCAGTGTGCGGCAGGGCACGCCGGTCCCGGTCTCCGTCGTGATCCACAGCGCCGGTGCACCGCCGACCGGCATGGTGGAGGTCTACGAGGGGACCGATCTGCTGGGCCACGCCCGGGTGTTCACCCACCGTCGGACCGGGTTCGCGGTCGTCATCCTGCGAGGGCTGCCGGTCGGGTCGCACGACCTGACCATCACCTACACCGGGAACGACCAGGTGGCACCGTCGTCGACAGACGCTCGGGTCCGGGTGACGCCGCGCAGCCACGGCCACGGCCACCGGTGGTGGTGACAGGTCCGGGAGCCACGCTCCCGATGTAGTCCAGTGATGGATCAGCGGGGCCCGGCACACATCGTGCCGGGCCCCGCTGATGTCGGTGCGGGCGGGGTGCGGATGCCGATGTCGGTGCCGGCGTTGCGCGGTGCCGACGTCGTGCCCGGTCAGACGGGGACGGACTCCCGCGCGGCGGCGCGTCGGGCCCGCGCCCGGGTCGTCACCACGTGCACCAACCAGGCCAGCAGGAACGCGGCGGCGAACAGCAGGGCGGCCTTGACCGGGCTCTGCATGAACTCCGGGTTGAACGCCATCACCCCGGCGAGAGCGAGCATGGTGACCCCGGCGAACAGCTTGAGCATCTCGCCGTGCTTCTCCTGCAGCTTGGCGGCGCGCATCGTGAAGACCGCGATGCCGAAGACGATCATCTCGTCCAGCAGGAACGGGATCATGTACGCCACGAACAGAGCCGCCGACTCCGCGAAGCCGACCCCGTTCGCCTTCAGCAGACCGGTCCACAGCACCGGGAACCCTGCGGTGCACGGCGTCTCCAGCAGCGAGACCGCAACACCCAGCGCGGCGGTCGCGGCGAGTGCGGGGATCAACCGGTCGTGCCCGGCCGCCTCCCGGACCCGCTTGTAGATGCCCGGCTTGGCCGAGTCGGAGATCGTGAAGGACAGCCCCTTCTTGAACGCGAAGTAGTCCTTCACGCTCACCACCCCGAAGATCCCGGCGGCCACCGCCACCACCACCTGGATCCAGCCGAGGAACCCGACCACGGTGAGCGCCGAGTAGATCCCGGCGATGTACAGCGCGTACATCCCCGCTGTGACCAGCAGGAACGTGCTGCCGATCGCGATGACGCGGCGTCGGGAGGCGGTCCGGACCACGATGGTCAACAGCACCGAGATGACCCACAGCGAGCACGGGTTGACCCCGTCGACGAAGCCGATGATCACCGTCGACACCAGCAACGACTGGTCGTCGAGGAAGACCGTTCCGATGAGCGGGACGTCGATCTGGGAGCCGGTCTCGTCCACGGCACATGTCAGCTCGTCCTCCGAGCAGGTCCCGGCTCCGGCCGTGCCGTACACCCCCGGCGGCACCTGCTCGCCCGCCGCAGCCAGCCGAACGGCCTCGGTGATGTCGTCGGTGATGGGGTCCGTGTACCCGATCCACACCCGGCGGTCGATGACCGTGACCGGTACCGCCGACGCGTCGAAGCCCAGGTCGCGCCCTGCCTCGATGAGCAGCTGCCGGTTGTCGTCGTCGTGCCAGACCTCGAGCTCGGTGAGGACGATCGGGTACTCCTGCGCGAGCTCGGCGAGCCACTCCCGCTCGGCCTCGCACTTGGGGCACTCGCGCCCGTAGTAGAGGGTGACCTCCACCGGCTCGTCACCGTCGACAGCTGCCTGCGCCCCTGGCGAGGCCATGGCGGCCACTGCGGGCACTGCCGGCACTGCGGCCGCCGACGCCGCGGGCAGCACCGTTGCGGCCAGCGCCCCGAGGAGAACCAGGATCCAGATCAGCGTCGCTGGGCGGCTGGTGACCCGAGCAGAGTCGGGCATGGCGGCAACCTCCGGGACAGCGGGTGAGCGGATCGGTCTGGCGTCACATTGTCAGCCGCACCGGTCGCCACGCTGGGCACTACGTCCCTCGGCGCGCGGGGCGGACTCAGTGCCGGGTCGACGCAGTGCTCGACCACCTCAGTGCTCGACCACCTCAGTACTCGTCGAGGTCGATCTCGAACCAGACCGTCTTGCCGAACTCCGGCTGCTCGTCGACACCCCACCGGTTGGACATCGCCTCGACGATCGCCATGCCGCGGCCGGACGGCGCGACGAGCCCGGGGTGCAGCACCACAGGGGGGTCCAGCACGCTGTCACTGACCGAGATCCGGGCCACCTCGTCGGTGCAGTGGAACCACAGGTGGATGGCGCGGCCGGCCGAGCCGTGCAGCACGGCGTTTGCCAGGAGCTCGCTGGTCAGCAGCTCGACCATCTGGTTGGCCATCCCGGTCACACCGGCGTCGACCGCAGCGCGGACCACCCAGTGCCGACCGACCGCGACGGACTGGCGCTCCGGTGACAGGACCAGCGCCAGCGTTCCGTCCGTGCCGTCCGTGCCGTCCGGGACGCCGATCGGACCGACCAGGCGAAGGGGGCGACCCGAAGACGTCCGGCGAACGGGTTCACCCCTCATCCCCCGTCTCCCTTCACGTCGCCGACCCGGTCTGCCCTGCGAGCACACTCTCAGCGTGCCTCTGACCTCGCCTACCGGCGCGCCGAGGCCGGGTGAAGTCCGGCCAGACCTCCCATTTCGCCCGCCGGCCGGGCCGGAAGCGGCCGGCGCGGCCACCAGGACGCCGCCGGTTCAGTAGCGCGGATCGATCAGCCGCGGGATGCCGGGCGGGGCCGCGGCCGACAGCTCCAGGTACTTGGCCTCGGCGCGGTGCAGGCGCACGTGCTCGTCCAGCGTCCACGACGGGCCGTTGCGCAGCACGGTGCCGCAGGAGCACTCCAGCCACACCGTGCCGTCCGGGTCCCGCTGCAGCGTCCCGACCGTGTAGTGATGGGACCGGGCCCGCGCCTTGGCGTCTCGTAGCGCCGCGCTCACCGGCTCCTCGGGGATCATGCGGACAAGTGTGACCCACCGCGGGCGGGACGACCGCGCGCGCGTCGCGACGCCCGGGTCGCGGCGTCAGCGCTTGATGACTGCCCAGACGATGAGCGCGACGTCGATCGCCAGTGCTGCGAGCCACCAGGGCGTGAACGTCACCGCCATCAGGACAGCCGAGACCGCGGCTCCAGCGATGACGACGACGGGCCACCACGCGGTGGAGATCAGGTACCCGACCCCGCCGGCGATCAGGACCAGGCCGCACACCACCGCGAGCAGCAGCGAGAGCGCCCGGACGTCGCCGAGCAGCCAGGAGTGGGCCGTCTGCATCGGCGCGTCGGCCTTGGGCGACGGGAGCCAGATGGCGAGGTGAATCAGTCCGTGGACGATGAGGAAGATGCCCAGCACGACCTTCATGAACCGCTCCTGACCAGGACGTCACGCTGCCGACCGCCGGGCCACCAACACTCCCGCCGGCGTCGGTGGTGTGCGAGGGGCGAACGTCCTCCCCTTGGCGGACCGCCGACGCCGACCCATGGTCGACCGCATGTGCCGGAACACCCATACGCTGCACAACCTCGCTCGCGCCGTCGACGCCGACGTCGACGAGGTTGCCCACGTGACCATGCACCTGCTGGACGCGCTCGTCACGGCGGTCCCACCGAAGGACCGGGAGGTCGAGGCGGCCAAGCGCCGGGAGCGGTCGCGGTGGCGGTACGCCTCGGCCCGAGTGGGCGCTCGACCCTCCGGTCTGAGGTGCCTTAGGCGAGCACAGCTCCGACCGCGGGTCCAGAACCGGTCATCCGCCCGATCCGCAGACCCGTGCCTCACGACGACTGTTGTGGCAACGGAACAGGTCGAGGAGGACACCATGACAGCTCTCTGGGGACCCGCGCTCGACGCGGAGGTCGCCTACCGGCGCAGTGCGGCACAGATGGCGTACCCCCGCCGGCGCACTGCGCGCGCACGTCGCCGCCACGGCCGGGTACAGATGCCGGTCCGCCGTTTCGTCACGATGGGGGCGGTCGGCATCGCGGGGGCGGCAGCGGGGGCGATGGCGGCTACCGGGCGTCGGTAGGCACTGCCAGGATCGGGGGTATGAGCCGGACGATGAGCCCGTTCGTGGCACGGGAGGTCGAGGTCGCACAGCTCGTCGCGGCCATCGGACGAGCCGCGCAGGGCGACCCGTCGCTGGTGCTCGTGGGAGCGGACGCCGGCGTCGGGAAGTCCCGGCTGCTCAGCCATGTCGCGGACCTGGCTACCGCTGACGCGGTGGCGGTGGCGGTGGCGGTGACGACGTACTGCGTCGACCTGGGTGAGGTCGGCCTGCCGTACCTGCCGTTCGCCGAGGCCCTCGTGCAGCTGTACGCGCTCGACGGCGCACGGGACGCCGTGGCAGAGGTCGCCCGCACCCGACCCGCCCTGTCCCGGCTGCTCCCGGGTGTCGGCACACCGGGGCAGCACATCGAGGACGAGGCGAGCCGCCTGCAGCTCTTCGACGGCATCGCCGCAGCGCTCGCGGCCGTCGCGGGTCCGGGGCGGCCGCTGGTCCTGGTCGTCGAGGACCTGCACTGGGCTGACCCGTCGAGCCGAGACGTGCTGCGCTACCTGGTCGCCCGGATGCGGCACGAGCATGTGCTCATCGTGGGCAGCTACCGGACCGACGACCTGCACCGGACGCACCCGTTGCGGCCGTTCCTCAGCGAGATCTGGCGCCACCCGCGGGTGGAGCGGCTCGACCTCGCGCCGTTCACGCCCGCCGAGCTGCGGCTGTTCGCGACCGCCATCCACGGCAGCCCGCTCGCCGAGTCGGACCTCTTCCACGTCCTGGAGCGCTCCGAGGGCAACGCGTACTTCGCAGAGCAGCTGATCGAGGCCGGCACGGGACCGTCGGCGCTGCCGTGGTCGCTCGGCGAGGTGCTCAGGTCGCGGCTGGAGCGCCTCGACCCCTCGGTGCAGCAGCTGGCCCGGATCGCCTCGGTCGCCGGTCGCAAGGTCAGTGAACCGCTGCTGCGGGCGGTGGCCGAGCAACACTGCTCCGGCGAGGTGGACGTCGACTCCCTGCTGCGGGACGCCGTCGCGGCCCACCTGCTCGGGTGGGAGGACGGCGGGATCGCCTTCCGCCACGCGCTGCTCGCCGAGGCGGTGTACACCGACCTGTTGCCTGGCGAGCAGGTGACCCTGCACCGGGCGTTCCGGGATGCGATCGCGGCCGACCCGACGCTCGCGTCCTCGGCGCGCCTGGCCTACCACGCCCAGGCGTCCCACGACCTGCCGACGGCGCTCGGCGCGTCGATGGCGGCCGCCGACGAGGCTGGCCGCGTGCTCGCACCCGCCGAGGAGCTGCGCCACCTGGAGACCGCCCTCGGGCTCTGGGACTCGGTGCCCGACGCCGAGAGGCTGGCCGGCGTGGATCGGGTCGTCGTGCTCGACCGGGCATCGTCCGCGGCCAGCCGGACCGGCGACGCCGAGCGCGCGGTGTCCCTTGCGCGAGACGCCGTGGCGTCGGCGGAGGCGGACCGGCGGCCGCGGCTCCGGCGCTCACTCGCCCGGCACCTGCTCGCCGCCGAGCGCGAGGACGAGGCGCTGGCCGAGGCGACCCAGACCCTGGCGGACCTGCCGGACACCGCGTCGGCGTCGGACCGGGCGTGGGCCTTGTCGACGCACGCGCGGGCCTGCCTGGTCCGGGACCGCGACGACGACGCGCGGGCCAGCGCGACCGCGGCGGTCCAGGAGGCCGACACGGCCGGGGACAACGCCGCCGCCGCGGACGCACTCGCCACGCTCGCCGTGCTCGTCGTTGACGACCCGGACAAGGCCGCGGAGCTGCTGAGAGACGCCCGCACGCGGGCCCGCGAGGCCGGCGACCTGGTGACCGAGCAGCGCTGCACGCACAACCTCGTCACCACGTACTACTACGCCGGCCGGCTCGAGGAGGCCGCGCAGGCGCTCGCCACCGCTCTCGAGCGGGCCCGCGAGTTCGGGCTCGAGTGGTCCGAGTTCGGCATCGCGCACCGGTTCTTCGACGTGCTCGTCCGGTACTGCCGCGGCGACCTCGCCCCGCCGGAACGGATCGTGGAGTCCGCGCCGAGCGCCATCGCCGGGTCGGTGCCCTACGTCGCCCTGTTCGACGGCGTGGCGCTGTACTCCGCCGTCGCGCGCGGCGACGAGGACGCGATCACCCGAGGTCGGGCCCTGCGGGCCGTCTGGGACCGGGACAGCCAGGTGGCCCTGCTGTCCGGTGGCCCGACCATCGACGCTCTCACCTGGGCCGGCGAGCTGGACGCGGCGGTCGAGCTGGCCACCGAGCTGATCGACCACCTCAACCGCTCCTGGGACGACTACTTCCTCGGCGGCATCTGGCTGGCCGCCCTCGCCCTCGCCGCACTGGCGGACGGCGCCCGGACCGACCGGCTGGTGGGCGTTGACCCCGCGCTCAAGATGCGCCACGGTGCCGAGCTGCTCGCCCGAGCTGTCCGCACGGCCGAGCGCGGACGGCCGCGCGGCGGCCGGCTCGGACCCGAGGGGGTCGCCTGGTTGGCGCGAGCCCGGGCTGAGCACAGCCGCCTGGTCGGGCAGAACGACCCCGACCTGTGGCGCGCGGCCACCGAGGCGTTCGGCTACGGCTACCGCTACGAGGAAGCCCGCTCCCGGTGGCGCTGGGCCGAGGCACTGCTGGGCGTCGGTGAGCGCGACGCCGCCCGCGACCAGCTGATCCGGGCCCGGTCCGAGGCGCGCGAGATGGGGGCCCGGCCGCTGGCCGCGGCGCTCGACGCGCTGGCCCGGCGGGGCCGGCTCGACGCGCCCGGCGCCCCGCGCGGTGGGGACGGCCTGACCGACCGGGAGGCGGAGGTCCTCGAGCTGGTGGCCCAGGGCCTGACCAACCGTCAGATCGGCGAACGGTTGTTCATCAGCGGCAAGACGGTGAGCGTGCATGTGTCCAACCTGCTGGCCAAGCTGGGGGTGGCCGGCCGGGCCGAGGCGGTCGCGGTGGCGCACCGACGCGGGCTGCTCGCCGGCTGACGCGCCGCTGAGGCGGGGCGCAACGGATGATCACCCCGCGCCGTCGTGGGTGTCCCCGTCTAGCGTGACCCCATGGCGGCCTCGACAGCACCGGCGGTGGAGCTGGACGTCGCGGGCCGGACCGTGCGCGTCACCAGCCCGGACCGGGTGGTCTTCCCCGAGCGCGGCCTGACCAAGCTCGACGTCGTGCAGCACTTCGTCACGATGGGCGACGGGATCCTCGGCGCGCTGCTGCACCGGCCCACCACGCTGGAGCGCTGGCCCAAGGGCATGTTCGAGGGCGCCACGATGGCGACCCGCGCCGACTCCACCAGCGACGCGTTCTACCAGAAGCGGGTCCCACAGGGGGCACCGGACTACCTGGAGACGTCAACGATCGCCTTCCCGAGCGGGCGCACGGCCGACGAGGTGTGCCCCACCGAGCTCGCCGTCGTCGCCTGGGCGGCCAACATGGGCACCATCACGTTCCACCCCTGGCCGGTCACCCGCGACGACGTCGACTCCCCCGATCAGCTGCGGATCGACCTGGACCCACAGCCCGGCACCGACTTCTCCGACGCCGCATGGGTGGCGCCGCACGTGCGCGAGATCCTGCGCGAGATGGACATGGAGGGCTGGCCCAAGACGTCCGGCGGCCGGGGCATCCACATCTTCGTGCCCATCCAGCCGCGCTGGACGTTCACCCAGGCCAGGCGGGCAACGATCGCCCTTGGCCGCGAGCTCGAGCGGCGGCTGCCCGACCAGGTCACGATCAAGTGGTGGAAGGAGGAGCGGGGCCAGAGGATCTTCGTCGACTACAACCAGATGGCCCGCGACCGCACGATCGCCTCCGCCTACTCCATCCGCGCCAACCGGCGGGCGACCGTGTCCGCGCCGCTGCGCTGGGACGAGCTGAACCAGGTGCAGCCCGACGACTTCGACGTCACCACCATGCCGGCCCGGTTCGCCGAGGTGGGCGACCTGTTCGCCCCCCTTGTCGCCGGCGCGGGGCCCCGCTACTCCATCGAGCCGCTGCTGGAGCTGGCCGACCGGGACGAGCGCGAGCACGGTACGGGCGACCTGCCCTACCCGCCCGAGTACCCGAAGATGCCCGGCGAGCCCAAGCGGGTGCAGCCGAGCAAGGACCGGGATCGCAGGGCCTGAGGGGGCAGGTGCCCGGCGTGCCCGGTCAGGACTGCGGGTACCAGCGGCGCAGGGTCCGCGCCCACCTGTTCGCCGGCAGCTCCGGCTGCAGCGCGGCCAGCCCGACTGCGTACTTGCTCAGCCGCACGGGACGGTAGCCGCGAGCCCAGAACCACCGGTCGGTCGCGGTGGCCGCGGCAGGGGACTTGGTCTCGACGATCACGTTGCCGACCAGCTGCTCCGAGCCGCCGTCCGGGACCTCCCCCCGCACCTCACCGTCCACCGTGACCCGGGCGCCGGCGACGTCGACCAGGGTCGTGCGCAGGTAGGACGTCGTCAGGGTCGGGAACAGGTCGGGCAGCTCCGGCCCCAGCCACCCCTGCAGGACGTCGCGTCCCGCCTCGGTCAACCGGTCACGGTCGGCGAACGGGTAGGGGGCGCGTCGCTTGACGGTCTCGCCGCGACCACCGACGGTCTTGGCCTCGAGCAGGCACGTCTCGGTGTCCAGGTAGCTGCGGGTGCGGACCTTGTACCGCCGGCGCCGCCCGTGCGCCGCCGCGAGATAGCAGGTCAGGTCAACGGTGTCGAAGTACACCGACTCGTAGCGCAGACCCGCACGGCCATCGATGACGAGCACCGCGGAGTCGCCGTGCACCTGCTCGACGAGGTCGGCGACGACCGTCGAGGGCACCACGTACTTCCGGTCGACCCGGGTCTGCAGGTCCGGCCGGGCGCACAACTCGACGAGCGAGAGGGGGGTCAGGCGCTCCAGGCCGGGCACGACGACGTGGGCCGCCTCGAGCCGCAGACCCACCTCGGTCAGCTCGAGGGTCATCCGCCCACCACCGCGACCGACGCACCGTCGTACACCGCGACGGGGACCTTCGGCACGGGCTGACCCGAAGGCGCGCGGGCCAGGAGCCGGTACCGCACGTCCACGAGCATCGAGTCGCGCACCAGATCCGTCGAGCGCACCTCCATCGCGGTGACCGTCCCGCCGAGCAGGGCCGCCAGCCGGGCGGTCAGCTCCGCCTCGTCCGCCACGACCGCGTCAAGGGTGACCAGCTGGCGGCGCGCCGTCGAGTGGATCGGGGCATGGTCGACCACCACCATCACCAGCACGATCAGGGCCCCCAGCGCCGGGGCGAGCCAGACCGGATCCGGTGTCAGACCGAAGATCAGCCCCAGCGCCAGGGCGGCGAAGTAGTACGCGACCTCCTCGTGACTGAGCTCGTCGGAACGCAGCCTGATCAGGGACAACACCCCGAACAGACCCATCCCGAGCCCGATGCTCACCGCGGAGCCGGTCAGCACCATGGCCACGGCGAGCACGCCGACGTTCAACCCGATGTAGGCGAGGACCATCTCCCGGCGCCGGTGCCGCGGGAAGTACGAGAGGTACACCAGCACGGTGATCGCTGCGAGGTCCGCGGCGACGAAGAGGAGAGGCACGTCAGCTCCAGAGGTCGGTCGGGCAGGACGCCGGCACGGCGCCACTCTGGTTGCACGGTCCTCGGCTGCGGCGTGGCTGTGGGAAACCCATGAGCCACCTGTGAGGTTCTCTCAGCCCGCGCACAGGAACTGCACACCCTGCGCTCAGGGCGACGGGGTGTGCTGATCTGGATCAGAAGATCGGCCCGCGCCGCCGGACCCGCCCCCTTCGGCTCCGGCGGCATGCGGCGCCCGACCGAGAGGGTTCGATGACCGGGAAGCACCAGGCTGTTCGACAGCTCCGTCGTGCACACCGTCAGCGTGCAGGTCGACGAGGCCGACGTGGTCGCGATGATCTCCGAGTACCGGACGTCCGGCGAGAAGACCTGGATCCCCGGGACCGTCACGATCGACGGCACCGAGCTGAGCGACGTCGGGCTGCGCCTGAAGGGCAACTCCTCGCTGCGGATGACGTCCAGCGACGCGGACCCCGCGACGCTCCCCTGGCTGGTCCGGCTCGACAAGTACGTCGACGGGCAGTCCTACGGCGAGGTCAGGTCGTTCGTCGTCCGCTCCAACGTCACGGGCACCGCGGTGAACGAGGCGGTCGCTCTCGAGCTGATCGAGCTCGCGGGGCTCGCCAGCCAGCAGGCGACACCGGTGCGCCTGACCGTGAACGACGGGGCGCCGACGCTGCGCCTGGTGATCGAGAACCCGGACGAGGTCTGGGAGGCGTCGGTCTTCGACTCGGCAGGGGCGCTGTACAAGTCCGAGGCCGAGGGGACTGGTCCTACCGGGGTGCCGACCCGGCGTCGTACACGGACGTGTTCGATCAGGAGACCGGCGAGGACGACCTGACTCCGCTGATCGAGTTCCTGGACTTCGTCAACAACGCCGACGACGCCACGTTCGCTGCGGAGATCGCCGACCACCTGGACGTGGAGTCGTTCTCCCGGTACCTGGCCGTCCAGGAGCTGGTCGGCAACTTCGACGACATCTCCGGGCCGGGCAACAACTCCTACCTGCGGTACGACGCGGAGACCGGGACCTTCACCGTGGTCTCCTGGGACCAGAACCTGTCGTTCGGCGCCATGAACGAGATGGTGCCCGGCGGAGCGGGCGGGCGGGTCGCCGATGGGGCTCAGGCGCCGCCCGGCGGTGCCCCGGGTGCCGGTGGGCTGGGCCAGCGACCGAGCGCGGGCGAGCTGCCCTCGGCTCCGGACGGGCGGACCGCCGAGCCGCCCGGCGGAATGGGTGACCTCGGCGACCTGCCCGGCGGCATGGGTGGGATGGGCGGGATGGGCGGCAACATCCTGGAGGAGCGGTTCCGCGCGGTCCCGGAGCTCGCCGCGCTCTACGACGAGGCGGTGGCCGACCTGACCGCCGAGCTGATCGACAGCGGTGTCGCCGCGGACGTGCTGGCCACCTGGGTCACTGTGCTCACCGAGCACGCCGACGACCTCGTCGACACCGCGACGATCGAGCAGGACGCCGCGGCAGTCGCCACGTACCTCTGACCCACCGACCTCAGAGCTGCGGCGGCGGCGCGGTGCTGTGCCGCACGATGAGCTCGGTCGGCATCACCACCCGCGGTGGCTCCTCGATCTCGCCCTTGCGGCGCTCTTCGATGGCAGCGGTGAGCTGGGCGGCAGCGGCGCGGCCCTTCGCGACGACGTCCTGACGCACCGTCGTCAGCGCGGGACGCACCCGTCGGGCGATCTGGGCGTCGTCGAAGCCGACCACCGAGACGTCCTGCGGCACGCGCAGGCCGAGGTCCGCCGCCGCCCGCATCGCGCCCCACGCCATCACGTCGGAGAAGCAGAGCACCCCCGTCGGACGGTCCTCCACGTTCAGCATCAGGCAGGCGCCGTCGTAGGAGTCCTGTTCGGTGTTCTCCCGGACCTGGACGGCGGTGATCCGCACGCCCGCCGCCCGGAGCACCTCGGTCCAGGCGAGTGCGCGCTCGCGGGCCACGAAGTCACCACCGACGGCCGCGAGGTCCGGGATCACCCCGTGCGGCCCGAGGAAGGACAGGGTGAGCAGGCCGACGTGCCGGTGACCCAGCTCGACCAGGTGCCGGGCACCCTGCTCGGCACCGAGCCGTTCGTCGAGGGTCACGCTCGCCGACCCCGGCGTCGGCTCGCGGTCGACGAACACCAGCGGGATCGGTCGCTGCACCAGCCAGTCGAGGGCCGGTGCGCCGTCCGGGCACGCGTACACCAGCGCCCCGTCGATCGGCACGTCCCGGGCGGGGATCACGTCGTGGGAGCCGTACAGCGGGATGAGCGTGACGGCGAGGCCGGTCGGCGCGAGCTCTTCGGCGACGGCCCCGAAGAAGGTGGCCGCGATGTCGTCGCGGAAGGCGGTGCTCATCGAGTTGGTGAGCAGGATGCCGACCGCGCCGGTCGTGCCGCGCGCCAGTGCCCGTCCGGCCGGGTCGGGGCCCGGGTAGCCCAGCTCGGAAGCGGTTGCGAGAATCCTCTCGCGCAGGCCGGTGGACAGCTGGTCGGGTCGAGAGAAGGCGTTGGAGACCGTCATCCGGCTCACACCGACCCGCTCGGCGATGGTTTGCAGGGTGACTCGAGCCATCACAGGCCTTCTTTCTCGTCTGCTGTACACGCACAGAGTAGGGGCCGGGGAGCCCTCGACAACGCGCCCTCGATGGCCTGTTGATCGAGCAGCTCCGCTCAGCGGTCCCCGGCGTCGTACAGCGCGCACGCCCACCCGACCTGGGTGTCGATCGGGTCCCCCGCTGTGAGCGCCCGATCGGCCTGGTCCCGGCTGAGGTTCCAGTCCGCGAGTCCCTCCGGCGGATCGACAACGATGGCCTCGAGCAGGCAGGACCGGAGCGGCTCGGCGAGCCGGTCGATTGCGGGCACCGCATCCGCCGACAAGCCCTGCAGGTAGCTGGCATCGAGGGCGATGTCCAGATCGGCGGTGGTGTTGTGCCGGACGATCAGCGCGTCCGGGTTGGCCAGCGCCAGGCCCAGCACCGCCACCCCGACGACCTGCACGACGGCGCGCGGCAGCCAGCCACCCCGCCACCGCACGCCGGCCACCATCACCAGCAGCAGGACGGCCGCGAGGGTCACCTCGACCACCACGACGAACAGCCGCAGCCGGGTCATCCCGAAGGCTTCCACGTACAGATCCATCCGGCGCAGTGCCGACGCGACGACTCCGAGCGTTCCGACGCAGAGGACGCCGAGCGCGGCGCGGGAGATCATCCGGTCCCGCTCGGACTCCCGCGGTGCACGGCGGGCCGCGACCGCCACGACCGCCAGGGTGAGTGCCGTGGCGACCACGAGCTGCGCGAATCCCTCCCGCGCGTACTGCGCGTAGGTCAGGCCCACCGTCTCCAGGATGTGCTCGTGCCCGTCGACCAACCCGCCGACCTGGACGAGGACGAAGGCCAGGACCATGGCATCCAGGGCGAGCACAGGCAGCAGCCACTCGCCGCGACGCGCGGGTCGGGCCGGCGCCGGACGGAGATCCGACCAGCCCGGTGGTGCGAGGGCCAGGTGGGCCAGCGTGGCCACGACAACGGCCACCAGGATCCCGACCACCACCTGGCCCGGGAGCAGGTCGGCGTCCAGATGGGGCAGGTAGCTGGCGAAGACCCTGTCCGCGCTGGCGAACAGCAGACCGAAGACCGTGAGCAGGACGACCGTGATCGCCACGCTCCGCAGCGCCCCGAGCACCTGCCCCCGGCGGGTTCCGGCAAGGTCCCCGACGCCGCGACCCACCCAAGGGAGTGCACGGAACGCGCCGGCGACCCAGCTGGCACCGCTGAGCAGCACCGCCGGCGCGGAGCGCGCCGAGGTGGCCGCAACAGCGGTGACCCCCGCCGCCGTGGCCAGGCACAGGGCGACGACCCAGCCCGCGTCACGGACGGCGACCATGCCGACCAGGGCGACGGCAAGGGCGGCTGTCACCAGGTCGCCGACCGCGCGCCGGCGCACCAGCGCCGGGACGGCGGCCGCCCAGACGGCCAGGCCGACGAGCGCGGCACCCAGTCCGAGGCGGTGCCCGACAAGGAGCACCGCACCGGCGATCCCCACGACGCCGCAGATCACGAGGGTGGTGACCGGAGCGACCCGGCGGCGCTCGCGCTTGAAGTCGGCGACCGCGAGGGCGAGCGGGCCCGGTGGCCGGGGCAGCGCGGACAGGGGACCGGCGCCGGGGCCCACTCCGGTAGCGGGGGCGACCGACCACGCCGGCGGGGCCGGGGGTGCGGGCGGAGGCCCCGGGGGTGCGGGCGGCACTGACAGCCCAGGCGGCGCTGACAGCACTGGCGGAACGGGCAGCACTGACGGTGCGGCCGCCGCGGGGGCGGGCGGCACGGGCGGAACGGGCGACGCTGCCTCGGGATCGGTCATGCCAGCCACGCTAGGCAGCAGCGACCCTCGCCGTCCGGCACTGCTTGGTGGGTCCCGCGCAGGTTGTGTGCGAGCACGTGCAGGTTTGGTGACGGTGGGCTGCGCGGCCTCGACGTCCGCAGCCGACGTGCGCCGGGACCGGTCAAGTGCTGGAGCCGCCTAAGGGAGTCGAACCCTTGACCTGTTCATTACGAGTGAACCGCTCTACCGACTGAGCTAAGGCGGCGCGCCCGGCGACGAGGGGTCGGCCGGCGAGCGGGCTCTACTGTACCCAGGCGCCGCGCGGCCTCCAAAGCGCCGAGCAGCCCGCCGCAACGGTCCCGGCCCGCGGCTCGGTTGCTGCGGCTCTCGGTTGCTGCGGCCGCTGTCTCGGTTGTCGCGACGCGCCTCTGCTGGTGCGCCGCCGCCCCGTCCCGACAAGGCTCATGCCGGAGGATGGAGATCACCATGACCACGCGCAGCGACCCCTGGCCGTCCGGCACGCCCGTCTGGGCGAGCCTGACGGTCTCCGACATCGGCGCCGCGACCGGCTTCTACGGCGACCTCCTCGGCTGGGACCTCCTGCAGGGCACGGCACCGGACGGCCGGGTCTACCTCACAACCATGCGGGACGGCCACCCGGTGGCGGGCATCGGACAGTCCGCAACACCGGACACGCCCGCCCACTGGACGACGTTCTTGGCGACCGACGACATGGCCTCCAGCGTCCAAGCCGCGGAGCACGCGGGCGCCCACGTCCTGGTGCCACCGGCCGTCTTCGACCGCACGGGCTCCGTCGCGCTGATCCGCGACCCCGCCGGCGCCGATGTCGGCCTGTGGCAGGCGGACGGGCACATCGGGGCGATGGTCACCGACGAGCCAGGCACCATGACGCGGAACGAGCTGATCACGCCGGACCTGGACGCCGCCTTCGCGTTCTACGCCACCGTGTTCGGGTACACGTACGCGGACATCAGTCCGCCGGGCGTCAGGTACGGATCGTTCGCCGTCGGCGGCCGCACGGCGGGCGGTATGGGAGAGCCCAGCCCGCAGGGCGAGGGGAACGGGCCGCCGCACTGGCTGGTGCACTTCAAGGTGCAGGACGTCGACGCCGCGGTGCTGGTGGCGGTCGGGCACGGCGGCGAACCCGAGGAGCCGCCGTTCGACTCGCGCTACGGACGCGTCGTCGTGCTGCGCGGTCCGGAGCGGGAGAGGTTCGCGCTGCTGGCAGAGGCCGCCGCGCCGAGCGCCGACATCTGAGCCGGTCCCGCTCGTCCGGCGCGTTCGCCGGTTCGCCCGAGCAGGTTGACGACCGGGCTCAGCAGGTCGCGCCACCCTCCGAGACCTCGCCCCGCAGCAGGTAGGCCTCGACGACCTTGTTGACGCACACGCCGCCACGGCCCCAGGCGGTGTGGCCCTCGCCCTCCCAGGTCAGCAGCGTGCCGGACTTGAGCTGCTCGGAGAGTGAGACGGCCCACTGGTACGGCGTGGCCGGGTCGCCCGTCGTGCCGACCACGAGGATCGGCGCAGCGCTGGGTGCGGTGATCGGCTCACGGACGCCGGTGGCCGGGAACGGCCAGGTCTCGCAACCGACGGCCATCCCGAAGTCCATGCCGAAGGTGGGCGCCTGGGCGGCGACCTGCTCCGAGAACGCGACCAGCTCGTCGTAGTCGCGCTCGACCATCGGGTAGTCCAGGCAGTTGATCGCGCTGAACGCCACCATCGCGTTGACCGTGTAGTGCCCGTCCGGGGTTCGGTCGAGGTAGAAGTTCGCCAGCTCCATCAGGGTCGCGGCGGTACCGGAGCTGACCACTTCCTGCAGGGCCATCGTGAGGTACTGCCACGACGCGTCGTCGTACAGGGTGACGACGATCCCGTAGAAGGCGAGGGTGCCGTTGACCACGGCGCCGGCGCCGGTCGGGATCGGGTCCGCCTCGGCGCGGGCGACGATCTCCGCGATCTGCGCCATGCCGGCGTCGACGTCGCCGGTCAGCGGGCATCCGGAGGTCGCCTGGCAGTACGCCACGTAGGCGCGGAGCGCGTTCTCGAACCCGATCGCCTGCCCGATGATCAGGTCGTCGTTGCTCATCGACGGGTCGAGCGCGCCGTCCAGCACCATCCTCCCGACGTTCTCGGGGTACAGGTCGGCGTAGGTCGCGCCGAGGAAGGTGCCGTAGGAGAAGCCGGCGTAGTACAGCTCGCTGTCGCCGAGCACCTCGCGCATCAGGTCCATGTCCCGGGCGGCGCTGGCCGTGTCCACCTCGCCGAGCAGCGGGCCGGTGGCCGCAAGGCACGCCTCGCCGAACAGCCTGGCCTTCTCCCGGGAGGCCTCGATGTCGGCCTGGTTCTCCATCGGCGGGTCGGCCGTGAAGAAGTCGTCGATCAAGGCGTCGCCGCCGCACGCGACGGCCGTCGACTGCCCGACGCCACGCGGGTCGAAGCCCACGATGTCGTAGGCGGCACGGATCTCGTCGCCCGCGACGTAGTCGACCATCGGCTCGACGAAGTCGATGCCGGAGCCGCCCGGGCCACCCGGGTTGACCAGCAGGGAACCGATGCGCTGGTCCGGCGAGCCGTTGGCCGGTGCCCGCTTGAGGGCCAGCTCGATCGAGCCCGCCTCCGGCGCGTCCCAGTCCAGCGGAGCCTGGACGCGTGTGCACTCGTACGACCCACCGCACGGCTCCCAGGCCACGTCCTGGCCGTAGAAGTCGTCAAGGCTCTGTCCCGCCTGATCAGGAGCCTGCGTCGGCGAAGCGCTCTCCCGGGGCGGCGTCGTCTGCTCCTTTGGCGCAACACAGCCCGCGAGCACCAGCGCAAGGGCGGCCAGCATTGCCGCTGTGGTGACCCGGAGACCCGGTCGAGGTGGGGTGGCGCGCACGGGAGCAACCGTAGCCAATGGATGCGACCTCGTATGACGAGCGATCACGGCACGGCCGTCAGCCCTGCGGCCGGAGGGCCACCGCCATCGCCTCCATCGCCAGCAGCGGCGCGACGTTTCCGGCCAGCCGCTCCCGGGTCACCCCGATCGCATCCATCCGCCGGATGCTCTGCTCGGGCGTCGAGCCTGCTGCCAGCCGCCGGACCTGCGCCTCCTCGGCCGTGTTGATCAGGTCGACGTCGGCCCCGAGCTGCACCACCAGCACGTCGCGGTACAGCGACAGCAGGTCGATCAACGACCTGTCCAGGACATCCCGCTGGGCCCGGGTCGCGCGGCGCTTCTGCTCCTCCTCGAGCTGGCGGACCTGAGCCCGAAGGGTGGGCGGGAGGGTCTGCCCGTCCTCCGCGCCGAGGGTGCGCAGCAGCTCCGCGCGCTCGGTGGCGTCCCGGTCGGCGGTCGCCGCCTTTGACTCGGCCGCGGCCACCTCCACCAGGTCCGCAGCGGCCAGCACCGCGTCGCCGACCCCCCGGATCGCGGCCGCCAGCCGCAGGGTCTTGGCCCGCCGCTCGCGGACCTCGGGGTCGCGGGCGAGGCGCCGGGCCAGGCCGATGTGGCTCTGCGCGGCGCGGGCCGCGGCGTCGGCCAGCGCGGGGTTCACCCCGTCGCGCTCCACCAGGAGCCGGGCGACGTCCGCCACCGGCGGCACCCGCAGCACCACGCGGCGGCACCGGGAACGGATGGTCACGATGACGTCCTGCGGGCTCGGCGCGCAGAGCAGCCAGACGGTCCGCGGCGGCGGCTCCTCGATGGCCTTGAGCAGCACGTTCGAGGTGCGCTCGACCATCCGGTCCGCGTCCTCCAGCACGATCACCCGCCACCTGCCTTGAGACGGCATCCGCTGCGCGACGCCGATCAGGTCGCGAACCTCCTCGATGCTGATCGTCACCTTCTCCGTTGCCACGACCAGGACGTCCGCGTGCGTGCCGGCCATCGTCGTCGTGCAGGCCCGGCAGTGCCCGCACCCGCCGGCCTCGCACTGCAGGGCCGCCGCGAAGGCCCGCGCCGCGACGCTGCGCCCGGACCCCGGCGGGCCGGTGATCAGCCAGGCATGCGTCATCGCCGCGGGGTTCTGGCTCGCGGCCCGCAGCACGCCGACGGCGTCGCCCTGCCCGACGACGGTGTCCCACACGCTCATCGGGGGCCGCCGTCGAGAAGCTGCGCCACCCGGGACCGGACCAGGTCCCCGATGGCGTCGACCGGCTGCGACGCATCGACGACCAGCCACCGGCCGGGTTGTCGGGCGGCCCGGTCAAGGAAGGCCTGCCGGGTGCGGGCGTGGAACTCGGCGCCGGCTCGTTCGAGCCGATCCGGGTCACCGGTGAGCCGGGACAGACCCACCGCCGGGTCCAGGTCGAGCAGCACCGTCAGGTCCGGCAGCAGGCCCTCGACGGCCCACAGGCTGAGCCGTTCCACCTCGTCCGCACCCAGCTCGCGGCCGGTGCCCTGGTAGGCGACCGAGGAGTCCAGGTACCTGTCGGTGAGCACGACGGCGCCGCGCTGCAGGGCGGGCCGGACCACCGTTGCGACGTGATGGGCGCGGTCCGCGGCGTAGATCAGGGCCTCGGCGCGGGGCGCAACATGGTCGCCGTGCATGACGGCCTGGCGGAGCGCGACGCCCAGCGGCGTGCCGCCCGGTTCGCGGGTGGTGACCACTTCGTGGCCGCCGTCCGCCAGCCACTGCGCGAGCAGGCGCAGCTGGGTGGACTTGCCGACGCCGTCACCACCCTCGAAGGAGATGAAGGTGCCCGGTGAGCTCACGCGGTCAGGGTAGCCGTCGGGGCGGCCAGCACGGGGTCCGTCACTCGCCCGGGTACACCACCCCGGCCTGGCGCCGGATCTCGTCAAGGGTCCGCATCACCTGCAGCGAGTTCTCCAGGGTGATCGTCGGGCTCTCGGTCTCGCCGGCCGCGATCCGCCGGGCCACCTCCGCCGCCTGGTACTGGAACCCGCCGTCCACCTCGCGGTGGTAGGACCACCAGGCGCCGTCGTCGCGCGTGACCGTGAACGACGTCGGGCGGTAGAAGTCGCCGGCGATCTCGATCCGGCCGTCCTGGCCGAAGATCACGGCGGTGGTCGCGGTCTTGGCCATCGAGGTGGTGTGCAGTGACGCCTGCACGTCCGGGCCGAAGCCGAGGGCGATGCTGATCTGGCCGTCGACACCGGTCGGGGTCAGCGAGCCGATCGCAGCGATCCGGTCCGGGACGCCGAGCAGGTCGTGCGCGAAGGACACGGGGTACACCCCGAGGTCCAGCAGGGCCCCACCGGCCAGCTCCGGGTTGTGGATCCGGTGGGTGGCCGGCCAGCTCGCGAAGGGCTGCCCGTGGTCGGCGATCAGACCGACGATGCGGCCGATGTCGCCCCGGGCGAGCACCGAGCGCAACGCGACGACGTGCGGCAGGAACCGGGTCCACATGGCCTCCATGCAGAAGACGCCGGCGGCGCGCGCGGCGTCGACCACGTCCTGGGCCTCGGCCGCGTTGCGCGCGAACGACTTCTCCACCAGCACGTGCTTGCCCGCCGCGATGGCGAGCAGGGCGTGGGCGTGGTGCTCGGAGTGTGGGGAGGCGACGTAGACGACGTCGACCTGCGGGTCGTTGACCAGGGCCGCGTAGCCGACATGCGTGGTCGGGATGCCGTGCTGGGTGGCGAAGCGCTCGGCGCGGTCGCTGTTCCGGGAGCCGACGGCGACCAGCTGGGCGCGGGTGTACCGGTTGACGGCTGTGGCGAACGTGTTGGCGATGCCGCCGGGGCCGAGGATGCCCCAACGGATCGGCGGTGCGGTGCGGGGATCCTCGACGTAGGTCATGGGGACCACCGTATGTGACCGTGTCGCCGGGGGGCAGTGGGCGGTCGGGGGTGGGCAGTCGGGGGGTGGGCGGTCGGGGGTGGGCAGTCGGGCAGTGGGCGACCCGGAGGTGGCCCTAGCCTGGGGAGCGTGCCCGACGCCGCCCGCTCACCTGACGCGATGCGCTCGCCTCGCGCTCGCCATCGCCCGTCCACCGCTCGCCTTCCGTCCGTTGTCCTGACCTGCGGGCTGGCCACGCTCGACGTCGTGCAGACGGTGGACCACGTGCCCGCGCCCGACGAGAAGCTCGTGGCGACCGACCTGGTGGTGGCCGCGGGAGGGCCGGCAGCCAACGCCGCGGTGACCTGCTCCGCGCTGGGCATCCCGGCCCGGTTGCTCACCCGGATCGGGGACGGCCCGCTCGCGTCAGTGGTCGCGGCTGCCCTGCGCGGGACCGGCGTCGACGTCGTTGACGTGAGAGGCCCGGACCTGAGCCCGCCGGTCTCGACCGTGCTGGTCACCCGCGGCACCGGTGAGCGTGCCGTGGTGTCGGTGAACGCCACAGCGTCCGGTACGCGGCAGCGGGACGGCTCGGGCACGGACCTCCCCGCGGGTCTGCTGGACGGCGTCGCCGTCGTGCTGGTCGACGGCCATCACCTCGACCTGGCCCTGGCCTGCGCACACGCCGCGCGTGAGCGGGGCATCCCGGTCGTGCTCGACGGCGGCTCGTGGAAACCCGGCTTGGAGGCCTTGCTGCCGCTGGTGGACGTCGCGGTCCTGTCGGCCGACTTCGCCGTCCCGGGTGCCGGCGATCCCCTCGCCGCGGTCCGCCGAGCGGGCCCGCGGGTGGTCGCGCAGTCGCACGGCCCTGATCCGATCCGCGTGCTGACGTACGAGGGGATCACCACCGTCGAGGTCCCGGCGGTCGAGGTCGTCGACACCCTTGGCGCGGGCGATGTGCTGCACGGGGCGCTGGTGGCGTGGCTGGCCTCGGCGGTCGGGCCGGGCCGTGCGACGGTCGCGGAGGTACGCGTCGGCCTCGCGTGGGCGTCCGGCGTGGCTTCGGCGTCGTGCGCTGCGGCCGGGTCGCGAGGCTGGGCCGACGACGGCGTGCGGGTGGCGGAGTGGCGCCGCGCGCTCGCCAGGCGGTGAAGGCCTCGGTGGACGACGCGCACCGACAGGTCCCGTTCCGGGCGCGGTTCGACCGGGCGCGGTTCGACCGGGCGTCTGTGGACGAGTGACCAGCAGGTGAACGGTGCTGGGCGGACGCCTGTGGACGGCTGCCCAACAGGCGAACCGTCGTAGCGAATGTCCGATACGCCCGATATCCTGTACTGGTGTTCGAAGCCCTTGCTCCGACTGCACCGCCCGCCCTCGGGCGCGGCGGCGCGGTGGGTCCGCGCCCCGGGGTGCTGACCCGGTTGCTCACCGGTCAGCCGGCGGGCGTCACGGAGCTGGCTCTCACCCAGGAACTCACCGTCGGCGCTGCCGCGTGGGCTGCCGCGGCCAGGGCGGGTGGCACCCGCAGCCGGCCGGGGGGTCTGCGGCCGGACTGGGCGGACGCCCATCCACTCGCAGTGTCGCTGGACGGCGCGCGACCCGGGCCCGAGCTTGCCTCGACGCTCGCGGCCCTCGAACCGGCCGAGGTCGACGACGCGGCGCTGGTCGAGGCCATCGCCGCGTGGGAGCGGGTCGGGTCCTGGGCCACCGCGCGGCAGGCGCATGCCGTGAACGAGCTGCGGCGCCGGCGCGAGGGGCAACGACGTGAGGCGTTCGTCGGCGACGAGATCGCCGCACGGCTTGGCGCCACCCGCGCAGGCGGCGAGTCCAAGGTGGCGACCGCCTCGTCGCTGGAACGACTGCCGGAGGTGTCGGACGCGCTGGAGCGTGGCGACATCGACCACCTGAAGGCCCGCGTGATCTGCGACGAGGTGATGCCCCTCGGGGACGCGGAGGCGCACCGGGTGACTGCCGCGGTGCTGCCGAGAGCGGCCATGCTCACCGGGCCCCAGCTGCGCTCGCGGATCCGTCGGATGGAGCTCGCGCAGCACCCCGCTGCCGCCGAGGAGCGACACCGCGCGGCGCTGGCCGACCGCTTCGTCGACCTGCAGCCCGCCAAGGACGGGATGGCCTGGCTGAATGCCTACCTCCCCGCCGACCAGGGGGTGGCCGTCTACACGACCCTCACCGCGCTGGCCGGCGCCGCGGCCCCCGACGACCCTCGCCCGATCGCCGCGCGTCGGGCCGATGCGCTGGTGGACCTCGTCACGCCGTACCTCGATGCCGGCGTCGGGCCGGACGGGCGGGCGCTGTCCACCCGGCAGGGCCGGCGTCCGCACCTGCAGGTCACCGCCTCCGCGACGACGCTGCTCGGCCTCGACGACCAGCCCGGCGAGCTGGCTGGGTACGGACCGATCCCCGCGTCGATGACCCGGGCGATCGCCGCCGGCGCCACCTGGCGGCCGGTACTGGTCGACGAGCAGACCGGCGAGCTCCGGGCACGGGGCACCCGGCGCTACCGGCCTTCGGCCGACCTCGCCGGGTGGGTGGTCGACCGCGACCGTACCTGCACCTTCCCCGGCTGCCGGGTTCCGGCGGCACGCTGCGACATCGACCACATCGAGCCGTTCGACCCGGCCAGGCCACCGGACCAGCAGACCAGGGCACCGAACCTGCAGGCGCTCTGCCGACACCACCACCTGCTCAAGACGCACGGGGGTTGGCGGGTGGTGCGCGACGACGACGCGGGCGCGACCGAGTGGTCAGCGCCGACCGGCCACGGGTACTCGCGTGCACCGGCGGAGGTCGGCGCTGCCGAACGGGTGCCTGACGTCCGGCCGCCACCCTTCTGACCTGGTCCGCCGCTGCCCGGCGGTGTCAGGCAGCAGCAGCGGCAGCACGCTTGCGCGCGAACCAGACCTCCTCCGTCGGCCACTTCCGCGCCCATTCGGGCGTGAAGTACAGGTCACGGGCCGATGAGCCTTCGGGGGCCTGCACCTCGATCAGGTCCTCGACCACGAACCCGCTCGACCGCAGCAGCCGGATCATCTCCCCGTGCGGCAGGTGGAAGTCGACGCACCGACCCTCCGGGTCGTCCCACTCCAGCCGCGACAAGCCGAACTGGGCACGCAGCAGCCGGTCCGTCGCCACGCCGGTCTCCGGTTCGCACAGCATCCGCATCGTCGCGTTCCCCAGGAAGACCAGACGCCCGCCCGACCGCAGCACGCGAGCCGCCTCCGGGATCCACCGGTACGGGTCGCACCAGATCGCAGCCCCGTACTCGCTGATCGCCAGGTCGAAGGACGCATCGGCGAACGTAGTAGGTCAGGATGTCGAATCCGGCGGTGATGATCTCGGTGAACACCGCCGGGGAGTAACCGCCGCGGTCGAACACGACGGTGCACGCCCGGTCGGGGCCGATCAGGGCGCGCAGGTCGGGCAGCAGCCGGGACAGCTC
>JBBRCL010000019.1:0-47731 GCA_038204895.1 Actinomycetales bacterium | reverse complement strand
GCCGACATGATTGCCACCTGGGTTGAGCGCTACCTACCCGACCCCCCACCGGACCCGGCCTCCGACGACACCTGGGCGCCCGGCACGGTGAACGTCGTCGAGGGGCCCGGGGGCGGCTACACCCACACCGCCAGCACGGGAGGACACCGGTGGGTCCTCGACGAACCCACGTCGGCCGGCGGGTCCGACCTCGGCCCCACCCCGTACGACACCCTGCTGTCCGCGCTGGGTGCCTGCACCTCGATGACGATGCGCATGTATGCCGAGCGCAAGGGGTGGGATTACGGAGCCACCGCGGTGACCATGCACCACTCACGGGTCCACGCGGCCGACTGCGCCGAATGCGAGACCAGCAGCGGCATGGTCGACCACATCGACCGAGACATTGTCCTGGACCCGGCCCTGACCCCGCGGCAACGCTCCGCGCTGCTCGCCATCGCCGACAAGTGCCCGGTGCATCGCAGCCTCACCTCCGAGGTGCACATCACCACCACCGCGACCTGAGCGGCCGGTCGGCCCGGCCAGTCACCGGGCCGACGTTCCCCCCGAGGGCGCCTCGCTGCTCTGCGAGAACGTCGCCAGCCCCGCCGTCCCGGCCGGCTGCGGGGTCGGCGCCTGGACACAGGCGCAGGCCGCGGCGACCAACAACCCCACCCGCGCGCCGGGGGCCACGCGACGGCCCGGCGGGAGCTCGGCACGCACCGTGACCCCCGGATGGCCGCTGCACGCGGCGACCTCGACGTGGGCGACCAGGCGCGCGCCCGACCGGGAGAGGCGACCCACGATCCCCGTTGCTCCGGTCCGCGCATCGGCAGCGGGCACGACCTCGACGGACTCCTGCCGGACGAGAAGGGCCGCCGGACCGTCCGCCGGCTGCCCGTGTCGTGACCCTCGGACCTCGACCGCCCCCAGCACCGAGCTGTGGACGCCCCCGGAGAGCCGGCCGGGCACCTCGGTGAAGCCGCCCACCAGCCGGGCGACGGTCAGGGTCGCGGGCTCACGATACAGATCGTCGACGGGTCCCACCTGCTCGATGCGGCCGTCGACGACGACCGCGACCCGATCGGCGAGGGCCGCCTCGGCGAGGTCGTGCGTGACGATGAGCGTTGTCGGCTCGAGCATCGCGCGGACCTCGAGCAGCAGGTCGTGCATCGCCGAACGCAGCTCCGGGTCCAAGGCGCTGAAGGGTTCGTCGAGGAGCAGCACCTCCGGCCGCGCGGCCAGGGCTCGGGCCAGGGCGACGCGCTGCTCCTGCCCGCCGGACAGCTCGCGGGGGCGTCGGCGTGCCAGGTCGCGCAGGTGGACCAGGTCGAGGAACCGTTGGGCGCGCTCGCGGGCGGCGCGTCGCGGCACGCCGGAGACCACGTCGGCGAAGGCGACGTTGCCCAGCACGTCCAGGTGCGGGAACAGGTGCGGCTGCTGGAACATCATCGTCAGGCCGCGGCGCTCCGGTGGTTCGGCCAGCACGCTGCGCCCGCCGACGAACACGTCGCCCTCTGCTGGGGTGACCAGCCCGGCCGTGAGGCGAAGCAGGGTGGTCTTGCCCGACCCGGACGGGCCGAGGACGGCGAGCATCTCACCGCTGGCCACCTGCAGGCTCACCGCATCGAGGGTCCGGGCGGGGGCCCCGGGGTGGCTGTAGCTGACGCCGCGCAGCTCGAGGCTGGAGGTCATGCCGGCTCCCCCTCTCGACGGACGCGGCCGCGTCGGGTGCTGGTCAGGCCGGCGACGGCGGCGATGGCGGCCAGCAGCGGGAGGATCGTGAGCAGCGCGTAGGCCGCGACGGTGGGCTCGTTTCCCGGCCCGGACGCCGCGGAGGCGACCAGGACGGGGGCGGTGACGTACTGCCCGCCGCCGACGACGACGGTGACGATGTAGTCGCTCCAGCCGACCAGGAAGGCCAGTGCCACGGCGGCCCCGGCAGCGGGCAGCAGCGCCGGGAGGGTGGCCCGGCCGAAGGCCTGTCGGGCGCTGGCCCCCAGCATCCGGGCCTGATGCTCCAGCTCGGGGTCCAGGCCGGTGTAGGCGGACCGGAAGACCGCCGTGGTGTAGGGCAGGGCGAACACGGCCAGGACCAGGACCAGCGCGAGTGTGCCTGGGATCCGGGCCCGGAGCAGGACCGAGTCGACGCCCATCGCGATCGCGAACGGCGGCAGGGCCACCGGCGCCAGCAGCAGCAGGGTGGGCGGACCGGGGTGGGCGGCCAGGCGCCATCCCAGGGCTCGGCCGGCCAGCGCCCCGAGGGGGGTGGCGACCGCGGCGACGAGGGCGCCCAGGACGGCCGAGCGTGCCAGGGCCGGCAGCATCGCGTCCTGCCCGATGCTGGCCCAGCCACGCAGCCCCCACTGCTGGGGCAGGGTCGATGGCCAGGTCCAGCGGTCGGCGAACGCCCACACCACCAGCGGCACAAACGGCATACCGAACCACGCGACGAGTGCCGCGGTGGCGAGCCGGGCGGCCACCGTCGACGCCCTCATCGCGCCGCTCCGAGCCGGTGCAGCAGCGGCAGGACGGTACCGGCCGAGCCGAGGGCCACCGCGATGCTGACCAGCGCTGCCGCGGCGGCCTCGGGATGGGCGGTGAGGTCGATCGAGGTGAACAGCCGGTAGGCCAGGACCGGAAGCGGCTCGGGGTAGGCGCGGCCGAGCAGCCAGGCCACCTCGTAGGCGCCGGCCGTGTAGAGGAACACGATCACCCCCGCAGCGGCCGCTGCCGGCGCCATCAGCGGCAGGGTGACGTGGCGCAGCCGCCGGAGCCCGCCCGCGCCGAGCAGAGACGCGGTGTCGCCGAGCACGGCCACCTGGCGGCTGACCGCCGCGACGACGACGATGCCGACGAAGGCGGACTCCTTCCAGGCGAACTCCAGGACTGTCGCGACCGGCAGTGGGCCGCCGACCAGCGCGGGCCACGACCCGGGCGCGACGTGGAGTACCCGGGCGCCAAGGCCGGAGTCGGACAGCAGCAGGCCCACCGCCGCCGCACCGACAAGGTGCGGGACCGGCAGGACCGCCGCGGCGGCGGGGCCGAGCCAGCGCGCCCCCCGGCGTGAGCCCACCACCAGGACGGCCGTCACCACGCCGACGACCACCGCCAGCGCCGTCGCCGGAACCGCGATGAGCAGCGCCTCCCGCACACCGAGCAGCAGGTCAGTGGAGTCCGCGGTGAACCCGGCCAGAGACGCCCGGGGAGCGCCAGTCACTGGCATCAGACCGGTGCTGGTCAACCCCAGCGAGACCAGTGCCGTGCCCAGCGCCACCGCGGTGAGGAGCATCGCTGGGGCGAGCAGGACCGCACCCCGCGCTGCGGAGTCGTCCCGGCCCGGCGCGCCTCGGGTCACGACGAGCCCGCGAGCACGGCCCGGCGCCAGCCCTGGTCCAGCTTGGGCACCCACTGCGCGGACAGTTCGGGGTTGGCGTTCCGTGACAGCACCTGGTAGGGCGGGACCACCGGTGAGGACGGCAGCGCGGCGAACAGTGCCCGGTCGGCGGCCGGGAGGAGGGCCAGGCCAAGGACGGTGAACTGGCCCCACACCGTGGGGTCGGCCTTGGCGGCCTGCTGCTGCGGCGACAGCGCGAGGTTGGCGACCACCTCGGCGGCGGCGGCGTGGCCGGAGGAGGCAGCGATGGCCAGGAAGCTGGCGTTGCCGAGCGTTCCCCCCGTCAGGGGAAGCACCCGGGTGGTCGCGGGGAAGGTGCCGTCGGCGACCAGCTTGGTCAACGTGGCCGGGCCGTAGGTCATCGTCATGTCGATCTGGCCGTCGGCGAACAGCTTGTCCAGGGCGACCGAGTCCTTGGGGTAGGTGTGGCCCTGGCGCCACAGGGACGGCGCGAGGTCCTTCAGCGCGGTCCACAGCGCCGGGGTCAGCCGGTCGTATGCCGCCTGGTCGAACCGTGCCGGGACCTGGGCGTAGCCGCCCGAGACGCCGTAGAGAACCTGCCGGACGAACGCGGACCCGGTGAAGTCCGGGGGCGCCGGGTAGGTGAACCGGCCCGGGTGGTCCTTGGCCCACCGGAGCACGCCGGCGAGGGTGGTCGGCGGGTGGGGGATCCTGGCCGCGTCGTAGACGAGGGTGAACTGGGCCTTGTGCCAGGGCGACTCGCATCCGCTGACCGGGGTGCCGAAGTCGGCGGCGAGCAGCGGGTCGTTGGGGGCGAGGTAGCGGGCGTTGGGCAGGGACTGGGACCAGCCGCACAGCCAGGCGCCGGCCTGCTTGCCGGCGGCGAAGTTGTCCCCGTTGACCCACACGAGGTCGACCGCGCCGTCGGTGGTCCCGGCCTGGTGCTCGGCGAGAATCCGGGCCATCGCGTCCGCGGTGTCGGCGACCGGCACCCGCCTGAGGGTGATTCCCAGACCCTTGGCGGCCGGGGCCAGGACGGTGTCGACGTAGGCGTTGCCCTGCGGGTCACCGCCCCACATCCACAGTGAGACGCTCTGCCCGTTCGCCCGGGCGAGGACGTCCTGCCAGGTCTGGGCGGTCGGCGTGCCGGCCGGGGCCGGGCCCGGCGCGGCGCAGGCGGCCAGGCCGATCCCGGCCAGGGCCATCAGGGCCGCAGCTCTGGCCAGCCGGGCGATCGAGGGCATGGCGGATCCTCCTGGGGTCGACGCTGTCAGCCCGGGAACACGCTGAGGGGGTCAGGGACTTCCCCGGGGGAGATGACCGACCCGACCGCACCTCCACCCGCCCCCGCCGGGCGGGTCAGCCGCGCCACCATCTTGGGGTCGCTGCTCGTGCTCGCCCTGCTCGCCGGGTGGCTGGTGGCGCGCGCCCACGGCGTCCCGGACGTCGCGCACCTCCGGGCGGTGGTGCGCGGCGCCGGCATCTGGGCTCCTGTCGTGTTCGTCGCCGTCTACTCGGCCTTGGCGCTGCTTCCGGTGCCGAAGAACGTCCTGACCGCGCTCGGGGCCTCCCTGTTCGGGCTGGCCGGCGGCGCCCTCCTGTCCTGGGCGGCGGCCCTGGCCGGTGCGTGCCTGGCGTTCGCCGTGGGCCGGGCGCTGGGACGCGACGCCGTGAACCGGCTCGTCCGGGGCCGCCTCGGACAGGTCGACGCCACCCTGCGCGGACACGGCGTGACCGCTGTCCTTCTCGCCCGCCTGGTGCCGATCCTGCCCTTCACCGCCATCAACTACGGCTCCGGCGTCAGCGCGGTGGCCTTCTCCCACTACCTGCTGGGGTCCGCCGTCGGCATGATCCCGGGAACCATCGCGTATGCCGTCCTCGGCGCCTACAGCGGCACCAACCCGTGGGCGGTCGGTGCCGCCGCGGCCGCGCTGGTCCTTCTCGTCGTCCGCGGCGGGACCCTGGCGCGGCGGGCGGCGGCTGCGCGCCCGAGCCCTCCGGGCGACCGTCCGGACGGGACGGCCGGAGGGAGCACCGATGCTTGACGCTCGGGCCCGCGCGACGCTGGCGCCGGCGGTGGACCGGCTCGCCGCCTCGATCGACCGGCCCTGGGCCAGCCCCAACGGCGTGACGATCGCCGGACTGGTGCTGGGCCTGGCCAGTGCCGTGGCCGCCGCGGCGACCCTGTGGTGGCCGGCTCTGGCCCTGTGGCTGGCGTCGCGGCTGTGCGACGGCCTCGACGGGCCGCTCGCCCGGCGGCGGTCCGACACGGGCGCGGGCTCTGCCGCGGGCGGGTTCCTCGACATCACCGCCGACTTCGCCGTCTACGGGTCCACCGTCGTCGGGGTGGCCGTGGGTGCCACGCACGAGTTCGCGGCGCCGTGGCTGCCGTTCCTGCTGGTGCTGCTGGCCTACTACCTCAACGGTGCCGCCTTCCTCGCGTTCTCCTCGATCGCGGAGCGGGCGGGCCGCCGCATCGACGACGGCCGCTCGCTGAGCTTCCTCGGCGGGCTCGCCGAGGGGACAGAGACCGTCGTGGTCCACGCCCTCTGGCTGGTGCTCCCGGGGGCCGCCTGGGTCATCGCCTGCGCGTGGGCGACGGTCGTCGCGACCAGCGCCGCCCTGCGCATCCGGGCCGGGTTCCGGGAGCTGAGATGACCGGGCGGACCGGGATCCATGACACCGATCACGATGCAAGACCGATACGGCCGAGGAGAGGGACACGATGAAGATCGAGCTGCTCGTGGTCCCGGACTGCCCTCACGAGTCGACAGCCCGGGGCCTGCTGGAGGCCTCGCTGCTCGCGGCCGGGCTGGCCGGCACGCCGTTCGACACCGTGGTCGTCGGTGCCCAGGCCGGGCGCAAGGAGCTGGGCTTCATCGGCTCTCCGTCCTTCTTCGTCGACGGTCGCGACCTGCTGCCGGTGGCGGCTGCGGTCCCAGCGGTAGCGTGCCGGGTCTATCGCCATGAGGACGGCGCCCTCGCCGGTGCGCCGGACCAGGCGACCCTGGTCCAGGCTGTGCGGCGGGCGGCGGACCTCCCCGATGCGGACACCTAGGCCCGGTCGCAGAAGCCCCGCCCGGACGGTCAGCGCCGACGGAAGGACGCGAGGTAGCCGAGGCTGGACACGACGTACGGGACGACGTAGTTGGTCAGGACCCGAAGGACGGTGAGGGGCCCGAGGTGGCCGCCGAGCAGGACGGTGCCCTGGTTGGCCAGCGTCAGGAGCGTGCCGACGACGAGGGCGACCCGGCCGGCGGGGTGGAACGTGGCGCCGCGAAGGATGAGCAGGAGGGCCTGTCGGGGGGTCGCCCAGACAAGGTCGGTCTGCCTGGGGGAGACCGTGGCGCGCGCCCGTGCCTTCCCCCGTCTGGTTGTCTTGGCGACCACCGGGGATCCGGTGCTCAGGCCGGGGCCCGGCCGGCCACCCACCGGCGTGCGGTGAGCATGGCCGACAGAACGGCTCGGGGCCCTGGCTTGCCGAGGGCATGGTCCCGCACGTCGGCGATGGCGGCGTTCCACGCTCCGTCGTTGAAGGTCGGGTAGGGGTGGATCACGCCGGCCAGGTCCCGGGTGCGCAGGCCGTGCTTGACCGCGACGGTCAGCTCGCCGAGGGTCTCCCCCGCCCGGGGCGAGACGACGGTGGCGCCGAGGACGCGGCCACGGTCGTCCAGGACGAGCCGGGTCAGCCCGTCGCTCTCGTCTTCGGCGACGGCCCGGTCCACGTGGTCGTGGTCCCACTCCACCACCCGTAGGCCGGGCGGTGCGGGGTCGGTGGGCAGCCCGACGGCGGCCACCTCCGGGTGGGTGAAGGTCACTCTGGGCATGGCGGTGAGGTCGACGCGGCGGTGCGCGCCGAGGACGGCGTTGGTGGCGGCGAGGCTGCCGTGAACGCCGGCGATGTGGGTGAACTGCGGGTGGCCGGTGAGGTCGCCGGCCGCCCAGATCCGCGGGTTGGTGGTGCGCAGGCGGCGGTCGACGACAACGAAGCCGCGCTGGTCGACCTCGACGCCCGCAGCCTCCAGGCCGATGCCACGGGTGCGCGGGCTTCGCCCGACGGCGACGACGAGCCGGTCGTACGGCACCGCGGTGTCGTCCTCGAGCAGGAGCCGGCCGGAGGTGCCCTCTGCCTGCTCCACCGACGCGACCGCGCTGCCGGTCAACAGGGCCACCCCGTCGCTGGCGAGGGCGGCGGCGACCAGCTCGGCGGCATACCGGTCCTCCCGGGGCAGGACCCGGGCGGCGCCCTCGACGATGGTGACCCGGGAGCCGAGCCGGGCGAACGCCTGCCCGAGCTCACAGCCGATGCTGCCGCCGCCGAGGACCACGAGTTCGGCGGGCAGCTCGGTCAACCCCCAGATGGTGTCGCTGGTCAGGTATGCCGCGTCGGCCAGACCGGGCACCGGTGGGACGGCGGGCGCGGCCCCGGTGGCCAGGACCGCTCGCCGGAAGGTGATCGTGCGGCCGTCGACCTCGACCGTGGACGGCCCGGCGAACCTGGCCTCGCCGGCGAGGACGCTGACCCCCTCGCGGCCCAGGGCCTGCGGCGAGTCGGCGGGAGCGATCCGGGCCACGGCGGCGCGGACATGGGCCATGACCGCGGGGAAGTCCACCCGTACGCCGTCGACGTGGACGCCGAAACGGTGCGCGGTGCGGGCCGCGGCGGCCGCCTGTGCTGCGGCCAGGATCGCCTTCGACGGCACGCACCCGGTCCACAGACAGTCGCCGCCGGGACGGTCCCGTTCGACGAGCAGCACGCTCGCTCCCACCCGGGCGGCGGTCTTGGCGGCCACGATCCCGGCGGTGCCACCACCGACCACCACCAGGTCCCACGGCTCGCCTGAGGGTGCCGGCAGGCTCACGTGCGGTCCTGGTCGGGGATGTGCCGGACGAAGGCCTGCAACCGGGCGACCGCGTCGCGGTCGGGGATCGGCCGGCCCGGCCACAGCGACAGGGCGCGGTGTAGGGCCGTGTGCTCGGCGGCGGTCTGGGTGCACTTCTCGCACACGGCCAGGTGCGCCTCGAGCCTGGTGACCTCGCCGGGGGCGAGCGGAGCCGCCGGGTCGGCGTCGAGATAGCGCTGGATCCGCCGAGCGGACCAGTGGCAGGTCATCATCTGCCGCATCGACTGCTTCATGTCAGGCCTCCTGGGGTGAGAACGGCCGGACCCAGCCGGCGGCGGACACGGTCGCGGGCCCGGCTGAGCCGGGACATCACCGTCCCGATGGGGACGTCGAGTACGGCCGCGGCCTCGGCGTAGGACAGGTCGTTGACGTCGACGAGGATCAGTGCGGCGCGGAACCTGGGGTCGAGCTCGGCGATGGCTTGGGTGAGCTGGTCGCTGAGGGTGCCATCGAGGACGACGTCCTCGGCGCTGGCACTGGCGGCCGCTCCGAACGCGGGCCGCGCGTCGCGGACCAGGTCCCAGTCCGCGATGGTGTCGGGCCGCTTGCGTCGGTGCATGTTCATGTTGGTGTTCCTCACGATGGTGAGCAGCCACGCCCTCGGGTGGCGACCGTCGAAGCCGTCCAGCCCTCGGTACGCTCGCAGCAGCGACTCCTGGACCAGGTCCTCGGCGTCGGCCGCGTTGCCGGTCAGCGAACGCGCGACCCGAAGCATGACCTCGATCTCGGGCTCGACATACTCCTGGAACGCGCGACCGCGCGCCTCGTCGGTGCTCTCGGCTGACTCGGTCACGGCCTGGTAACCCGGTGAGCCGACCGCGGTGTTCCCACACCCGCAATCGTGCTCCCTCCGGACGGGCACCGGGGCGGCACGGCACGCTGCCATCGGCGGGCTCGTGCGGGTGTGGCTGCACGCTCGACACCGCACGGCGGAGGTGGGCCGGCCGGCCGCTGCGCGGGCGGGTGGCTGCGGCCGTTGGTCGAGCCGGATCAGCCCGGGCGCAAGGGTTCATGCCAGTGGTCGCCGGCCAGGATCCGGTCGGCCTGCGCGGGACCCCACCCGCCGCGCGGGTATCCGAAGACGGGCCCTGGCTCCTCGAGCACCGGCTGCACAATCCGCCAGGCGCTCTCCACACCGTCCTGGCGGCCGAAGCGACGCGGGTTGCCGTCCAAGGCGTCGTCGAGGAGTCGCTCGTAGGCCTCACTGCGCGAGCTCAGGCTGGCCGCGAAGTCGACGTTGAGGTCGACCGGTTGGGTCAGCAGCTGTGGCCCGGGCTGCTTGGCTGCCACCGTCATGGTGACACCGTCCGCCGCGCCAAGCCGGAACCGGATGAGATTGGGGTGCGGGCACGGCAGCGCCGGGTCGACGAACAGCATGCGGGCCGGTTGGTGCAGCTCGACAAGAGCCTCGAGCGCGTCGGCCGCGAGTCCCTTGCCGGCCCGGACGTAGAAGGGCACCCCCGACCACCGCCACGACTCGATGTCAAGGCGGCATGCCACGAACGTCTCGACAGTGGAGTCTGCGGCGACCCCGGGTTCGTCCCGGTACCCCTGGTACTGACCGCGCACAACGGAGGTCGAGTCGAGGGGGCGCGTGGACCGCAAGACCTTCACCTTCTCGTCTCTCAGGGCGTCAGCGTCGGGGCTGACCGGTGGCTCCATGGCGAGCAGCGCCACGACCTGGAGCAGGTGGTTCTGAACGACGTCGCGCAGGGCGCCCACCCCGTCGTAGAAACTGCCGCGGCCCTCCACTCCGAAGGACTCGGCCATGGTGACCTGGACGCTGGCCACGTAGTTGCGGTTCCAGATCGGCTCGAGGAAGGAGTTGGCGAAGCGGAAGACCAGGAGGTCCTCGACCGACTCCTTGCCGAGGTAGTGGTCGATCCGGTAGATGTCGGACTCCGCGAAGTGCCGGTGCAGGACGGCATTCAGCTCCACGGCCGAGCCGAGGTCTCGGCCGAAAGGCTTCTCGACGACGATCCGCGAGCCGTCATGCAGGCCCACGCGGGCCAGACCCTCGGTGACCGCGGCGAAGCTCGACGGCGGGATGGCCAGGTAGAAGGTGGGGTGCACGGCGTTCCGGAGCGTCAGCTCGCGGCCCAGCCGTTGGAAGGTGGCGGGATCTGCGTAGTCGCCGGCGATCAGGCTGATCCGGTCGCACACCCGGGCGACGACGTCGCCGTCCGGGTCGTCGACGGTGGCCGTGATCGCGTCGCGAACGTGGGCGCGGAACTGGGCGTCGTCCCAGTCGGACAAGGCCACGCCGAGCACCGGCACCTCGAGCCTGCCCCGGGCGGCGAGGCGGTACAACGACGAGAACAGCTTCTTCCGGGCCAGGTCGCCGGTTGCCCCGAACAGGACCAGGGCATCTGAGCGGCTCATCTGCTCTCCTTTCGACGCTCACGCTGAGCGGCGCGAGCGCTGTCGTGGTTGCCACGCACCGCTCGGGCCTGGTGCGCGGCGCCGGCACCGTGCAGCGGCCGACCTTGCCGGCGGGCCTCTCCGACGCGGGGACCGCAGGCCCTCCCCGGTGGCGGGGACGACACGCGGGAAACCCGACGGCGGTGCGGGTGATTCCCCTTGGCTCCGGCACGCCGGTGGGGTCCGCCGCCCGCTGGGGACCGGGCGGCGTGCGCCCAGGAATGCGGCTCGCCGCGTTGGGGTTCCTCGGCTGAGGTCACAGGCCGTGACCGCTCCCAGCCAGATTCCGCGCGAAGGCAGGTCCATCCCATGAGCGTCACAACCCCGGTACGTCTACGAGTCGGCATCGTCATCTACGAGGATGCGTCCCGTGATCTCGCCCGCGCCTACCGTGGCCTGCTCACCGCCCGGGAGCTCCTGGACGCTGGCGATGACGTTGTCGTGGTCTACGACGGGTCCGGGGTGGACACCTTGGCCGCGGCCTCCGTCGCCGATCACCGGCTCCACCCTTTGGTGGAGGGCCTGCGCTCTAACACGCGGGGAGCCTGCGGGTTCTGCGCGCGCGCACACGGCGTGGAGGAGACGCTGTCGGCCGCCGGGTGGGCGCTTCTGTCGGACTATAAGGGGCACGCCAGCGTGCGAGACCTCCTCGTCGAGGGGTACCAGATCCTCTCCTTCTGACGCGCCTCGCCGAGCCGTTCGGCGCCGGGCCGCGGCCGCTGGCCTTCGCGCTCGACGGTGCAGTCCTCGCCGCCACCCCGATGAGGCGGTGGACCTGCTGGACCGGAACTGGCGGCGGGTCCGGCACCTCGATGTGTTTCCCTATCGTGCCCCGGCGGGTCGCAGGCGCCCTGATGGGACGAGCGCCGGCGCCGCTGCCTCAGTTCGGGCTCGAACAACTGCTCGTTGAGGCGCTGAGGAACCTGCGCGGCGCCCTCGGCTGGGTCGATGTCGACGGTGGGTTCGCCGAGATCGGTCACACCGGGGACGCCTTCGCCTTCGACAACGAGGAGCCGCCACATCGGGTGTGGCTCGAGCCCAACCGGCTGGCCGACCGGCTCGTCACCAACGGCGAGTGGCTGGCGTTCATCACAGACGGCGGCTCCGGCGTCCCGAGCTGTGGCTCCCCGACGGCCTGGCCAAGGCCCGGGCCGAGGGGTGACGGGCGCCGCTGTACTGGGTCGAGCTGGACGGGGTGTGGTTCGAGCACACCCTGAAGCGGACATGGGCGTTCGACCCAGGATTGGCGGTGACCCACGCCAGCTTCTATGAGGCGCAGGCGTATGCCGCGTGGGCGGGTCAGCGGCTGCCGCGCGATCAGAGTGGGAGCACGCCGCCCGCTCCAGCGGGGAACCCGTCGAGGTCCCGGCCCGGGGCCGGATAGCTAGCATCCCGGCCCGGGCCTGGACATCGAGCCGGCGTCCGGCGAGGCGATCCGGGTCGAGATCTGCACCAAGTTCCGGCCGGACGATGTCGGCGCCGAGCTCGCCGCGGCAGGCTTCACGGTCCGCAGGATGTTCACCGACGAGGCCGGCGGCTATGCCCTCACCCTCGCGACGCGGTAACGGCGGGCGCGCCAGCGTCGCGGGTTCCGGGCTCGGAGGGCGGCGTCATCCCCGGCGCGGGGCGAGAGTTCCGCCGACCACGTGGATGTGCCCACCGCGGAGGGCGCGATGTGTGGCGTCCTCGACGAGTTCCAGGACGGCGGTCCATGGATGTCGTCGAGGGTCCGATCCCCCTGCCAGACAGGCGAGTCGGGCCAGTTCCACCAGTGGCCAGGCGCGACGGTCGGGCACAGCGAGGTCCACCACGACCAGGCGTGCCCCGGGTCGGGCCGTCCCAATCGCGACGTCCAGCGCCTGACGCCAACCGGAGATGACCGACAGGGAGTAGGCGAAAAGCACGGCGTCCACCGGTGAGTCCACCCAGGGCTCGGCCGGTGTCGCGGAGGCGTCGGCGTGAACCAGCCGCACCTCGTTGCACCCGCTCGGCGCGACGCGTGCCCGTGCCCGGCGCAGCATCTGCGCGCTGGCGTCGACGCCGGTGATCCGGCCCGCAGGCCCCACGGCCCGACGCAGGAGCGGCATGCTCAGGCCGGTCCCGCAGCCGACATCGAGGACGTGCTCTCCTGGGCGCAGAGCCAGCAGGTCGATCCCGGCTCGCCGCCCCGCCCCATAGACCAGCCGCTCCATGGAGAGCGCGCCGTAGACCCGCGCGCCGACCGTGTACCGGCCCATCAGGGTGGAGCCGACGCTCTGTCCGCCGAGCTCACGCCGTGGTCGCGGTCCACGCTCGGTGCGCGAATGAGGGGTCCGGTGGGGTATCGAACAGGTGGTTGGTGTAGTTGCTCAGCGTCTTGACCGCGATGGCCAGGATTATGTCGAGCACCTGGGTCTCGGTGTACCCGGCGTCGAGGAACTCCCGCAGGTCCTCCTCGGACGGGCGGCCGCGGGTGTCAACCATGGAGGTGGTGAAACGGTTGAGGGCCTGCAGTCGGGGGTCTGCGATCGGCTCGCCGGCGCGGATCGCGTCGGTCACCTCGGTGGGCACCCTGTTCCGGTCGGCGATCGCGCTGTGGGCCGCGACGCAGTACGTGCAGCGGTGGTAGCGGCTGATGGACAGGAAGATGACCTCCTGCTCGGCCGCGGTGAACCCGGAGCGCCGGCGGAAGTCCTCGTAGCCGGACCGGTAGGTGGACAGCAGGCCCGGGGAGTGGGCCATGGCGGCATACATGTTCGGTACCCCGCCGAGCTGGGCGCGGGCCGACTCCAGCAGGTCGCGGCTGCCCTCGGGTGCGTCCGCGGTCGTGAGCAGGCCCAGCGATAGGAGCTGTGCGTGCGTGGTGCTCATGGTGACGCCCTTCTTCTGTCGTTCAGGACTGTGCGGGCCAGGTGCGCCCACGCCCGCAAGGCGCTCGGCGGGGGCTAGGGCGCGATCAGCCGCGCCAGGTGCACGAGGGACGCGGCCTGGTGCGTGGCGGGGCGGAAGTAGTCCGGGTAGCTGGCGCCGGTGCGGTTGATCCAGACGGTGCGCAGTCCCGCGCGGTCCGCCCCGTCGATGTCCCACGGGTGGACGGCAACGAGCATCATCTCGGCGGGCGGGACCTGACACTGTCTCGCGGCATACCCGTAGGCGCCCGGGGCGGGCTTCCAGACCCCGGCGTCTTCGACCGACAGAAGCCGTTCGAAGCGGGCGCCGAGCCCGGCACGGTCGAGCAGACCCTGGGCGACCCGAGCCGCCCCGTTGCTGAGCGTGGCCAGCCGGGGACCCAGCGCGGCCAGGGCCGCCAGGCCCTCGGGCACATCATCGTGGACGGTCAGCTCGTCGAAACCCGCAAGCACATGCTCGACCGCATCCTCGACGGAGCGGTTCAGCGCAAGACCCGCCAGCATGGACCGCAGCACCCCGGCAGCGAGATCGGTGAACGGCGCCGCGCTCCCCGCAGCGGTCAGGGCGAAGCCGTCGCGCAGCAGCGCGGCGAACCAGGTGGCCGCCAGATGCGCCGGCGCGCCGACCTCGACGAACCTGCCCGCCATCGGCGACATGTCGGACAGGGTCTCGTTGACGTCGAACAGCACGACCGCCGGCAACGGCCAGCCACCTGGCCCGTTCGACGAGCCTGGGCCGGACAACACGGCGGTCATGGTTCCCCTTGGTCTGAGTGCGGGAGGCGTCCATCACCAGGGGTAACCCGGGCAGGCCCCGCGTTCCTTCCCGCCGGGACGGAGCCGTCCGGGCAGATCCGGCCCGGACGACCGCGTGGGTGCTGGGCCGTCGCGGGCGGCGGTCATGAACGGGCAGCAGGGCGATCCGTCGCCGCGAACAGCAACGTGGTTGAGTGCTCACTGTCAGGTCGGCGCGCACGTCCCGCGCCCAACCGAGTCGAATCGCTGGCGAAAGGACAGGCCATGACGGTGGACCTCTTCCGCACTCCGGGCGGGCTCGAGGTGCCGGCGGTAACGACCGCCCAGATGCGGGAGGTCGACCGCGTCGCCGTCGAGGAGGTGGGCCCGAACCTGTACCAGATGATGGAGAACGCCGGGCGGAACCTGGCCACCTTGTGCGTCGAACGTCTCGGCGAGGGGTGGGCGGCGGTGCCCATCGTGGTGCACGCCGGAACCGGCGGCAACGGCGGCGGCGGGATCTGCGCCGCGCGCCATCTGGCCAACCACGGCGGCGACGTCACGCTCGTGGTCTCGGACCCGACGGGCCTGCGCGGCGTCCCAGCCGACCAGCTGGCGCTGTACCGCGCCACCGGCGGACGCGAGGTCAACGTGCGCCACCTAGCGACAGTCCACGCCGGGATCATCCTCGATGCGGTACTGGGCTACAGCCTCGCCGGCGCACCCCACGGGCCGGTGGCCGAGGTGATCGGCTGGATGTCAGCGCAGCCGGCCCCCGTGATCTCGCTCGACGCCCCCTCCGGGGTCGACGCCACCACCGGCCAGGCCCCCGGCGCCCACGTCCATGCGAGCGTGACGATGACCCTCGCCCTTCCCAAGACCGGCCTCGACGCCGACACCGTGGGCGAGCTGTGGCTGGCGGACATCGGCATCCCCCGGGAGGTCTACCGGCGGGTCGGGCTCCATCCGCCACAGGGCCTGTTCAGCCCCGGCTACCGGGTGCGGCTGGTCGCGAACAGGCCGAAGCACGCCGCGCCGTGACGAGCAGGCCTCCGTCCTCCCGGGGGTCTCGCGGGCGACTAGGGCGCGTCGATGGAGTCGTCGCGGTGGAGCAGGAGGTCGGCGACCAGGGCGGTCCAGCCCGTCTGGTGCGAGGCGCCGAGGCCCTTTCCGCTGTCGCCGTGGAAGTACTCGTGGAACAGCACGTCCTGCCGCCACGCAGGGTTGTCGCGGAAGACCGCACCGTCGCCGAGCGCGGGGCGCCGACCGTCCTCGTCGGGCAAGAAGAGGGCAGCAAGGCGTCCGGTGAGCTCGGCGACGACCTCGGCCAGTGTCATCATCTGTCCCGACCCGGTGGGGAACTCCAGGCGGAACCCGTCGCCGAACAGGCGAGCGAAGCGGTGCAGCCCCTGGATGAGCATGACGTTGGTGGGGAGCCACACGGGCCCGCGCCAGTTCGAGTTCCCCCCGAACACCCCGGTCTGCGACTCGCCGGGCTCGTAGCCGACCTCGGCGCGGAAGCCGGGCAGCTCGAGCACGGCCGTATGGTCCTCGTGGGCCTTGGACAACGAGCGGATGCCGTAAGGCGAGAGGAACTCGCCCTCGTCGAACAGCACCGCCAGGAGCCGCCGAAGGTCGTCTGGGCCGACCATCGACAGGAGCCGGCCCGTCGCGCCGTCCCGCGCGTGCAGGAAGCTGAGGGCGTCCGCATACCCCGGCCGGTGCGTCGAGAACCAGTCCAGGTCCGCGGCGAAGGAGGGCAGCCGCCGCAGGGTGCCGGTGCCCAGCGTGGTGGTGGCGATCATCGGCAGCAGCCCGACCAGGGAGCGGACCCGCACCGGGGTGCGCCCTCCGTCGGGTGTGGAGATGACGTCATAGAAGAAGCCGTCCGACTCGTCCCACAGTGACTGCTGTTTCGCGGCGGTCACGATGTACGCGAAGTGCTCGAGGAACTTCGTCGCCATCGACTCGTAGCTGTCGTCATGCTCAGCCAGGACGAGGGCGATCTCCAGCATGTCCAGGCAGTACATCGCCATCCATGCGGTGCCGTCACTCTGCTCGAGACGGCCGGCCACAGGCAGCGGGGCGGAGCGGTCGATCGGGCCGATGTTGTCCAGCCCGAGGAACCCGCCCTCGAACACGTTGTCGCCGCGGGAGTCCTTGCGGTTCACCCACCAGGTGAAGTTGATGAGCAGACGATGGAAGGCACGCTCGAGGAACTCGTAGTCGTGGTCGGCGGAAGAGTGGAAGACGCGTAGGGCCGCCCACGCGTGGACTGGAGGGTTCACGTCGCCGAAGGCCCACTCGTAGGCCGGGAGCTGTCCGCTGGGGTGCAGGTACCTGTCCTGCAGGAGCACGAGGATCTGTGACTTGGCGAACGCCGGGTCGACGTGAGCGAGGGGGACGGCGTGAAAGGCGAGGTCCCACGCGGCGAACCACGGGTATTCCCAGGCGTCCGGCATCGAGAAGACCTCGTGCGCCGACAGGTGGCGCCAGGACGAGTTCCGGCCGGAGAGTCGGGAGTCTGGCGGTGGCGGCCCGGCCGGGTCACCCTCGAGCCACTCGTCGACGTCATAGTGGTAGAACTGCTTTCCCCACATCAGCCCCGCGAAGGCCTGCCGGACGACGAGCGCCTCGTCGGGCGAGTACTGCGGACCGATCAGGCCGGCGTAGAACGCGTCGGCTTCACTCTCCCGAGCCGTCATCACGTCCGCGAAGTCCCTGCCGATCCCGCCAGGGGTGGCGCCGGTCAGCCGGACAACGACCTCGCGCCGCCCTCCGGGGCCGACGCTGAGCTCGTGCCGGACCGCGCACTTCGTCCCGACCCGGTCGGGGTTCACCGTCGGGCTGCCGCGAAGCACGAAGTCGTTGATGCCGTCCTTGGGAAACCGCGACCGGCCCGGCACACCGAACAGCCGCTCGCTGTTCGTCTCGTTGTCGCAGAACAGGGCAGTGGCCGCGGCGTCGAAGACGAGGTGCATCTCGCCGAGGTCCGGGTGTGCGGCGCGCAGCAGTCCCGGTCCGCTCTGCTCGATGGTCGGCGTCGGGCCTGGTTCGCGGCCCCAGGCCCAGGTGTTGCGGAACCACAGGGTGGGCATCACCGTGATCACGGCCGGGTCGGGGCCCATGTTCTCCACGGCGATCCGCATGAGGATGTCGTCGGGGGCGTTCTTGGCGTAGGAGACCTCGACGCGCCAGTAACGGTCGTCGTCGAAGGCGCCGGTGTCGACCAGCTCGTACTCCGGCGCCTGGCGGTCTCTCGCATGACTCTGGGCGGCCAGGGCGGCGTAGGGGAACTCGGCCTGCGGGTAGTGGTACCGCCAGCGCATCCAGGAGTGGGTGGGCGTCGAGTCCAGGTACCACCAGTACTCCTTGGCGTCCTCGCCGTGGTTGCCCTCGGTGCCGGTGAGCCCGAACATGCGCTCCTTGAGGATCGGGTCGCGGCCGTTCCAGAGTGCGAGCCCCAGACACAGCCGCTGCTGGCCGTCGCAGACCGCCGCCATCCCGTCCTCGTTCCACCGATAGGCGCGGGAACGCGCGTGGTCGTGGGGGAAGGCCTCCCAGGCGGTGCCGTCCGGTGAGTAGTCCTCGCGGACGGTGCCCCAGGCCCGCTCGGCAACGTAGGGTCCCCAGGTGGCCCAGGTCGGGTCGGTCGCGGGGACCGGCCGCCCCGGCCGGGCACTCGCGGCTCGGACGGTGCGCAGCCGCTCGGCCTCCGCGGCAGGCGAAGCTCTGTGGGTCACGGTACATGGTCTCCTTCCGGTTCGAGCGGGTGGAGCCGGCGCCAGGCGCGGAGGGCCTCGGCGACCGACCACGCCTGGAACGGGGCGCCCGTCGCCTCATGTGGCGGGTCGCCGTTCGCGGTCTCCGAGACCGACCCCAGGCCCCAGTCCCCCAGGTGGGCTGCGAGGCCGCCCAGGACGGTGTCGGAGGCGGCGCCGGCGCGCAGGGCGGCGTCGACGTACGGGCCGATGAGCCAGGGCCACACCGTCCCCTGGTGATACGCGAGGTCGCGTTCGCGTGGGTTGCCCACGTGCCGTCCCCGGTATGCCGGGTCGAGCGGGTGCAGCGATCGCAGGCCGAGCGGCGTGACCAGCTCACCCAGCCACGACAGCCGCCCGGGGTCGGCGCCCGGTCCGTGGGGCAGCGACATGGCCAGGAGCTGGTTGGGCCGCACAGCGACCTCGTCGCCGCTCGGCCCGTCGATCACATCCGGCAGTGCCCCAGTGTCCGAGGCGTGGAACCGTCTGGCGAACGACTGACGGGCCGCGACCTCCAGTGCCGCGAGGCGAGGGTCGAGGCGGCCGACCCGGCCGAGGATCTCGTTGGTCACGGCCAGCGCGTTGATCCACAGCGCATTGATCTCGACCGGCTTGCCGATCCGGGGGGTGACCGCGTCGTCGCCGATGCGGGCGTCCATCCAGGTCAGGGCGAGGTGCTCCTGCCCCTGGGTGAGGAGGCCGTCGTCGTCGACGCGGATCCCGAACCGGGTGCCGCGGACATGCCAGTCGAGGATCTCGTGCAGCCACGGAACGGCGGCGGCCGCCAGGTCCGGGTCGTCGGTCCGGCTCAGGTAGCGGTCGAGCGCGTGGACGAACCAGAGGGTCGCGTCGACGGTGTTGAACTCCACAGCGCCGGTGTCCGCGGTATTGGGCAGCATGCCCTGGGAGACCCTCTGCCCGTGGGACAGGAGAAGCTCACGGCCCTCCGCGGCCCGGCCCGTCTCGAGGAAGAGGCCCTCGAAGGAGATCATCGTGTCGCGGGACCACGTCCCGAACCAGGGGTAGCCCGCGACGACGTCTGGTCCGACGAGCACGAAGGTGTCCGCGGCCAGCACGAGGTGCTCCTCCACCGGCGTCTGGGCGCGGGCTCGACGGATCAGTCCGCCGGCCCTGGCCCTGGCCGTGCGGATGGCCACCCCCGGCGGCGGCGCGGCCCCCTCGATGGCCCAGGCGCGCACCTCGAAGCCGTCCCCGGCGCCGGTGAGCTGGGCGCCGAAGGTTCCGGCCGACCATAGGTCCTCCGTGTCGGTCAGCCCCCGCACGGACTCCTCCCGCATGAACACGTTCTGGTACCAGCGGCCATCCGGTTCCCACCCTGGCCCGTGGACGCGGTACCGGCGTTCGACCACCATCCCGATGGCGTCGTGCCCCACCTCGAGGCTCCCAGGTCCCCGGCGTTGGTCGTGGCTGTCGCGCCAGGTCACCAACGCTCGCGCCTCGAGCCCGCACGCGGGTCCGGCGAGCTGCCGGAAGGACACGGTGACGCCGGCGGTGCCGTGGGTCATGGCGATCTCCCGCTCCAGGACGATGTCCCCCACCCGCCAGCGCCACCGCGGCATGCCGTCGAGGAGGTCGAACCGCTCCAGGAGCAGATCCCCGTTCGGGGCGATGGTCCGGTCGGCCCACTCGTGCACCCCCAACGGGACTCGGGCGCCCGAGCCCAGCACGAGGACCGGGTCCAGGGCGGCCACCGCCAGGTGTCGCCGTGAGGGTGTGTCGGCGATGGTGAGGAGTCCGTGGTAGCGCCGGGTGCGCAACCCGGTCACGGTGCCCATGGCGTAGCCGCCCAGGCCGTCGGCCAGCAGCCACTCGCGGCGGCTGCCTGCGTCAAGATCCGCGCAAACCTGTGTCCCGAAAGTGATCACGGGCACTGCGGGCACCTTCCGTCGTCGTCGAGCGTACGGCGCCCACGCGCCAGGAACCACCCTTCACCGACCCGGCCCGGGGGAGGGCCGGACCCGGGCCGGGCGATGACTGAATGGTCCTCAGCGGCGAGCGCGCACGCGCCGCGAGGCCAGCAGCAGGCCGAGGGCGAGACCGAAGAGCACGTGCTCGGTCAGGAAGGTGCCGTAGCCGACCTTCGAGGCCATGTGGGTGATCTGGTCGCCGCTGCTGAAGAGGGCGGCCGCGATGGGCAGCGCGACGAACGAGCTGATGACGAAGACCAGCGCGCCCCAGGCCGCCCCGGCCGCGACCAGGATCGGGCCGTGCAGCCGCAGCAGGACCGCGGCCACGGCGAACATGGCGCCGTACATGGCGCCGATCATCATGTGGATGGCCGCACCGAGCACCGCCGGACCGAAGGCGAAGTAGAAGGTACTGCCAGCCATCGCGTGCTGCATGGACGTCATCAGGGTGCTCGGGGAGATGAACGTCGAGGCGATGTGATAGAGCGGGGTGAAGAACCCGACGCTCTGGTAGGTCGCCGCCGCCATCATCGCGAAGGCGGCCATCACCAGGGACGCGATCACTCCGAGCAGGCCCCCGCGGACGGCCGCCTGCGTGACCCCGTGCGTCGTCGCCGCGGGGATGGTGTGGGGTGAGGTAGTCGTAGCCATCATGTCCTCCAAGCCTGGTGGTTGGTACGCAGCGTTCGCGGCGCAGTCCGGAAACCCGGTCGCTGCCCGGTTTCCTTCCGTCGAACCGCGCGCGACGCTCTCAGCCGCCGACGACGTCACGACCGACGGCGCTGGCGGTTGGTCGTGACGTCGTCGAGCGGCGGCCTTTCCCGGCGGCCCTTCGGCCGCCGATGTCGGCCTAGTGGTGCCGGTGTGGGTGGGTGACGTAGAGGGTGATCGACGTCATCGTCATGGGCATGATCGGCATGTGGTCGTTGCCGACCAGCACGGCGTAGAAGGTGTGCCAGCCGGTCGGCACGCCCTTGGTCGCCACCTCCTGGGTGGGACCGGCGGCCATGGTGGCCATGTTCGCCATCACCGGCGTGTCCACGAAGATGTGCCAGTGTCCTTCGCCGGCAACGTTCGCCTTGCCGAAACACTCGAGGCACGACGTGAAGTTGGTGATGTTCGCGGTCATCGTGAAGGAGTTCCCGGACACCGTGGCTCCGGTTGCGGGCGAGGTGATGGACAGGCTCGGCGTGCCGCTGGCGCCTGCCGGTTCGGGCAGGTAGCTCCCGGCGTAGGTGAAGGGAATGTTCACCGCGGCCGACATGACCATCGTGTGGTCGTTGTTGGCCGGGACGAGTGTGAGCGTGTGCGGGCCGGGGGTGACTCCGACCATGCTGATCGCATCGTGGTTGGGGTCATGCAACGGAGCCATGTCGACGAGGTTGCCGTCGAGGATCTCGTGGTAGTGCCCGATCCGGCTCGAGATGGGAGTCCCTGCGTAGAAGGAGTCGAGTCGGTAGCCCCTTGCGTAGACCGTGATCGGCGGGATGCACCGGTGACGATCTGGCCTGGTCTGGGTGAGCGCACCGTCAGGCCGACCCTGTGCAGGCCGCTGCTTGGAAGCGGCCTAGCCCCCGGGGTGGCCGCTGCGGGCCCCGCGGGCGCCACGAACGCCGTGGCCGCGGCGGTGGCGACCGCGGCGCCGATGAGCGTGGCCCGTCTCCTGGGGGGCCTGCCCACCACCCTGATGCTGGCTGGCTTGGTCTGAGTGGAGATGTGCATAGGTCTTCGCATCCTTCGCTTCGGTGGGAATGCGCAGCGATCGCGGCGCGGTCGGGGAACCCGGCCGGCGTCGCGTTGCTTCCGGAATAGGCCGTACCTCGTCAGCGAATTGGCCTCTGGCGCAAGGCCTGCCGATGTCCGCATCCCGCCAGACCCCTTCAGACGACGTGGACTTCGGCCGGCCGCTGGCGACGGCGGAACACCGCTCTGGCCACCAGCGCGGCGACCGCCCCACCCCTGATCGCGACGTCGGCGACGTTAAACGTCGCCGGGTACCAGGCGACGTGCACCCAGTCCGTGACCGCGCCGTGGGCCAGTCTGTCGACCAGGTTGCCCAGCGCCCCGCCGAGCAGCACCGCGACGGCGACGCGCTCAGCGGCGGAGGCCGCCTTCGTCAGCCACCAGCCGACGGCCAGGATGGCCGATACTGCTCCGACGACCACGACGTGGGGGTGCCCCCGGCCCAGACCGAAAGAAGCGCCGCTGTTGGCGACCTGACGGATCTGGACGAGAGGGGAAGCCGCCGCCGCATCCTCGCCGGCCCGTCGCACCGCCCACGCCTTCGTGACGACATCGGCCAGAAGCACGCTAGCCACGACAGCGGTCACAGCCCACCCCTCGCGCACCCAGGGCGACCCGGCATTGGGCGGGGACCCGTGGTCGCCTCGCGGGCGGCGCTGGGCCGCAGAGCGGAAGCGAGGGGTGGTCACTGGCGAAGGCGTTGGGTCACCCACCAGGCTGCCAACGCGATCCCGTCCAACGTCCCGCCCACCCCGACGTGCCCGCCGCGTACGGCGATCTCGGCCGCGGCCGCCAGCGCCGCCGTCGGCATCCACGACACGACCCACACGATCCCGTGAGCCGGTTGCGGTCGCGGGTCGACCTTGACACAGGCAGGCGCCGTGACATGGCCGTCCCGGACGGACTGTTCTGGGCGTGTCCTCATGTCGCAAGAACCCGGCCAGTCGCGACCGGTGTTCCCTGAGCGCCAGAGCTGCCACCGAGAACCGCGCGGTAGACGCCGGCGAGCCGCAAAGGCGCACCTGTTTCGTACCGCCCCGCGCGCCGCACCCGTGCGACAGCGAATCGGGACCGCTTGGCACGTGGCACTCACGAATGAGCCTGTACCACAGGGCCTTCCGAGCGTTGGTGGGTCCCGCTCCACGGTAGGTGCGCCGGTCCTGGACGCATCCAGGCTGAGCCGACCAAGGCCCCATCTCCCTATGCCGACACGGCACTTGTTGAGCGATGCGATGCGACACGGGAACGCCGCCGCGTCCGGAGCCAGGGTCGTGGGCTCGCCGCGGGGTGTAACGACCCCGTGGGAGCGCACGTGACCGCGTCGGACGCCGGCTTCGCCGGCCGCTCATCGGGTGAGGATGTGACAGACCTCGGAGTCAGTGCAGTCGGCCGGGTCGAGGCCTCGGCTGCGCTCGATGATGTCCTCAAGCTCCGCCTCCAGACGGGCGAGGCTCCGCATCCGGGCACGCACGTCGACGAGCTTGGCGTCGAGTAGCGTCGCGACGTGCGAGCACGGGACGGTGCCGTCATCGCGCAGACGGAGGATTCCGCCGATCTCAGCGAGGGTCAGGCCTGCCGCCTGTGCGGTGTGGATGAACCTCAACCGAGCGAGGGTGGGCTGGTCGTAGATGCGGTATCCGTTGGCGCCACGGAGGGGCTGGGGCAGCAGGCCGATGCGCTCATAGAAGCGGATGGTTTGGCTGGGTAGGCCGGCGGTGTCGGCGAGCTCCCCGATCAGCATGTCTCCACCCTAGCCCTTGACCTTATGGCGTGGTTCAAGGTTTACGGTCGTTGCCATGGACATCACCTTGCGGTACTTCGATGACTGCCCGAACCGGAGGGTCGCCGATGGGCGCCTCGCTGAGATCGCTGCCGAACGTGCCGACATCACGGTGACCCGCCACCTGGTCGACACGCCGGAGGAGGCCGAGCGGGTCGGCTTCCACGGCTCACCAAGCATCCTGGTCGACGGCGTCGACGTCTTCGCGCAGCCCGGCGCCGCAGTCGGGTTGTCGTGCCGGGTCTACCAGACTCCCGACGGTCTAGCGGGCGCACCGACTATGGACCAGTTGGGCGCAGCCCTCGCCGACGCCGAACGCAGCCGGCGATGAGCCCCCGCTACGACCTGATCGTGATCGGCGCCGGCATGGCCGGCATCTCGGCGGCCACCAAGTGCGCGAGGCAGGGCTGGAAGGTCGCCATCGTCGACGCGCTGCCGTATGGCGGCACGTGCGCGCTGCGTGGGTGCGACCCGAAGAAGATCCTGCGCCGTGGCGCGGAGATCATCGACAGTGCCCGCCTGATGCGCGGCAAAGGCATCGACGACCAGGCTCTGGCGGTCAACTGGAGCGACCTGATGAAGCACAAGCGCGGCTTCACCGATCCTGTCCCCCAGGCGATGGAGGCCAGGCTGACCGGCACCGGCGTCGACACCCTCCACGGGGTCGCTCGGTTCACAGGCGAGGACAGCATCGAGATCAGCGGCACCCCCTACCAGGCGACCCATTTCCTGATCGCCGCCGGCGCACGCCCGCGACCGTTGGACTTCCCCGGTCATCAGCACCTGGTCGACAGCACCGACTTCCTGGACCTCGAGGTGCTCCCGCCGCGGATCCTGTTCGTCGGGGGTGGCTTCATCTCTTTCGAGTTCGCCCACATCGCGGCGCGTGCCGGCAGCGCCCCGGTCATCATCGACCGTGGACTGCGCCCGCTCAAGGCGTTCGACCCCGACCTCGTCGAGCTCCTGATCACCCGAGGCGCAGAAGCGGGGATCCGGCTCAAGCGCTCCACCACCATCGAGTCCATCGACAAGGCCTCCACCGGCTACCGGGTCCGGCTCACCCGATCCGGCACCCCGGAGACCGCCGAGTTCGACCTCGTCGTTCACGGCGCCGGCCGCACGCCGGGCCTGCCGGGTCTGCACCTCGACGCTGGCGGCATAGCCTGGGACGAGCACGGCATCCAGGTCACTGGTCACCTCCAGAGCATCACGAACCCTGCCGTCTACGCCGCCGGCGACGCCGCCGACACCCCCGGGATGCCCCTCACGCCGGTCGCGGTCATCGAAGCCAACGTCGGCGCATCCAACCTGCTCAAGGGCACCACCACCATCCCCGACTACACCGGCATCCCGACCGCCGTGTTCACCATCCCCGAACTCGCCCGAGTAGGGATGCTCGAACAGGAGGCCAAAGACCACGGCATCGATGTCGACACCCGCTACACCGACACCAGCGGCTGGTACTCCAACTACCGCATCGGTGAGACGAGCGCAGCCGCCAAGATCCTCATCGACCGACGCAGCGACCGGATCGTCGGCGCCCACCTCCTCGGCCCGGAGTACGGCGAGCTGATCAACATCCTCGCCCTCGCCATCAAGCTCGACCTGACCACCCGCCAGCTGAAGTCCATGACCGCCGCCTACCCCACGGTCGGGTCGGACCTCGGCTCCATGCTCTGAGCCAGCCTGAGCATGCCATCCGCGCCGCCGGCGGCCCCGCGCACCGGGGGCGCTGACCGCGCTGGCCCCGGGCGATGAGCGGGCGCGTCTCGCCGACGCGGTTGACCCGGCTGGCTCGAATCGTCGGCGGAGGTTCCTTGGACGCTGCCCCGCACCGTCGCCGCCCGCGGTTCCGCCCTGTCATGATCGTCGCCGACTCGGCGTCCTGTCCCAACAGATGAGCCCCCGGTGCGCGCCCGGGCTCGGGTCGCCAGACCCTTGTGGGCCGAACGTGATCGTGGGCACCGCTGTCAGCAGGTCGCCCTTGACGTGGTGCAGGGTCCGATCGCGCGCGCCGGACCCCCCCTCCGCGGCCCGGTCATGCCCCGACCCGGACCCGATCGACAAACACCTGAAGGGTCGGGTGCTTCTCCGGCCAGAAGGCCACGAGTCCGGCGATGCGGTGGGCCTCCTCCAAGGGCGTGTCGTACCCCCACACGGCGTCGGCCAGCTCCACGCCGTCGGCCCGGACCGACCAGTAGCGCGCCACCCCTTTGTACGGGCACGCCGACGTCGTGTCGGTGGGCTGCAGCAGGTCCATCCGCACGTCGGCTCGGGGCATATAGAAGCGCGTCGGCATCCCCGTCTCGAACAGCGCCACAGGCCGATGGGAGTCGGCGATGGTCACCCCGTCGAGGAGCACCTGGACGTGCCGGCTGGACGCCAACGCATCCACGCGCACGTAGGGCGAGCGGGGATGGGTGTGCACCACCTCGTCCTCCTCCAGCCAGGTGTCCATGGCCGACCAGCGGAACAGGACATGCTCGCGCATGCCCTCGTGGGGCGCCTCGGGGTAGCTTTGCGCCGCGGCGGGGGCGATGTCGCCCTCGACGAGCACGTCGTAAGTTCGGCTGGGCCCGAAGACCTTGGATCGTGGCCCGGGCTTGGTCTCGACCAGGTGGGCCTCGACCTCGTTCGGGGCGAAGGCGTAGTGCGGGTAGTACGGGTGCTCCCAAACCAACAGCGGTGCCGTTGAGTCGGCGACGAGGTGGCCCGTCAGGTAGGGCCGCACCCGCCGGGCGCCGCGCTGCACCGTGCCCGCTGGGATGGTCAGGGGATTGGTCGGGATGTCGGGTATCACTGGTCCTCCTTGGTCACGCACACCTGTGCACGTCGTGCGGTATCACCGGGCAACCCGCCGGTACCGCGAGGCTATTCCGCGGCGCGGTACTGGTCGATCAGGGTGGGCGAGGTGGAGCTGGCAGACGCGTTCCGGGGGCCACGACAGGCCTCTGGAGGCGTTCTGGCCCGAGAAGCACTCGAGCCTCGAGGTGTCGGTCGATCGAGCACGCCTGGGCGGGTGATCCGTTAGTCCTCTCGGCCCCCGGCGGCGTCGGCGCCGCCCCCGTCGGGCCCACTCCGGCCGGCCCGCTCGACGTCGGCGTCGTCCGGCACGATCCGAGACGGTGCCGCGCAGGACCGGAGCCTGACCCGCCCGGTCAGGGCCCCGAGGACCAGGCCGACGAGGAAGATCGCGTCCACCAGACCCACGGCGTACCTCATGGCATCCCCCATACAGTTCGTGGCCACCCTGTCGTCACGGAAACCCACCAGGCCGCAGCGCGCATTCCGATGGCGCTCGCGCCGGCGCCACGGCACCGAGGAGTAGCACCGGCAGACGGCCACGGCGAGTGGGGCCGCACGGTGACGGGCAATGGACAGGCATGACCACCGTCATGCGTGGCATGCTCGCCGGTGCGAGCGGAGCAGCTGCCCTCAACCTGGTGACCTATCTCGACATCGCGGCCAGGGGCCGGGGCCCCAGCAGCACCCCAGAGCAGAGCGCGGGGCGGCTGGCCGCCCTCGCCGGCGTCGACCTCGGCGACGGTGGGCAGGGCCAGAACCGTGCCTCGGGGGTCGGGGCCCTGCGCGGGTATGCCACCGGGCTGGGCGCCGGGGCAGCCGTCGGGCTGGTCGCAGGGCGCCGACCGTCCTGGCCGGTCGCGGCGCTGGCGCTGACGGCCCTGGCGATGATCGGGTCGAACGCGCCGATGACCGCCCTCGGCGTCAGCGACCCGCGGACGTGGTCGGCACGGGACTGGGTGGTCGACGCGGTGCCCCATCTGGCGGACGGCGCCGTCGCGGCGACGACGTTGCGCGCCCTGGGGTCGGGCAGCGGCGCCTGAGCCGGGCCGCCTTGCGGGGTGACCCGCACGAAAGCAATGGGCCACGGCCTTGACCTGGCTGTCGCAACCCGTTCGCATGTCCCACACCTGTCTGGGCTACGTGACATGTCAGCTCACTGCCGTGTCCGGCATGGCGCCGGAATGCGTGCCGGCCGCGTCGTCGAGTCCCTGCGCCCGCGCCGCCGTCGGCATCCACGACAGCTCGATGCGGGCCACTCCAGAGGACCGCGCCGGTCGGATCCAGGCTCTGCCTGACGTCAGCAGCGGGTGAGCGCCACGACCTGGGGCGAAAACGCACCTGTTTCGTGCGATCTACGTGCGATCTACGTGCGATAACGAGCCCAGCGGTTGGTGGCCAGGACCGGCCACAAGCACCCGCCCGCCGGGGCCCCTGAGCGCATCGGTGCAGGTCAGAGGCACTTTCGGGCTCGTCAACGCACTTGTCGCAAACACAGGTGCGCTTACAGCGCGAATTCCGTTGTGCCCCAACGATTTTCAGAGCTGGCGGGGGGACTCGAACCCCCAACCCCCTGTTTACAAGACAGGGATCGCTCCCCCGGTACACCCCCGCTGACCTGCACAAACACGTTCACGTACGCCAATACGACACACGTCGTGCGATCCACGTGCGATACGAAAGCACCCCCAAGTCCGCACCTGTCACGCCGGCCCACTCCCCGGGCACCGACGTCGGCATCGGCAGTGGGTTGGCAACGGCGCCCTGCTCAGCGTTGAGCGCCGCCCCTACCTACTGCCAGGACGCCAACCAGGTGGCCGCCCGCCACGTCACGATCTGGAAGATTCTCCGTGCGTCATGCGACGACTGACACTAAGCCTCGATCCGTGGACCGGCTGGGCGGTCTGGCAGTCTCGGCTGTCGAGCAGGGGCTGAGCTGGGGCGGGTAGGGCTGAACTGCTGGTCTGCCCAGCTTTTCCACGGGTTCTCCGGTCTGGCCTGTGCGGCGGCGGGTCGGGGTTCAGGTGGTGACGGGTGGGGCGAGCCCGTGGCCGAACACGCCGCGCCAGACCGTGAGCCAGTCGCGGGCCCAGGGCCAGTGCTCGGGTAGGTGGAGCATGCGGCGTCGTTGCGGGCGGGCGATCCGGGCGGGCACGCCCACGATCTGGCGGCGTAGGGTCGCGCCGCGGGCCACGGCCAGCTGTCCTGAGCCGAGGGTGGCGGTGGCGCGGAGCAGGTTGTGGGTCATCGCGGCGCAGATGGCCCAGGCGCTGTTGGCCGAGAACCGGCCAGAGGGCAGGTGAGCGAGGGGGCCGTCGATCAGGTCGGCGAAGACGGTCTCGATGATCGCGTGCCGGCGGTGGGTGATGTCCGCCTCGGCGGTGGGCTGCTCGCTGTTGGTGAAGAACGGGTGGTAGCGCCAGACCGGGAACAGCTCGTCGAGTTTGGCCTGGTCCCGGACCCGGCGCACGATCAGGCGGGCGGTGACCGGGCTGCCGGTCGAGGCGAACGCGGTGAAGGTGGTCTCGGCGACCTGGGCGTCGCTGATGAGCTCGCCGGTGTCCGGGTCGGTGACCGCGCCGGGGTAGTGCACCGGGGTGAAGGCGTCCTGCTCGATGGCCTCGATCGCCCGGGACACGGCGGCGTTCTTGGCCAGCACGAGCGAGAACTGCACCCCTTCGCCCAGGCAGGCGGCCACCACCGCGCTGGTGCCGTACGCGGAGTCCCCGCGGACCAGGATCGTGCCGGTGGCGCCGGCCGCGCGGGCGGTGCGCACCGCCGCTCGGGTCATCGAGCCCGCGGCCCGGCCGGAGCCGGCCTTGCCAGCCCGTAGCCGGATCCCGGCGATCACCGGCGCGCCCGTGTCGGTGCTGATCGTGGTCGCCAACGGGGACAGGCCCTTGCGGAGCACCTGCTTGCCGGCGATCTTGGTGTGCCCGAAGCTGGCGCCCTGCTTGGCCTTGCCGTACACGGGCCGCAGCAGCGAGTCGATGTCGACGTAGGCTCGCTCCTCGATCCCGGGCAGCAGGTTCGTCCGGTCGGCCAGGCCGATCAGGTGCGCCCGGGCCACCGAGGCGAGCTGGCTGGTGTGCCCGTGGGTGAACTCGCGCAGGAACTGCCCCAGCGTGGCCGGCGCGTACACCTGCGCGAACAGCCGTTTCATCCCACCCGAGCGGACCAGCTGCAGGTCATCGATGCTGTCCGCGCCAGCAGCCATCCCGGCGATGATCGAGGTGACCTTCCCGGCCGGGTTCACCCCGGCGGACGCGACCCGGGACGAATCCAGCCGGACCCGTTCATCCAGCAGCTGCGACAGACCGGCCTGCTCGGCCAACGCCATCACCGGGACCAGCCCGACGCACGACACGAGGTTCTCGTCATCGAACAACGGTGTGGCCGTGGACCATGCATGCGGTAGTTTCACTTCCAGTGCCTTCTGTGTTCAACGAGATCAGGACGTCAGCACTCCCGATTCTCCCTGTCCCAGAAGGCACTTCCATGCCCGCCACGCCGCACCGACCCCCGCGCCCCGCAGCCGGTCCACGGATCGAGGCTAAGGGGGTTCCCGCGCGGGTGTGGGACGCATCCTAGGTTCAGGCTCGCGCCACCAATCGCGAGTCCGGCAGCGGCGGCCCGGATCCACAGCGGCGCCTCACGCTTATGGTGCGACCGAGTCGTTCCGACGGCGTCGCAGCACCATCTGCTTGCTCAGTTCCAGGTGGCGTTGCAGGGCGTCCGTGGCCGCGGTACTATCCCCGGCGCGGATCACCTCGAGCAGCGCGCGGTGATCCTTGGCGACGGTGGCCGCGTCCTCGTCGGCCGTGCATCGGACGAACGACAGCAGAGTCTCGCCCTCTAGCATCTCGTGGGCGATGCGCAGGCGGTCGCTGCCCACAGAGGCGACAACCTCCCGGTGGAACGCCCAGTCGGCGTCGATCACCTCGCTCCACGAGGCGTCGGGCCCCAGCCGTTCGATCTGCTCGACAGACCGCTCCAGCCGGGTCCAGATGGTCGGCTCCAGGGCGGCGTAAGCGAAGGCCTCGGACTCCAGGAGCGAGCGCATCCAGTACAGGTCCTCGATCTCATGTGCATCCAGGTCCCGCACCCAGACTCCTGTGTGCGGGCGCAGGTCGAGAAGACCCCGTCGGCTGAGTTCGGCAATGGCCTGGCGGATCGACTGCCGGCTGACGCCGTGGGTCTCGGCGAGGTCGAGCTCGGTGAGGCGAGTCCGGGCGGGCAGCGTTCCTTGGAGGATCTGAGCCTTGATGGTGAGCACGAGTGCCTCGGTCGTCGACACGCGGCCGCGGGGCTGAGCCTCAAGCCTCATCTCAGTTCCTTCGACTCTGGTGGACCCCCGAGCCCCGGCGCGGGGGGGGCGCCGTCCTGGTAGAGGCTCCGCACGTCATCCGGCGGGGCGCAGGTGCGGTAGAGCCGGACGTCTCGAAGGAGGCCGTCGAACCTTGCTCGGGTGCCGTTGCCGATGGTGAGCGGTAGGTTGGGCGGGATCTTAACCGGCTCGTCCTGAGATTTCGAGCGCGCCACGCATTCTCCATCGAGGTACAGCGCGACCTCACCGGGGCGACAAGTGGCGACCACATGATGCCACCCGGCTGTCAGCGCCTGATCGTGGGTGGCGACGTTGCCGGTCCGCATGGCATGGACCCGGCCGGACGGCAGTGTCCCACAGAATAGCTTGCCGTTGTAGACGGCCAAGGCCGAGGCCCGACGGTACAGCGCGCCCGGGCTCACATCGACCGTCCCGACGCAATCCCACACCCCCCGTCGGACGTACCGGTAGATCTGGGCGTGCGGCAGGGTGCCGCCGTATAGCACCCCGTTATAGGTGATCAGGCCCATGACCTCGGTCTCGTCACCGAGGCGGCCGAGCAGCGACCAGCTGTCGTCGTCCTCACGGCGGTAGACCAGCCCGTTCGGCCAGGTGCTCGCGACGAGGGAGTCGTGGGAGACAGCCAAGGAGTAGACCTGGGTGGTGTCGGGGAGCATGCCCCATGAGGTCCAGTGGTCCGGGGCGGTCAGCTGGAACACGCCGCCGCCGCTCTCGAGGGACTCGGCTGGGACCAGTTGTCCGAGACCGGTCCGCCGGATGGCGTCGTCGACGTCGACGTGGTCGTTCCCGGCGCCGAACACGTGCCCGTCGAACACGCCCAGAGCGAGCAGGCGTCGCCCTGGGTCCCCGCATGACTCCCAGTTCTGGTCGCCGGCGTGGCGGAACACCCCCCGCTGGTAGAGGGCGCTCGCGTACAGCGTGCCCCGGTGCACGACGAATCCGCTGATCGAGTCGACGCCGTCGAGGCGTCCCTCGTCGACCCAACCGTGCCCAGGGTCGTACCGATGGATCGATCCGCCCGGGTGGTCGTTAGAGGAGCCCACTAGTCCAGATCCGCCAGCCCGGTACCTCGTCGTCCCCGCGTAGATCTGGCCGTGGTACGAGGCGAGGGCATGGACGGAGTTGGCGTCGCCCACCGGGCCGAGGTCGTGCCAGTTCGTGCCGTCGAACCTGAAAACGTGCCCACGGCCGTCGCCACCGAGCGTGCTGGCGAAGAGCTGACCTTCGTGGACGGCCAACGCCCAGATCGCGACGCTGTCGCCGAGCTGGCCAAGGTCCTGCCAGGTCGCCTGCGAGCCCCAGTCGACGCCGAACTCCAGGTTTGCCGCGTTGTGCTGGTGGGTGGTGGTGACACCGTGCTGGAGGGCGAGCTCGAACCCTGTCCTGGACTCGGGGTCGAAGCAGGAGATGATGCTGCCCAGCACGTCGGCGGGCTCGGATTCGGCCCGGATCCACCCCGCGACGGTCAGTTCGGTCAGCTGTTCGCGGTGCCGTTCGTCTAGAGCGACCTGAATCCGTGAGCCCTGGCCGAAGGCCGCCGCCCCACCGACAGCGGGATCGTCGATGAAGGCCACGTCACCCTGGATCTCGGCGCGCAGGGCGTGACCGGAGACGTCCCGAGCATCCTGGGACAGCGGCCAGTGGCCGACGAGGCTGGAGGCGAAGGTCATGTCACTCGACTTCCTCCGGGTGCAGGTTGGACGTACTGGGATGCTGCAGCAGGGGCAGTTCGGTGGCTGCGAGATCGGCGACCTCGTCAGGAAAGTGGCACGAGGCTGACGGTTGCTCGCCGGGAGCGGGCTGGAGCGCCGGCGGGGGACCGACCTGACGGCACACTTCCGGTCGGCCGAGCAGCTCGTAGGCCCAGCAGCGGCACCGGAACGAGCACCCCTGGTCCTGCCCGTCCGGTGAGCCCTCAGGCGAGCTGTCGGCCCGGAGGTAGATCCGTTCGCTCGCAGGCAGATCCGGGTTGCCGCGGGGGACCGCCGCGATCAACGCCGCGGTGTAGGGGTGTCGTGGTCGGGTGAAGAGACTCTCGACAGGGCCGATCTCGACGAGCCGCCCGCTGTACAGCACGGCGACCGAGGAGGCGAGGGTCCGCACCACCGTAAGGTCGTGCGAGATGAAGAGGTAGGCGACGCCGAGGTCCGCCTGCAGCCGGGCCAGCATGGTGAGGATCTGGGCCTGGATCGAGACGTCCAGCGAGCTGACCGGCTCGTCGCAGACGACCAGGGACGGTTCGGTAGACAGCGCGCGGGCAACGCCGACACGCTGCCGTTGCCCACCGCTGAGCTGGTGGGGAAGTTTGGATCCGTAGTATTCGGCGAGGCCGACCTGTTCCAGCAGCTGCTGTCGTCGCTTGAGCACCGTCGTGTCGGAGAGGCCCTGGGCGTGCAGCGACTCGTCGAGCACCTGAGCCACCGACCGTCGTGGGTTGAGGCTTCCAGTGGGGTCCTGGAAGATCATCTGCAGGTGGCGCCGCCGCTCGCGCAGCGCCCGACCACGAAGGTCCGTGATGTCCTCGCCGAGCAGGCTGATCCGTCCGGAGGTCACCTTCTGAACGCGCACGATCGACCGTCCGGTGGTGCTCTTGCCCGAGCCGGACTCGCCGACGAGCGCCAGGGTCTCACCCCGCCCGATCGACAGGCTCACCCCGTCGACGGCCTTCTTCCAGCCCACCCGTCGGCGAAGGGTGCTGGACAGCACGGGGAACCACACCCGCAGGTCGTCCACCCGGAGCACCTCGGCGGTCTCCTCATGGGTGGGCCCGTCGTGCACCTCCTCACCGTTCATGACCGAACCCCCGGGACGGCCTCAGCGCCGTCCAGTCCGGTGGGCGACGTCGCAGGGTGCGGGTTCCAGCACGCCAGGGAGTGCTTGGGTGACCCGACCAGGACCAGATCGTCGACAGCGCAGCGGTCCACCGCCCGCGGGCAGCGCTGCCGGAACGCGCATCCGACCACCGGCACGCTGAGGTCCGGCGGCATCCCCTCGATCGGTTTGGGCTCCCGCGCGACGCTCCCAAGCCGCGGCGCACACCCGAGCAGGCCGACCGTGTAGGGGTGACGCGGGTAGCGCAGCACCTCACGCACCGTGCCGGTCTCGACGATTCGTCCGGCATACATCACCGCTACCCGGTCGGCGAAGTCACCTACCAGGCCGAGGTCGTGCGAGACGAACATCACAGCGGTGCCGAACTCTGCGCGCAACGTCCGAAGCAGGTCGAGGATCTCGGCCTGGACGGTGACGTCGAGCGCCGTGGTTGCCTCGTCGGCGATCAGGACCGGGGGCGAGCAGGCGATCGCGATCGCGATCATGACCCGCTGCCGCTCACCGCCGCTGAGCCGGTGCGGGTACTCGGTGAGCCGGCGTTCGTAGTTGCGGATCCCAACCTGCCCGAGCAGTTCTCGGGCGCGATCCATCGCTGCCCTCCGGCCCAGGCGCTGGTGCAGCACCAAGGTCTCGCTGATCTGGCGCCCGATGGTCATGGTCGGGTTCAGACTGGACGACGGGTCCTGGAAGACCATGCCCAGCTTGGTGCCGCGGATGCTCAGGTAGGCGTCGGCCTTCGCGGTCAGGTCCACGCCGTCCACACTGAGCCGGCGCGCAGACACCGTGGCCGAGGTGGGCAGCAGGTGCGGAATGGCTAGTGCTGTGGTGCTCTTGCCGCATCCGGACTCGCCGACGATCCCCAGCACCTCGCCGCGCAGCATGTGCAGGCTGACACCCCGCACGGCGTGGACTGGGCCTCGCGGGCTCCGGAACCGCACATCGAGGTCGCTGATCTCGAGCACGAGCGGCGGCTCAGTCGTGGTCGGGTGGCTCATAGGGCACCGCCGTCGGACGTCGGGGCGAGGGCGTCCCGCAGGGCGTCGCCCACGACGTTGACCGCCATCACGAGCAGGGCGAGGACGGCGGACGGCGGCATCCAGATCCACGGGCTGTTGCGCAGCACCAGCGAGTTCTTCGCCTCGGTAATCATCACGCCCAGGCTCGGAGTAGGAGGCTTGATGCCGAGTCCGAGAAAGCCGAGGGCCGCCTCCAGCAGCATCGCGATCCCGACCCCTAGCGAGGCCACCACGATCAGGGTCGCGACCAGGTTGGGTAGCACGTGCGTGCGCATGATCCGGGTGGGCGTCAGACCTGTCACGCGAGCAGCGACGATGAAGTCGGACTCGCGCAGCGAAAGGGTTTCTGCGCGCGCTAGCCGGGTGGTCGCGGGCCAGCCGAGCAGGCCGATGACGAGGATCACCGTGACGACCCCTGGCCTGAGGAAGGCGACGAACACGGTGGCCAGCAGCAGCAGCGGAATGCTCAGCAGGGCATCGACGGTCCGTGAGACGACCGCGTCGACTATGCCACCGAAGTAGCCGGCAACGGTGCCGAGCACCGTGCCGATGACGATATAGATGGCCACCGAGGTAAAGCCCACCGTCAATGAGGTCCGTGTCGCGTAGACGACGCGGGTGAAGACGTCGCGTCCGGACCGGTCCGTCCCGAACAGGTGTGACCAGGACGGCGGGGAGTCGAGGTTGTTCAGGTCGGTGTGGTAGGGGGAGGTGGGCAAGACCAGCGGGCCGATGAAGGCGAGCACCAGCAGCGCGGCGGTGAACACGAGTGCGCACAGGGCGAGCCGGTTCGAGGCGACGGCGCGCAGGACGTCCCACCCATGCCTGGATCGCATCTTGGCGTCTGTGGACGTGGTCTCGGCCTGGGTCATGACACCCTCACCCGGGGGTCGGCGACGACGTACAGGATGTCGGCTAGCAGGTTCGCGGTGATCACGGTGACGGCCACCATGATGATGATCGTCATCATCACCGCCGGGTCACCGCTCTGGGCCGACGAGACCACCAGGCGGCCCATACCCGGCCACGCGAACACCACCTCGGTGATGACGGCTCCGCCGACCAGGTCGGGGATGAGCATCGCCATGATGGTGATCAGGGGCAGCGATGCGTTCCGCAGCCCGTGCCGGAATATCACGCCCCTCTCCCGCAGGCCCTTGGCGCGAGCGGTGCGCACGTAGTCGCTGGCGAGCACCTCCAGCAGCCCGGACCGGGCGAACCGCACCAGCGGTGCGGCGTTCGCGAGGCCGAGCACTGTTGCCGGGAGCGCGACGTGTCGCAGGGTGCCGGCCAGCGTGGTGGGGGCACCTGGCTCACTGAGACCACCTGCCGGGAGGATCCCCATCCGGATGGCGAACAGGTAAATCATCAGCAGTCCGACGATGAACGTGGGGACGCTGATCATGACCACTGCGCCGCCGGTCAGCAGTCGGTCGATCCGTTCGTTCGGGTAGCGGGCGGCGAGGATCCCGCAGGGGATTCCGACGCAGACCGCGATCATCACTGAGGCCGCAAGCAGGATCAGGGTGGCGCCGGCCCTGCTGCTGATCTCGCTCATCGCGGTCTGGCCGGTGACGATCGAGTATCCGAGGTCGCCATGCAAAACCCCCGTCAGCCAGTGCCAGTAGCGAACTGGGAGCGCGTCGTTCAGCCCGAGGGCCTGTCGCGCGGCCTGGAGCTGCTCAGGCGACATGTGCACCAGCGCGTCACGGTCGAGCCGTGCGGTGAGGGGGTCACCAGGCGCAATCGAGAGCAGGGCGAACCCGATGAAGGAGATGATGATCAGGGACGGCACGGCTTGGAGAAGCCGTCGCACCAGGATCTTCAGCACTCATCCTCCATCGGGTCCGCCGGTCGTGATCTGGGGTAGGGCTACGACATGCTCCACTCGTTGGCGCGCATGAAGCTGTGCCGGTCGAAAGGATAGATCTCGAGGCCCTTGACCTTGGTGGACACGGGGTTCAGCAGCACCGGCTGCCACAGGTAGACCACGTCGGCATCCTGGTTGAGGATCTCGGCGGCCTTGTGGTAAGTGGCGTCTCGCTTAGCCTGGTCGGTGGTCCCCCGACCCTGTACAAACAGGTCGGTCAACTTGCAGTTCTGGTACCCGGTCTGGATCTTCGGCCCGGTGCACGTGCTGTATGAGCGCGAGCTCTGGTCCGGGGTGAGCCCGAACGACCCGCCGAACTCGTAGTCGAGATCCCACTCACCGCGACGGGACGGGTTGGTGACCATGTCGTCCCAGTTGTCGACCTCCAGCGGGTTGAGCTGGACCTTGACGCCGATCTCGCCGAGCTGCTGCTGAATGATCGGCAGCACCTCTGTCGCGTTGGGCGCGTCCTTCCAGTAGACGAGCTTGAGGGTGGTGCCTGCGGACCAGCCGGCCTCCTTGAGCAGGGTGCGGGCCTTCGCCGGGTCGAAGGCGTAGTGGTTGAGATCGTCGTAGCTCAGGCCGGGTGGGTTCCACAGCGGCTTGGCGGCACCCTTGAGCACGGTGTCAATGAGCTTCTGGCGGTCGATGCCGTAGTAGATGGCCTGCCGCACGCGGTTGTCGGTGAGGGCCGGGGCATCGGTTCGGGTGTACAGGCCGACCATGCCAACCGATGTCGACTCCACCAGGTCCAGGTTCTTGACCGACGCGAGCAGAGGCCGAGTGTCCTCGCCGAGCCCGAATGCGACGTCCAGGGCGCCGGACTGCAGCTGTGTGGTGACCTGGTCGTCAGGGAGAATCTTCCAGATGATGTGATCGATCTTCGGAGCGCCCTCGAAGTAGTCCTTGTTGGCCGTGAACTCCACGTACTGGTCCGGCACGTACTTGGTCAGCTTGTAGGGGCCAGTCCCGATCGGTGACTGGGTGGTCGCGGTGACCTTCTCGATGGTCTTGTCGGTCTCGTCCTTGAGGACGTGCTTGGCGACGATGACGTTGGACGCGTTGGCGAGTGAGGGCAGGAACTCTGCGTTCGGTGCCGACAGGGTGAACTCGATGCTCGTGGGACTGAGCACCTTGACCCCCGCAAGGTCGGCGCCAGTCTTGGCCGTCTCGTCCGCGCCCTTGATCTGCGACCACACGTTCGGCAGTCCGGTGTAGGCCGTGGGGTAGCGCGCTGCCCACCACGCTGTGAACGCGACGTCGTCGGCGGTGAACTTGGTCCCGTCCTGCCATTTGGCGTTGTCCGCGAGGGTGAAGGTGAACGTCGTCGCGTCCGGTGAGGCCTTCCACGACGTGGCCAGATCGGGCGTGATCGTCTTCTCGTCCGACTTCAGATGAACGAGGTTGCTGTAGATGAGGTAGAGCAGCGGATAGGTGTTGTCAGTGGCTCGGACGGGATGAAAGACGGGGAAGATCGGCCCCACCCTTGTCACACTTAGCGTGGTGTCCGTCTTGCCCTTCTCCCCAGCCGCCTGCCCGTCGTTGCTCGACGACGTGCAGGCGGAGGTGATCAGAGTCGCCGCGAGCGCGACCGACAGCCATGAGAAACGGCGCATGGAGTTGCCTCTCGGTTAGGGGCTGTGTCGATCCGCATAGCGTAGGCGTTGACTGATTGTCCGTCAATGCAACCGAGGGTTCGCGCTGTTGCAGACTGCCGGCGAACCGTAGAGTGAGGGGCTGGCAGGGCGGCAAGTTCAAGAGAGGACGGGTGTGATGGCGACGATCTACTCGATCGCCGAACGGTGCGGGGTCTCACCCTCGACGGTGTCCCGGGCGCTGTCGCGCCCGGAACTGGTGAGCCCAGACCTGCGGTCCCGGGTCCAGCGGGCTGCAGCCGAGGTCGGCTACCACCCCAACCGCCATGCCCGGGGGCTGGCCGGGGGCAAGAGCGGAATGCTCGGCGTCACCGTGCCGGACATCACGAACCCCTTCTTCCCTCCGGTCCTACGAGCACTGGACCGGGCGGCGTGGCAGCAGGGGCGCTCCCTGCTCCTCGTGGACACCGCCGAGGACGTCGGGCGCGAGGAGGCGGCTGTCGAGCGACTGCGTGACCAGGTGGACGGGCTGGTCATGATGTCGCCGCGCATGGAGTCGCTGCGCCTGAAGAGCGTGCTGGGCGGACTTCCGGCGGTGATGGTCAACCGTGCCAGTCGGATGCTTCCCTGCGTGGCGGGCGACGATGCCCAGGCCCTACAGCAGGCCTGCACCACGCTTGCCGAACTGGGTCACCGGTCGGTGGCGTACCTATCCGGTCCGGAGGACTCCTGGATGAACAGCCGGCGCCTCGCCCAGCTGCGGGTGGCGGCCAAGCACGCGGGCCTGGCCTGCGTCCGGCTCGGACCGTTCGCGGCCAGCCACGACGGGGGCAGGGCTGCTGCCGCGGCGGTGCTGGATGCCGAGGCGACCGCGGTGGTGGCCTTCGACGACGTCATGGCGTCGGGCGTGCTCGCCGAACTCGGCCAGCGGCGGGTGAGCGTACCCGGGGACGTCAGCGTCATCGGGTGCGACGACGTCGCCTTCTCCCGGATGCTGCACCCGTCGCTGTCGTCCATCGCCTCGGCGCCCGAGGACCTGGCGCGGATCGCGCTCGAGATGCTCACCGAGCCGCCGACGCGGCGGCGCTATGCCCGGGTGCCCACGACGTTCGTCCCCCGGCGGTCCACCGGTCCGGCGCCGGTCCGGAGTTGAGACAGCCGGGGTCCTATGAAAGCTCCTGTGGCACCGTCGCGCAGGCGCCGGTACAGCGGTCGTCGAGGTGTCCCGACCGGTGGCGACCCTTGAGTACCGACTTCCAAAAAGGTAAGGTGCTGAAACCGGTTGCAGATCAATTGTCTGCAACTGTGTGCAACGTCCGTGAAGCTGCGTCAGGAGTGACATGCCCTCAGGTTCCCCACTCACGACCACGCTCCGGCTGGTCGTACGGGAGTCCGCCGCACTGGCCGGCGCGGCCGCGGCAAGTGCCGCGGCCGACCTCATCCGGGACGCGGTGCGAATGCAAGGCGCGGCGCGGGTGCTGTTCGCCTCGGCGCCGTCGCAGATCGAGATGATCGAGGCGCTGAAGGCCGAGCTGCTGCCCTGGTCCCAGGTGACCGCGTTGCACCTCGACGAGTACGTCGGCATCCCTGCGCAGGATCCTCGGTCGTTCGGCCAGTGGCTGCGAAACCACCTGTTCGACGAGGTACGGCCAGGAGCCGTCGAACTCATCCGCCCGGACGCAGACCCGCTTCAGGAGTGTCGCCGGTACGGCGAGGTGCTCGATGCCGGTCCGATCGACCTGGCCTGCATCGGAATCGGGGTCAACGGTCACCTGGCATTCAACGAGCCCTACCAGTGGACGATCGACGACTTGGTCCGGGTGCGGACGGCGCACCTCGACACCGCCTCCCGTCAGCAGCAGGTGGACGACGGATGCTTCGCCTCGCTCGCCGAGGTGCCGACGAGAGCGATGACCCTCACCGTGGCGGCGGTCCTCGCGTCCCGGCACCTCGTGGTCATGGTGCCCGGGGCGCACAAGGCAGACGCGGTGGCGCGCACCGTCGACGGACCGGTGATCCCGGCGGTACCCGCGTCCGCCCTTCAGACCCACCCCGCGGCGACCCTGTTCCTCGATCGTGCCGCCGCGCGCCAGATCCGCACGCCCATCTCCGGAGGTCCTTCATGACGACTGCCCGCTCCACGTCCCCCGATGTTGCGTCGATCATGCAGGTCTTCGCCGACGTGATCGGCGAGCACCTGGAGGGCATCCGCGTCAGTCAGCAGGATTCCGTACGGGCAGCCGCGTTGTTGGTGGCAGACAAGGTCGTTGCCGACGAGCTGATCTACGTCTACGGCCCCGGCGGGCACTCGAACCTGGCGGCCCAGGAGGTGTTCTTCCGGGCGGGCGGGCTGGTCAACGTGTCCGCGATACTCGACAGCGGGACGATGCTGGCCGACGGTGCCCTGCGCTCGATGAACGTCGAACGGACCCCGGGGTACGGGCGCGTGGTGATCGACGACAACGGCCTGGACCACGGCGATCTGATGATCCTGGTCAACGCGTACGGGATCAACGCGACGCTGATCGAGGCGGCGCTGGTGTGCCGCGAGCGTGGCGTCACCTTGATCGGCGTGAGCTCGCGTGAGCACGCCGACCAGATCCCGGCCGGCCATCCGGCCCGCCATCGGAGCGGGCAGAACCTGCACGACGTCGTGGATGTGCACGTCGACACCCAGGTGCCCGTGGGCGACGCTGTGCTCGCGATCGGGGGCGTGAGCGACGAGGTGGCCGCGATCTCCACCTTCGCCAACGCCTACGCCATGCACTCGATCATGGCCTGTGCCGTCGCCGAGGTGGGTGCTCGCGGCGTGGAACCGACGATCTGGCGCAGCGGCAACGCCCCGGACGGCGACGCCCGCAACAGCCGGTTCATCGATCGGTTCCGCTCGCGGGTGCGTTGGCTGTGAGCCGCGAGCTCGTCGGGGTCCTGCCGGGCACGGGCCGCATCCGGGTCACCGTGGAGCACCGCCGGATCGATGCGGTCGAGGTCCTCGATCGCGGGGTGACCGATGACGGTTACCTGACGGACGACGAGGTGCTCCTGCCCGGCCTGGTGGACCTGCAGGTCAACGGATATGCGGGGGTGGACTTCAATGACCCCGGGTTCGGTCCGGACGACGTACGGGCCGTGGTCGAGCGGCTCTGGGCGGTCGGGGTGACGAGCTTCTGCCCGACCCTGATTACCGGCCCGGCGGACCGGATGGTCGATGCCCTGCGCTCCATCACAACCGCTCGTCGCAAGGACGATGACGTCGATCAGGCAGTCCTGGGCGCCCACCTCGAGGGACCGTGGATCTCGCCGCTCGACGGAGCAAGGGGGGCGCATCCACGGGAGCACGTACGTGCTCCGGACGTCCGAGAGCTGCACCGGCTGACTGATGCCGCGGACGTAGCGATCCTGACGGTGGCTCCCGAGGCTGTGGGTGCCCAGGAGCTGATCGAAGCCGCGGTCCGGGGTGGGACGGTGGTGTCTGTGGGCCATTGCTTCGCGGCCCCAGAGGACGTGCGGATGGCTGCCGCCGCTGGGGCCACCCTGAGTACCCACCTAGGCAACGGGGTCCCCTCAATGCTGCCCCGTCACCCGAACCTCATCTGGGAGCAGTTGGCCGAACGCCGGCTGACCGGCATGTTCATCGCCGACGGCCACCACCTCGATCTGTCGACCCTCACCGCCATGGTCCGTGCCAAGGGCCGGGGCGGCTGGCTCCTGGTCAGCGACGTCACCGCCATCGGCGGGATGCCGGTGGGGCAGTACCGGACGCCGGTAGGAGGACTCGTGGAGCTCGACGAGACGGGTCGTCTCGGCATGGTTGGAACCGGCTACCTGGCAGGCGCCGCGCGGTCGTTGCTCGACGGACTTTGCTGGCTGCTCGGGTCCGGAACGGTCCCGGCGGACGACGTGGTCGCAGCGGTCTCGGCCGTCCCGCTGCAGGTCATCGGTCCGCGGGCCGGTAACCGGATCGATGCCCGGGCCGACGACGGGGTGGCAGATGGGACTGGGATCGTCGCCGGCCGGCGTGCCGACCTGGTCCGTGCTCGATGGACACCTGACCAGGGCGCCCTGCGTGTCCTGGAGACGCTCAGCGGTGGTCGCACCGTGTGGAGGGCTGGATCATGAGCAGGTCCTTGGTGGCCGGGGTGGCCGTCAGCGACATCACCCCCCAAGGGCCGGTGGCGATGTCCGGGTTCGCCGCCCGGACGGAGCTGTCGGTCGATGTGCACGACCCGCTGTCAGCCCGTGCGGTCGCGCTGGAGGACGGGCCCCACGCCTCGATCGTCCTCGCTGCCGACCTGGTGATGCTCACCATCGCGCAGTGCGACGAGCTCCGCCGCGCGATCAGCGAGAACACCGGGCTAGGGTTGGCGTCCGTCGTGGTGTCGGTCACCCACACCCACGCCGGGCCGCATTCCGCCGTGGGCGGCCTCGGGGAGGGGGCCGACCCGGAATATGTGACCTGGTTGGAGAGCGAGTTGGTCGCGACGGCAGTCCGCGCCTGGGAGGCCCGCAGGCCTGCCCGGATCGGTCACGGGTACGGGAGGGAGCGCACCGTCGCGCACAATCGGCGTCACGAGGGCGGTATCGTCGATCCGACGGTCACAGCGGTCCGGGTGGACGACGCCCAGGGTGAGCCAATGGCCGTCCTGTTCTCCTACGCCTGTCATCCAGTCGTACTGGGTCCCACCAACCTCATGCTGTCCGCGGACTGGCCTGGTGAGGCCCGGCGCCGGGTCGAGGAGCGGGTCGACGGGGCGGTCGCGGTGTTCCTCCAGGGCTGCTGCGGGGACGTCAACACGGGGCACTCGGCTCACGACAGCATGGATCCGTCGAGGTCGGCGCTGCGGACGTTCGAGGAGTCCGCCAGGGTCGGCCGACTGCTGGGCGACGTGGTCGCCGACCTCGCCGTGGAGATCCGCACCGGGCCGGCCGCAATCGCAGCGGTGCAGGGTGAGGTCGTCATGCCGTTCGCCGAGCGGCCGTCCCCGGCCGAGCTGGACCGGTACGAGGCCGAGGTCGACGCCGAGCTCGTCGGCCCGGTCCCGAGCGACCGGGAGGTCATCCTGCGCGGTCGGCAGACCTGGCTCCGCTCGCTCAGGGAGTCGTCCTCAGTGTCGTCCCTCGTCGCAGCCGTGAGTGCCCATCAGTGGGGCGACCTCACGGTGGTGACGGTGCCAGGGGAGGCGTTCGTGCAGATATCGCTCGACATCCGCGCCGGTGCTCCCGGACGAGACATGCTCGTGCTCGGGTACTGCAACGGCGTTCCCGGCTACGTGCCCCATCCGCCCGCTGAGTACGAGCACGGCGGGTACGAGATAGAGGAGGCGCACTACTTCTACGGCCAGCCGCAGTGCTTCGACCCGGGTTGCGGCCCGTCCCTTGTCGCTGCCGCGAGGCGGGCACTCGACCTCCTCTGGCCTGACGCGCGATGACGGCGAGCCCGGCCCGGGTGGGGGTGGCTGGATGTAGGGCGGACTGGGTGGCTCGGCGGCGGGCGGTGTCGGCCCATGCGCCGCCGGACTCGCGGGCTGCGCGTGTCTCGCCGGCTGGCCGACACCGGTGCACCGTCAAGGTGATCGTCGCGCTCGGCACCCGTCAGCCGATGAGCGAGGCCGACATCGGGGTGATGGTGGGGGTGCCGGTCGACGAGTGGCCGATCCGCTTCCGCGGGGTCCGGATCGCGAACCATACATGGCGGCAGCCAGGTTCCCTGATGCGGATCGGGGCGCTGTCCCCCGAGGCCATCGAGCGGCTGGGCGGTGGCAGGCTGCGCGAGTCGATCCCGGTCGACGTCAACGCATCGGTGGGCGCCGCTGACCGGGTGCTGGTCCTGGGGCCGGTGTTCCTTTACCAGGTGGTGGGGTTCTCCGGTGGTAACAAGTATCTCTTGCCCTGGGTGTCCGGTCCCGAGATGATCTCCCGGACCCGGTGGCTGGGCGCGATGATCGGGTCGAGCCGGATCATCGGAACTCCGGGAACGACCCCGGTGCGGGCGGTCATCGACGCAGCCGCGGCGCTGAGGGGTACGGCGCGCAGCGGTGTCGCGATGGTGACCACCCCCGACTGTGCCGCCCTCGGACTGGCGATCGGCGCCCCGGAGCAGGCCCGGAAACAGGCCGCCGACTGGTCGGCGCAGACGCACGTGACCTACGTGGACGAGCCCTATGACGACGCCCTCGCCGCCCTGCCAACCCCGGATGCCGGCACGTGGACAGGCGGCAAGAGCATGTACAAGGTTGACCCGGTCATCGCCGACGGAGGAACGCTCACCATCCTCGCCGCGCACATCACCGAGTTCTCGGCGACCCATTACGAGGCGCTCGACGGGATTGGGTACCACTGCCTGAAGTACTTCCTGGCGCAGTGGGACGATTTCGGGAACGAACCGCTCAGCGCGCTTGCCCACTCGACTCATGTGCGGGGTGGCGGCTACTACGACGCGGTGCGTGGCGAGCGATGCCGGGTCACCGTCGCCCTGGCGACCGGGATCTCGAGGGAACGGGGTGAGGCCGCAGATCTCGCCTGGCACGACCACCGGACGATAGACCCAGCGACGTTCGGTGCACGGTCCACCGAACACTCGATCATGGTGCCGCACGCGGGCGAGCAACTGTTCCGCCTGCGCCCGCAGGCGGAAGCGATGACCTGATGGTCGAGGTGGCCCTGGCCGATCTGCGTGAGGTGGTCGCGCTGGTGCTGCACGCTCACGACGTCGATCCGGCCACCACGGCCGTCCTGGTCGACTACGTAACGGACGCCGAGGCCGCCGGTCGCCGGACCCACGGCCTTCAGCGTCTGTCAGGGATGCTAGCAGCGATCGCCGATCAGCCGCTGCCGGCCCCGATCGAGGTGCAGCCGGTGTCGCCCGGCCTGATCGAGGTCCACGGTCACGGGCAACTCGGGATCGTCGTCGCCCAGCGCTGCACGGACGCGGCGATCGACGAGGCTCGGCGTGCTGGCTCTGCGATGGTGGTGGCGACGGGCTTCGTGGGGTCCACTGGGGCGCTCGGGTACTTCGCCGGCCAGGCCGCCCTGCAGGGACTGCTGACGCTCGTGCTGGCCTCGTGCGAGAGTGGTGTCGCAGCCGAGGGCGGGGTGGAACCGGTGCTCGGGACGAATCCGCTCGCCCTTTCGTTCCCGCATGAGCCGGCACCCGTCACCATCGACATAGCCACCTCGGCGGTGTCGTACGGCACGCTCGAGCAGCTTGCATCCCAGGGGCTGCCTGCACCACCTTCGACGGTCATCGACGCGGCAGGGCGTCCGTCCACCGACCCCCGGGACGCGGTGGAGGGTGCGCAGCTGCCGATGGCGGGACACAAGGGCTACGGGCTGGGGCTGCTGATCGAACTGATTGCCGGGCCGATGATCGGCGGCAAAGCGGGACGCGACGCGGTACCCGGCTCCGACGGCTTGGTCGTCCTGGCCACCAGAGTCGATCACTTCCGCCCGCGGGACCATATCGTCGATGAGACCACGCGGCTCCTGACACAGATCCGGTCCGGTCGCCGCCAGGACCCAGACGTGCCCATCCGGGTCCCCGGCGAGAGATCGGAGCGTTCACGTCTGATGACCGAGGGGTCTGGGCGGGTCTCGCTGGACGCGGCACTGTGGTTCCGTACCCGGCGCCTGGCAGGTCTCGATGGCTGAGCCAGACGTCCTACTGATCACCAGCCGGACCTTGCCTCGGCGTCGGTGGACTACCAGTCGATGCTGACGGACGACGGGGATGAGGTCGTGCTCGCCTCGCCCGCCCACGACCTGGGCCACCCTCGGCGAGCCGCGGCCCCGAGTGCCCCAGTGGCCGGTGTCGGTCCCGGTCACGGAGGCGCACTTGGCGCTTGCCGACCGTCTGCGGCTGGTGACCCGCTACGGGACGGAGGTGGACAACGTCGACCTGACTGTGGTCGACGGCCGGGGGGCGCTGGCCTCCTCGACGGCGGGCGCGAAGGCCGCTGCCGTGGCCGACTTGACCTTGGCGATGATCATGGCGGGGTTTAGCGGTCTGGTCACCCCGGGGAATCGGGCGCTCCGTAGGTCGCTGAACGAGACGGTCACCGGACTGTGGGGCTTCGGGCAGTTTGGCCGACGGCTGTGCGGGCGCCTGAGGGCATTTGGAGATGGTTGTGCTGGCGCACGATCCCCACGTGCCGCCGGAGACTTTCGCGAGCCTCGGTGCGCCCCCGTGCGGCCCGGAGGACCTGGCCGGGAGGTGCGACGTTGTGTCGTTGCACCTGCCGGCAGGCGAGGTGGTCGCCACCGAGGGCTGGCTCGCCGTGGTGCAGAGGAGACCGTTGCTAGTGAACACGGCTGGCTCGTCTCTGGGCGATCCGGTGGCGCTGGCCGGCGCAATACGGACGGGGTGGTGAGGGCGTTCCTGTCGGATGTCGAAGATGACGGGTCCGTCGGGGGCGGCGGCTCGCTGCTCGCCACGCTCGCCGACTTGTCCATGCACGACCGGATCCTGCTGACGTCGCACCTGGCTGCCCACACACGGCAGGCCGTGGAGGCCATGGCGTCGGTCGTCTACCGGCAGGTGCGGGCGTCGATGCCAGGGGCGGTACCGCGCGGGCTTGTCATCGGGGCCGATGAGATCGAGATGGGCGCGGGCCGCTGCGCAGGTGACAGGAGGAGCTCATGATCCAGGTGCTGGTCTACGACCCGATCACCTACGTCCCGTGGTCCTACGAGCCCGAGCGTCGGCGACTGGCCGAGCACGGGGTGCAGCTCGTGCTGCCGAGGACGCCGGACGACCTGCCGGACCTGCTGCCACAGGCGGATCTGCTCATCGTCTGCGAGCATTTGGAGTCCGCCCACCTGAGCCTTCTCGATCACTGCGTGGGGATCCTCTGTTACAGCGTGGGTATGAACTCGGTCGACACCGACGAGGCGGCACGGCTGGGCATACCGGTCAGCAACGTGCCGGGTTTCTGCACCGAGGAGGTCGCGACCCACGCGGTCACCATGTTCTTGGCGCTGCAGCATGCGCTGCTGCCGTTGGCGAGGGCGGCCGCAGCCGGTCAGTGGGACCTGCCGGCGATCCCGGAGCTCAACGAGGTCCGGCGGGTGTCGGCCGTGACTGTGGGGGTCGTCGGGCTGGGGCGGATCGGCGGGGTGGTGGCCCGCCTGGTCGGGGCGTTCGGGTGCCGGGTGTTGGGGACCGACCCGTTCCTCCCGCCCGACGCCGTGCCGGAGGGGGTCGAACGGGTCCCATGGGAGGAGTTGCTTGCGGGCAGCGACGCGGTCATCCTCTGCTCGTCGCTGACCGCTGGGTCGCACCACCTGGTCGATGGCCGGGCATTGGGTCTCATGCGGCCGGGATCGGTGCTGGTCAACGTCGCTCGTGGCAGCCTCGTCGACGAGGCTGCCCTGGCGGAGGCCCTGCGCACCGGACCACTTCGAGGGGCCGCTCTGGACGTGCGCGAGTTCGAGCCGCCGGGCTTGAACGACCCGTTGACAGGAACGGACAACGTCATCCTGACGCCGCACGTGGCGGGTCTGTCCAAAGAGGCCGTTGACGACCTGCACCAGCAGGCGGCCGACCGGGTCCTCGAACAGCTGGTCGTGGCGGGACGTCTGGTCGCCGGCGGGGTTGCCCCGAGGTTGTGAACGCGGGCTGGGGGGACCGTCCCTTTTCCGGCTCTTGTGACGCATTCGTGGGTGGGTTCGGCCGGGTGAGATGACGACACGCCGTCTCCGGTCTAGGTTTCGGGCTTGCGAAGGCTTCGGAACCGGTGACAGGAGAACGGCGTGTCTGGGATCAGGGTATGGCGT
>JBBRCL010000018.1:0-49058 GCA_038204895.1 Actinomycetales bacterium | reverse complement strand
GCACAGCGAAACAAATAGATACTAGTGGATGCGTCCAATCACGTCCGGAGCAACAAACCAATCAGCCCACAGAACGAGCCCGGTCGTCAATGCGGCTCACGCAACCCCTCAGCAGCCTTGACAACCTGACCAGTTACGTTCAGCGAGCAGAACTCCTTGATCTCCTCGGCGCTGCCCAGCTCCTGCAGGAACTGCCCGCTCGGGAAGCCCAGCACCGTGAAACCGCGGTCCCCGTAGGTCTGGTGCAGCCTCTCGAGAGCGGCGTACTGCGGCGTGAACCCGCACCGCGACGCAACGTTGACGATCAGCTTGACCTTGTCGGCGTACTCCGCGAGGGAGGTGCGCTCGCCGTCGATCGTGGTGAGCGGGATGTCATTGATGTCCATGGTGATCCCAACGCTACGGGTGGTCGGACCACTCCCGCGCGCCGACGTCGGCTCCGACACCGGCCGCCGGCTCGGGCACGACGACGCTCGCCGGCTCCACCACACCCCGCTCCACCAAGCCCCGGCGCGGTGCGCCCAGGGCCATCCGGCCCATGCTGGCGGTCACGATCACCGACGCAACGACGCAACGACGCAACGACGCAACGACGCAACGACGCAACGACGAAGAATGCCACCGCGGCGATGGCATCGAGCACGAAGTGGTTCCCGGTCACGACCACGACGGCAAGCGTCAGGACCGGGTAGAGGGCGCCGAGCACCCGCACGACGCGGCGCTGCGCGAGCATCACGACGGCCACCCCGCACCACAGCGCCCAGCCCACGTGCATGGACGGCATCGCGGCGTACTGGTTGGACAACGCGACCAGGTCGTCCGACGGCGTCACGCCCCACAGGGTGAACACGCGCGCCGTGTCGATGTACCCGCCGCCGGTCATCGGCCGGGGCGGGGCCAGCGGGTACAGCCAGTAGCAGACCAGCGCCATCAGGGTCATCGTCAGCAGGACGGCGCGGGTGCGCGGGTAGTGTGCGGGCCGCCGCCGGTACAGCCAGACCAGCACCGCCGCCGTCACCGCCATGTGCATCGTGGCGTAGTAGTAGTTGGCCGGGATGACAAGCCAGGGCAGGGCAGCCCCGGCGAGGTTGATCGTCCGCTCGACGTCGATCCCGAGCAGGCGCTCGGCGCCGAGGATCGCCCGCGCGTTGCGCTGGGCCTCGACCACCTGGTCGGGTGCCAGGTTGCGGATCGCCCCGTACAGCAGGTAGAGCACGACCAGCAGGAGCGCCTCCCGGCGCCAGTGCGGCCACGCGAGGCTCAACGGCCGCGCGGAGCTCGACGGCACGTCTGCCGGTTCCGCCGACCCGTCGCCCTGCACGGCGAGGACGACCTGCTGGACCATGCCGTACTCCTACCAGCAAGACGGGCCGCGAAGTATGCCATTCGCGAGTGAGGTGCGCGGGGCGCCGCGAGTGAGGTGCGCGGGGCGCCTGGGACCGCCGCACCGCTCAGCCCACGAGCGCCTCGTGCACCTGGCCGGCCCACGCCCGGATCCGGTCCTCGTTGCGCCAGTCGCCGGACTTCGTCTTGGCCATCGAGCTGGCCGGGAAGCCCGCGGCGTCCGGCGACAGGAAGCCGCCGAAGGTCGTCTCGCCGCGCGCGCCGATCATCGCGACCGCCGCGGCCACCTGCGGAACGGGCGGCAGCGTGCCGGCGTCGGCGGTCTCGTCCAGCGGGCCGGACGCGACGAGCCAGACCGGGAGCGCGGCCAGGGCCTTCCGGTTGCGCGCAACGAACGCTCGCGCGTCCCTGTGCCACCGGTTCGCGTACAGGCCCCCCGCCACCACCACCGCCTCGACCCCCTCCATCTGCCGCGCTCTCGCGGCGGGTTCCACCCGCACGTCGTGCCCGAGGTCGCGCAACGCCTGGCCGATCGACTCGGCGAGGCCCGCGGTGCCGCCGCGCTTGGACCCATGGACCAGCAGAACAGTCATGCCCGGCACTCTAGGTAGGGTCGGCCCGCTGCGGGCGCTTTCCGGCTCGCGAGCGCCCCGCGGCAATCCACAGCCGCGCAACGCACGACGGCGTCCCACAGGCTCGGCAGCCCGGACGCCCTCGGCGGCGCTCCCCGCCGGATGCTGGTTGCGCCATCCCCCGGCCGACAAGGACAGTCATGCCTGGACCCACCCTCCGCGCCCGCTACTCCGACCAGCTCGTGGTCGTCCTGATGGACGCCGCCGCGCCGCGCAGCACCGACCTGGGCGAGGAGCGCGGCTGGCTGCTCCGGGCGGACGTGCCCGACGTCGTGCAGCCCTTCCTCACCCACTCACCCGACGACGACGCCGACCTCGCCCGGTTCGCCGGCCTGGACGCGACCGCCGGCGCGATGCTGCTCGACCGGCTCACGCCGATCCAGCTCGAGGACCGGCAGAACGACGCCCCGACCCTTGGCACGCTGCTCCGCGCCGCCGTCGCCCATCCCGACGACGTGGAGGTGCACGGCTACCTGATCGGCCCCGCCCGGCGCGACGAGCGGATCACCGCCGAGGGCGTCGACGTGTACGGCGCGCCCGATCTGGCCATCACACCCGGGCACCACGCCGACTACCAGTGCCGCGAGCTGTGGGAGCTCGTCCAGCACGAGCTGGGCATCGACGACGCCCGCTGCCCACCGCACGAGATCATGGCGCGGATCAACCCGTGGCGACCCAACGAGCCGTGCTGGTCGTTGTGGTGGGACTGAGCGCTGTGGTGGGACTGAGCGCTACGCCAGGACAGCCCCGCGCCGCAGCACGAACCGCCGCCTGATGACCAGCAGGCTCGCGCCGGTGATCAGCCAGAGCACGGCGAGCATGCCCGCCTCCTGGACGTCGGCGCCGGTGGCGGCCAGCCTCGGCGCCGTGCCGATCCAGACGATGATCCCGTCCTCGTCCACCCCGAAGGCCAGCGAGTCCTCCACCACCGTCCCGTCCAGCGCCGTGCCGCGGGCCACCAGGTGGTGGGTGCCCTCGGCAAGGGCCGGCAGGGTCCCGGTCGCCATCGCGGTGCCGTCCAGGCGGGCCGGGATCGAGCCGACGCTCTGCGGCGCCGAGTACACAGTCAGGATCAGCGCCGTGCCCGGCCGCAGCCAGGTGCCGGACGCCCGGCCGCTCACGGAGGTCGCCACGTCACCTACCTGGCCGACGATCTGGGCGAACACCGACGCCGGCTCGGCGACGACCGTCGCGGACGTTGCCGCCGAGGCAGGCTCGGTGACCTCATCGCCGTCCGACGTCGCGGTCACCATGCAGGTGCCGACGTCCACCATGGAGACGAACCCGCCGGAGAACGTGCAGGCACCCGTCGCAACGATCGTCACCGGCAGGTCGTACAGCGAGGTCGCGCTCACCGGGATCGACGCGTTGCCCCGGATCAGGGCCGGGAGCGTCGACAGGGTGATCGTGTCCGGCCGCTTGACCACGACGGCTGTGCGCACCACGGCCTCAGCCGGGGCGTTCAGGGCGTCACCGGCCTGGGTCGCGGTCACGACGCAGTCGCCGATGCCCGTCGTGGTCAGCTCGTCGTCGACCAGGGCGCACGCGCCCTCGGCCACCACTGTCACCGGCAGGCCGACGCTCGAGATCGCCACGATGGCCACCGGCGTCTGGCCGTAGACCATGGGGGCCAGCTCGTCGAGGGTCAGCACCTGCGGGCGCAGGCCAACGGACACCGTCTGGCTGGACGACGCCGGCTCGGTCTCGGAGTCACCGGCCTGCGCTGCGGTCACCGTGCAGTCACCCACGCCGCTGAGCGTGAGCACGTCACCATCGACGGTGCAGGCGCCCGACGCGGAGAACGTCACCGACATGCCAAAGGTGGCGGACGCCACCAACGTCACCGGGTCGCCCGCGTACGTCAGGCCGGCCGGCAGCGCGGTGAAGTCAACGGTCTGGCTGCGCTTTGCCACCTCGAACGCCACATCGGTCCCGCCCGACAGGATCGCGGCCGTCCCGGCGTAGGTCACCTCGACCGGCACGAAGCCAGCCAGGTGCGCCGGCATGGACACCGTCGCGAGCCCACCCACCAGGGGGACGTCCGTGTACGGCGTGCCGTCGATGGCCACGTCGATGGTCCCGTCCGGCACGGCGACGTCGTGCGACGTCACCTGGACGACCACGTCGAAGGGGTCGCCGCTCACCAGGGGCGTCGGATCGGTCCGGACCGTCGTCACCGACGGCGTTTGCGGCGTGGCCGAGACCGGCAGGGTCGACGGTGAGAAGCCGAGCGCGTTCTCCGCCACCACGCGAACGGTGTAGGTCATCCCGTTCGTCAGCCCGGTGAACGAGTACGTCGTGGCCGGCGCCTCACCAGGGGCGGGAGCGACGGTGGAGCCGCAGGCGAACTCGGCGCCACCGCCCACCGTGCAGATCAACGCGTACTGGAAGAGCCCGGACGGGTCGGCCGGCGCCGCCCACGACGCCTGGGCGCTCTCGTCACCCGCGACAACTTGCAGGTTCTGCGGGACCGTCGGCAGCGACGGGGTGAAGCCGAGCGTGAGAGTTCCGGTGCCGGTGCTGAACCACCCGATGCTGGGATCGGCGATGTCCCAGTAGTAGCCGCCCAGCCCGATGAGGTAGGTGGTTCCGCCGCTCAGCCGTGCGTCGATGCCCGAGTGGTTCCACCCCGAACTGAGGTCGTCGTTGTGGCCGACCAGGCCGCCACCCGCCGTCCACAGCTCCAACGAGATGTCGAAGTTCGTCGATCTCGCGTCCGCCCGCAGCTGGAGATCACCGGAGACCGCCGGCGTGAAGGAGTACCACGTGACGTCGATCTGGTAGTTCACAGCGCGTCCAGGCGTGCTCACGCCCACGTTCGTCGCCCCGAATGACCCGCCATGCAGGGTGTCGACCGGCGCCACCACCGGTGCGGCCACCGTCCCGCCGGGCAGCTCACCCGCGGCCTGCGCCGCACCAGGCGCCACACCGACGAGGGCGAGCGCCAGGACGGCCGTCACCCCAAGGGAGCGAACGGACGACGGGCGCAGCGCGGAGATGGTGGCCATGACGGGGCTCCCGAGCCGGAGGGGGGTGCGCCCAGGGGGTGACGCACTTGGGGCCATATCGGCGCATCCGCAACCGAGGTCAAGTCCGCGACACGATCGGGTGACGAAGTACCCCCGGACGACCCCCGACAGGCCCGCGCGACGGTGTTTGTGCCGGTCAGCGCCGTGGGCGCGGCAGACACCGCATCCTCTGGGCACCGTCCGCGGGAATGCCGATCGGCCCACCCGCCGTTGCCAAGACATGCCCCTCTCCGGTGAGTACGCACCCAGCCCAGTCGACCACTCCCGTAACCAGGTCGAGCGCTTCGAAGCCACCGGCGGCACCGAGGCGAACACCATGCGCGACGCCCCGATCATCGTGCTCACCTCCACCGGCGCGAAGACCGGCGCGGTGCGCAAGACGCCGCTGATGCGGGTGGAGCACGACGGTCACTACGCGGTCGTGGCCTCTCTCGGCGGAGCGCCCCAGCACCCCGTCTGGTACCACAACCTGGTCGCCGACCCGCACGTCGAGCTGCAGGACGGCGCCGTGAAGAAGGACTACATCGCACGCGAGGTGGCCGGCCCGGAGCGCGACCTCTGGTGGCAGCGCGCCTGCGCCGCCTGGCCGGACTATGCGGCGTACCAGCGCAAGACGACCCGGCAGATCCCGGTCCTCGTGCTCACGCCCGTCGAGGGGTAGGACGCCGCCGCCGGCGGGGAGTTCGCAGGGGGCGGTCTGGCGATCCAGGACTGGTCGGGCTGAGCGGCGCGGGCGTCTTCCTGGTGCGCAACCTGCACCGGTCGCACACCGGACCGACTGCGGGCCGGCGGCACAACGTCCTACGGTCGGAGCGCGACGAGCTTCGGAGGCGGGACGTGCAGACACCACATGATCAGCCATCCACGGACCTGGCGCGCGCGCCGCTGACCACAGCCGACCGCATTCTGCTCGGCATCCTCTACGGCGCCGTCGCGCCCGTCGTCCTGTTCCAGGCCGGCTGGTGGCTGAGCCTGCCGTTCGTGACCGGCCCAGCCATCGTGGTCGCGGCGCTGGCTGGCCTGGCCACCGGCCTGCTGGTCGACGTCACGCTCCTGCCACGCCTGCTCCGCCGCGGGTACTCGCTCCCCGGCCCGGTGCTGGTCGGGCTGTACGGGTTCTGCTCGGTGCTCGTCTTCGGCATGTTCATGGGCGTCCCGGTCCCCCAGCTCGCCCTCGGCGCGGTGGCCGGGGCCTTCGCCGCGCGCGGCGGGCTTGGCATCCGGGCGACGCGCCGGACGACGGTCGGCTGGCTCGCGTTCTTCTGTGTTGCCTCGGCGGCCCTTGCCCTGGCCAGCCCCTCGACAGCTGCGGACCTCGAGGGCATGCTCGCCCTGCCGTTCGAGGTGACCACTCCCATGGTGGTCGGGCTCGTCGTGGTGGGTGGCGCCGCCCTCCTGGCGGCTCAGTACTGGGTCACCGGGTTCGCGGCACGGCTGATCCGACGAGGGACCGGCGGGCTCGCACAGGACGGGAGACCGACGTGACGGGATGGGTCATGGCGGCCGCGTGGGGCATGGTCGCCGGAGGCGCGCTCGTGGTGGGCGCCCTGGTCGGCTGGACCACCCGCCCGCGGCCGCACGTGATCGCCACCGTGATGGCGTTCGGCGCCGGTGTGCTGATCTCAGCCCTCGCCTTCGACCTCACGCAGGAGGCCGCGGACTCCGGCGGCCTCGGCGCGACAATCACCGGCTTCCTCGGCGGCGCCAGGCGTACGTCCTGGTCAACGCGCTCCTCGGCCGCTCCGGCGCCCGGCACCGCAAGCGCTCCGGGCCGGGCCATCAGCCCTCCGAGTCCGAGCAGGCCGGAAGCGGCGTGGCGATGGCCGTCGGGTCGCTGCTCGATGGCATCCCGGAGACGATCGTCCTGGGCGCGAGCCTGCTCAGCGACTCAGGGGTGAGCGTCGCCGTCGCCGTCGCCATCGTCATCTCGAACCTGCCGGAGGGGTTGTCCAGCGCCGCGGGCATGAAGCATGCGGGGCGCTCCGCCCGCTACGTGTTCACCGTCTGGGGGCTGATCGGGGTGGTCGTGGCGCCGTCAGCGGCCCTCGGCTGCGTCACCCTCGAGGGGGCGTCACCCAGCTCCGTCGCGCTGATCACAGCCACCGCTGCCGGCTCGATCCTCACGATGGTCGCGGACATGATGATCCCGGAGGCGTTCGAGAAGACCCACATGTTCACCGGGCTCGTCACCACGCTCGGGTTCCTCACCGCGTTCACGATCTCCCGGCTGGGCTGACTCGGCCGAGTGCGCCTTGGCCGACCAACCACATGGCCGCGCCCACCAACGCGGCCGCGGCCCCGGCGGCCAGCAGGCTCGACCGGGCGCCGATCACGCCGACCACCGCCGCCCCGGCGGCAAGGCCCGCGACGTTCCCGGCCTGGAACAACGCCCCCACCGCGGCGAACACCCGGCCGCGCAGGGCATCGGCCACCCTTGACCGGATGAGCGCGTTGATGGCCACCCGTTGCGCCGCGTTCGCCGCCCCACCAAGCACCCAGTCGGCCGCCATCGCCACCGCCACCCACACCGGGCCGAGCGGGCGCAGGTGGATCGCGACGGCGAGCAGCGTCAGGGATGTGCCGATCGTGGAGACCGCGGCACCGGCGAGCAGCAGCGCCAGGTCCCGTCGGTTGCTCACGATCCCGCAGCGTGCCACATCGGGTCGGGCGGGACGAGCAGTGCGCTCACGCCCGCCGGGCGACCCTCTCGACCAGCTCGAGGGTCTGCTCGACCGACAGGACGAGGGACTCCCTCGCCGCGTACTGCCACGCGTCGTCGTCGTCGATCTGGCCGTCCGCGCTCTCCACCAGGAAGGTCGCCCGTCCCGACACCGGGGTGATCCGGCACGTCACCGGGTAGCCGCGCATCGGGTGCATCCCGTGCACGACTGCCGTCCTGCTCGCCGTTGCGATCCCCTTGGCCATGCTGCCCTCACCCGGTCGCAGGTCGCGCCTGCTGCGCGACCGACCCTGAGGTCATCGACGCTCCGGGCGTGGTGATGACCGCCGCCGAGGGTGAATCCGGACAGGGGCCGGACCGCGACCGGACCGCGGGGTTCAGACCATCAGGTCGCGCCTGCGGAACGGCACCCAGCCGGCCACTCCCACGACCACCGCGAGGGCCGCGAGCAGGGCGAGGCCCCCGGGGTCGAACCCGTTCAGCAACGGCTCGTGGCCGATGTACCAGGAGAACGGCGAGCACGTCTCCATCCACGGGGCGTCGATCAGCGGGCTCAGGTAGTTGAAGAGGTAGGCGACCGTCGCGAGCGACGACGCCGCAGCGATGCCGGTGCTCCGCCGCCCGGTCGCCGCGCCGACGGCGTACGCGACCGTGCCGAGCCCGCCACCGAAGAGCAGCAGTCCGCCACTGGTCGCGACCAGCTTCATCGGCGCCAGACCCAGGTCGAGCATGACCGACAGGATCAGCAGCGTGGTCGTGATGCTCAGGACGAGCACCAGCACGGTGAGCCAGAGCACCGCCAGTCGCTCGAGGTACACCCGGATGCGAGGCACGGGCGCGGCGAAGTCGAGCTCGAGCGTGCCGGCCTCCTCGTCGCCGGCGATCAGGCGCGCGCCCAGGCTGATCGCACAGACCAGCACCAGGAGGGCGCCGAGCAGGGAGTACACCGTCGCGCCGACATAGCCGGAGGCCGAGACGATCGCATCGAAGCCCATCACCCTGGCGAACGCCGGCATCGTGTCGAGCATCACCTCGAACTTGGTGACGCCGATCGACGGGTAGAACACCGTGTACATCGTGGCGGCGAGGGCGACGGCGATGGACCAGCCGACCAGCCCGTGCCGGTGGTCGTGCAGCGCGCCGCCCATGACGGTCCCGGTCCGCGCGTTCATCGGTCGCCCTCCGTCCCGGTCCCGGGTCGGTCGACCGGGTCGACGCCGACCGGCACGACGTCGCGGTAGAACTCCATGAACAGGTCCTCCAGGTCGCGGTCCTTGGCCTGCCAGCGCACCACGTGGTGGCGCGCGGCCACCGCCAGCAGCGGGCCGGGCTCGCCGTGCATGCGACAGGTGACCGTCACGCCGTCCACGACGAGGTCGGTCAGCCCCGGCACCCCGCGCAGCTCGGACGCGTCGATCGGCGAGGCGAACCGGAGCAGCACGTCCTGGCCGGCGCGTTCACGCAGCGCCCCCACGTCGTCGACGTCGACGATGCGGCCGGCCCGGACGATCGCCACGCTGCCTGCGATCTCCTCGACCTCGGCCAGCACATGCGAGGACAGGAACACCGTCGCGCGGCGTTCCTTCGCCTCGTCGACCAGGCGCCGGAACTCCATCTGCAGCAGCGGGTCGAGGCTCGAGGTCGGCTCGTCCAGCACCAGCAGCTCGGGGTCGTGCATGAACGCCTGCACGATCGTCACCTTCTGCTTGTTGCCCTTGGACAGCGCCCGCAGCGGGCGGTCCAGCTGCAGGCCGAACCGCTTGGCCAGGTCGTCGATGCGTTCCGCGCCCCGCCCGCCACGCAGTCGAGCGAGGTAGTACAGGTACTCGCCCGCCGTCTTGCGGCTGGGCAGCCCGAGCTCGCCGGGCAGGTAACCGATCCGGGCGCGCAGCGCCGGACCGCCCTCCCTCGGGGACTGACCCAGCACCTCAACGGTGCCGGCCGTCGGGCGCAGCAGGTCCAGCAGCAGGCGGATGGTGGTCGACTTGCCGGCACCGTTGGGCCCGAGGAACCCGAAGACCTGCCCGGACTCGACCTCCAGGTCCAGGCCGTCCAGTGCACGGACCTTGCCGTAGTCCTTGACCAGCCCGACAGTGCGGATGGCCGGCGTCATGGTGGCCCCTTCCCAGCGATCTGGTGGCGAGCGCGGACCGCTCTGCCTGGGAGCCGCACGGGTCCATCGTTTGACGCGACGGTGGGCCGGTCAAGGAACCGCTCCGGCCGGGTCGCGGGCAAGCCCGAGGCGCGCCGGAGAACTGGCGGAGAAGGAGGTGACCCGCTCGGTGGGTGGCGCTGCCCGCCCCGACGTAGCGTCGGACGATGATCGCCCGCGCCGACAAGCCCGACCAGCCCACCGAGCCCGCGCACTCCACGCACGCCACGCCCGGGGCTCCGCTGGTGCTCGTGCTGCACGGCGGCCGCGGCGACCTCGCCCGCCGCCTGGTCATCCCGTCCCTGGCCACCCTGCACCACCGCGGCCTGCTGCCCGCGCACTGGGCGCTGTTCGGCACCGGCCGCAACGTGATCAGCACGCAGGAGTACCAGGACCTGATGCGGGACTCTCTGACCGAGTTCGGCCAGGAGGGGACCGGGGACGACGACGACGCGGCCCTCACCGAGCACTCCGCCTTCATCGGCGAGGTGGGCGAGGACGACCCCGGCGAGGTGGGCGAGGACGACCCCGGCGAGCTACCGGCCGCGATCGAGAAGGCGCGCGGCGTCCTGGCTGACGCCGCGGAGACGGACCCGGCCGACGTCGTCGTCGTGCACTACCTGGCCATCCCGCCGCAGGCGTTCGAGCCGCTGACCAAGGCGCTCGCCGCGCACGGCCTGACCAGGGGCCACGACGGGCACCCGGACACGGTACGGGTGGTCTACGAGAAGCCCTACGGGACCTCATCCGAGACGTTCCGGGAGCTGGACGCCGTCGTGCACGACGTGCTGGAGGAGCAGCAGGTCTTCCGGATCGACCACTTCCTCGGCAAGGAGGCCACCCAGAACCTGCACGTGCTGCGGTTCGCCAACGAGCTGTTCGGGGCCGTCTGGAACCGCCGCCACGTGGCGCAGGTGCAGATCGACGTGCCGGAGACGCTCGGCGTCGGGCAGCGCGCGGAGTTCTACGACGGCACGGGCGCTGCGCTGGACATGGTGGTGTCGCACCTGTTCCAGGTCGCGGCGGAGGTGGCGATGGAGCCGCCGCAGCACCTGGCGGCGAGCCACCTGGCGCGGGCGCGCGAAGACGCGCTCGTCTGCTTCCGGGAGCTGGACGTCGCGCACGACGTCGTGCTCGGGCAGTTCGAGGGGTACCGGCAGCTCGAGGGTGTTGCCGAGGGCTCGACGACCGACACGTTCATCGCCGCCCGGCTGTGGATCGACAACGAGCGCTGGCGCGGGGTGCCGTTCCTGCTGCGCACCGGCAAGCGGATGGCCGCGTCCGCGCAACGGGTCACGCTCGTCCTGCGGCGGGACCCGGGGTCCCTGTACGGGGACCGGGTGCCGGTCGGACGGGTCTCGGTCTCGCTCGCGGGCGACGGGGCGATCGAGGTGACGGCGGCGGTGAAGCGGCCTGGGCCGGACCTCGACCTGGAGCTCGGGACCGCGCGGCTGGACCTGGACGACGTCGATGGGGAGTCGCTGCCGCCCTACGCGTCCCTGCTGGACGACGTGTTGCACGGGGATCACACCCTGTTCACGACGCCGGCCGGGCTGGCCGACGCCTGGCGGGCGTTCGCGCCCCTGCTCGGGCCGGACCGGCCGCAGGTGCAGCCCTACCCGCCTGGGTCCTGGGGGCCCGCAGCGGCGGCGGAGCTCGCGGGGCCCGAGGGCTGGGCGCTCGGTGGCTCGACGGACCGGGCCTGAGCGAACCATGGGACGCGGTGAGTACGCTCCCAGGGGTCAAGCCACGGCACACGCCGCCCGATGGACCAGGAGGCGCCGGAGGCGCCCGGGCCGCCTGGTGGGCCGGACCGAGCGGCAGACGCGGTTTCGCCTCGGAGGGTCCGGGGCCGAGCTACCGATGGAGCATTACCCATGAGCGAGGACAACGGCTCCGTACCGCCCGGCGACAACCCGTACCGCGCGCCCGATCAGGAGCCGTTCGCCCCGTACCGGGCACCGGATGCGCCCTATGGGCAACCGGCCAACCCGCAGTACACCGCCCAACCCGGTCCGCAGCTTCCCTTTCCCGGCCCGGCCTACCCGGGTCCCGGGCAGTCGTACCCCCCACAGCCCTCCGACCAGCCCTACGGGTTCGCCCAGCCCGCACCCCACAACGGCATGGCAATCGGTGCCCTGATCGTCTCGATCGTCGCCTTCGTGCTCGCCGTGGTCCCGTTCATCAGCGTGCTCGGCGTCGTCGCGGCGATCGTCGCGGTCGTCCTCGGCTTCATCGGCCTGCGCCGGGCCGCCGCGGCCGGCGGCAGGGGGATGGCGATCGCCGGAGTCGTGGTCGGCTTCGCCGCCCTCGTGATCGGTGCCGCGCTCACGATCATCATCTTCAGCAACCTGGACACCAACACCGAGGGGATCACCGACGCGGCGAGCCCGGTCGCGGACGACACCCGCAACCAGGTCCCGGACAAGGCCGACCCGGCGCCGGCACCCCTCTCGGACGCGACCGACGGACCACAGGGCTCGACCGAGTCCGGCGCCATCCCGGTGGGCCCGGCGGGTGTTGCCGGCACGGTGGACGGAGCCGACCCGGACGCCGTCGTCGTCAGCGTGTACTCGGACTACCTGTGCCCCTACTGCCGGGAGTTCGAGGCCACGAACGGCGCGACCCTCGCCCAGCTGCGCACGGACGGTGACATCGTCGTCGAGTACCACCTGGTGTCGATCCTGGACCGGGCCTCCGCGGGCACGGCCTACTCCACGCGTTCGGCTGCTGCTGCCTCCCTTGTGGCCGACCAGGCCCCCGAGGCGTTCCTCGCCTTCCACGCCACGCTGTTCGCCAACCAGCCCGTGGAGGGCACCGCGGGCCTGCCGGACGCCGAGATCGCCAACCTGGCCCGCCAGGCCGGCGTGCCGGAGGAGGTCGCCGCGATGATCGAGTCTGGGGCATACCTGGGTCAACCCGACGGGTTCGTCGACTGGGTGGGGCTGGCCACCGAACGCGCCGCCCTCGACCTCGGGGGGATCTCCACCCCGACCGTGGTGCTCAACGGCCAGCTGCTGGACAACAACGAGTACAACTGGACGCAACCGGGCGCGCTGGCCCAAGCCATCGCGGACGCCCGCGGTTGAGCCCCACACCCGCTCGGTGTCAGCCCCTACCGCCTAGCCTCGGGGCAGCCACCGGACGACGAAGGGACCGCACGCGTGAGCGTTCTGCAGATCGACGCCCTGAACAAGTCCTACGGGACGTTGCGCGCGCTGCGTGACCTGAGCTTCGAGGTCCGGTCTGGTGAGATCTTCGGGTTCGTCGGCTCCAACGGCGCCGGCAAGACGACGGCCATGCGGATCATCCTCGGTGTGCTCGCCGCGGACTCGGGGCAGGTGCGCTGGAACGGCACCGAGCTCGACCTCGAGGTCCGCCGGACCGTCGGGTACATGCCGGAGGAGCGAGGGCTGTACCCGAGGATGAAGGTCGGCGAGCAGCTGCACTTCCTTGCCGGCCTGCACGGGATGAGCCCGGCGGATGCGCGTGCCTCCGTCGAACGCTGGACGGACCGGCTCGGCGTCGGTGCGAGGCGCGGGGACCCCGTCCAGAAGCTCTCCCTCGGCAACCAGCAGCGAGTCCAGCTCGCCGCCGCCCTGGTGCACAACCCGGCCGTGCTCGTCCTGGACGAGCCGTTCTCCGGCCTCGACCCGGTCGCGGTGGACGTGATGAGCGCCGTGCTGCGGGAGCGGACCGACGACGGCGTCCCGGTCATCTTCTCCTCCCACCAGCTGGACCTCGTGGAGCGGCTGTGCGACCGGGTCGGCATCATCAGCTCCGGCCAGATGGTCGCCGTCGGCACCATCGACGAGCTGTGCGTCACGGACCGCCCGCGATGGGCGCTGGACGTCCAGGCGCAGCCGACCGCGGTGTCCACCTGGCTGGACACGGTTCCCGGGGTCACCGCGAGCCCGATGCCTGGCCGGCCCGGCGCATTCCTCGTCGTCGGTGACCCGGACGGGCCACCCGGCGTCGGGCAGCAGCTGCTCCGCGGCGCCCTCGACCTCGGCGCGGTCCGCGAGTTCTCCCCGGTCCGCCCGAGCCTGATGGACCTGTTCCGCGACGTGGTGTCCGCCGATGACGCGGCTACCGCTGCCGCCGCTGGGAAGGTGACGCGATGAGGACCGGCCCGGTATGGATGATCGCCAGGCGTGAGATCAAGACCCGGATGCTGACGAAGGCCAACATCATCTCGATGGCCGTGATGCTCGCGGTCATCGTGATCGGTGCCTTCGTCGGGAACTACTTCCTCGACCGTGACACAACGGCACCCGAGAGGTCCGTCGCCCTCGAGCAGAGCGTCAGCGACCTGCGGCCGCAGCTGGAGCTGGCCGCCGAGCAGCAGAAGATCGAGCTCCACGTCTCCACCATGACCGCCGACGACGCCACGGCCGCGCTGGTCTCGGCGGGGGACGACGCGATCGACGCCTTCCTCTCCGGCGACCCGGCATCGCCGAAGATGCTCGTCGCTGAGCAGCCCGACGCGGACGTGCTGGCGCTCGTCGGTGCGGCGGTGCGGTCGTACGTCGTCACCGACCAGATCAGCGGGCTGGGCGGTGACCCCGGTGCCTTCGAGGAGATGATGGCGGCCGCGGCGCCGACCGTCGAGGCGCTGCAGCCGGCCTCGCAGAGCGGGTTCGAGGGTCCCGCGTACGGCATCTCCATGGTGATGATCTCGCTGCTGCTTGGTGCCCTGATCAGCTCGGGCTCGATCATCGCGATGGGTGTCGTGGAGGAGAAGACGTCCCGCGTGGTGGAGATCCTGCTGGCCACGATCAAGCCGACCCAGCTCCTCGCCGGGAAGGTCCTCGGCATCGGGGTCTACGGCCTCTTTCAGATCGTCGTGCTGGCCGGGGCGCTCGCCGGCGCGCTCGCCGCGCTCGGGCTGACCGCGGACATCGAGGTGAACATCGGCGCGAGCCTGGCACTGCTGATCGTCTGGTTCCTGCTGGGCTACGCGCTGTTCGCTCTGCTGTTCGGCGGGTTCGCGGCCCTGGTCTCCCGCCAGGAGGAGATCGGATCAGTCACGACGCCGCTGATGTTCCTGCTCTTCGTCCCGTACTACACGACCCTGTTCGTGGTGCCGGGCGACCCCGACAGCACGGTGGTGCGGGTCCTGTCGCAGATCCCGTTCTTCGCCCCGTTCATGATGCCGGCGCGCGACGCGTTCGGCGCGGTGGCCGGGTGGGAGCTGGCGCTGTCGATGGGGATCGCCCTGGTGACGATCCCCTTGCTGGTCTGGGTCGCGGCCCGGGTCTACCAGCGCGGGGTGCTGCACACCGGTGGCCGGATGAAGCTGGCCGAGGCGCTCAAGGGCTGACGTGCCGACGCGGGCGCGAGCCTGTTGGCGGTCGCGCCTACCCTCGGGGCATGCTCCTGCTCGACGACGGGACCGTCGTCTACAGCGCCAGCGACCTCACCGTCGCGGCCACCTGCGAGTTCGCCCTGCTTCGCTCCCTCGACGCCAAGCTGGGTCGGATCCCGCCGTTCGAGCTCGTCCAGGACGCGATGTTGGACCGGCTGGCGGAGCTCGGTGACCGGCACGAGCAGCAGGTGCTCGCCGACCTGCGCCGCCGGTTCGGCCGCTGGGACCCGGATACCGGACGCGGCGTCCTGGAGATCGCGCGCCCCGGCCGGGCGGGCAACCGGGACCCGGACGTGCTCGCCGCCAGGCGCGACGAGACGCTCACGGTCCTGCGCGGGGGAGCCGACGCCGTCTTCCAGGCCGGCTTCTTCGACGGCCGGTTCAGCGGGTGGGCCGACTTCATCGTGCGGGACGACGCCGACGGGGCCGGGTCCGGCGGTGCTGGGGCGCACGGGGCCGGGTCCGGCGGCGTCCCGCGGTACTCGGTGCACGACGCCAAGCTCGCCCGCCGCGCCAAGGTCACGGCACTGCTCCAGCTCGCCGCGTACGCCGACCAGCTGATCGCCTCCGGCATACCGGTCGCCGACCAGGTGCACCTCGTCCTGGGTGACCGTGCCGTCACCGACCACCGCCTGGACGACCTGCTGCCGGTGTACCGGGACCGCCGCGCGCGCCTGCAGATGGTCCTGGACGCCCACGCGGCCGAGGACGGGCCGGTGGCCTGGGGCGACCAGCGGTACCGCGCCTGTGGGCGCTGCGAGGTCTGCGCCCCGGAGATCGAGGCGCGACGCGACGTCCTGCTCGTCGCCGGTGTCCGCGCGATGCAGCGGGCCCGGCTGGCCGCCGCCGGGATCACCACGATCGACCAGCTGGCCTCGAGCGTCGGGGACGTGCCCGGCATCGCCGCCGGTGCGCTCGGCGTCCTGCGCGCGCAGGCCCGGCTCCAGGTGGCGCAGGACCCTGCCGGCACGGGCACCGGCCCGGGCGGCGGTGCCGGTGGCCTGTGCTACGAGCTGTTCGCGCCGGACGTCGTCGGGCACCTGCCCGCGCCGGACCCGGGCGACGTCTTCTTCGACTTCGAGGGCGACCCGTTGTGGGTCGACGAGGCCGGCGACTGGGGGCTGGAGTACCTGTTCGGGGTGATCGAGGCCCCGACGGCTCCCGATGCCGAGCCGGTGTTCCGGCCGTTCTGGGCGCACGACCGCGCGCAGGAGCGCCAGGCGTTGCTGGACTTCCTGGCCTACGTCGCGCAGCGCCGGGCCGCGCACCCCGGCATGCACGTCTACCACTACGCGGCCTACGAGAAGACGGCGCTGCTGCGCCTGGCCGGGCGGTACGGCGTCGGCGAGCAGGAGGTCGACCAGCTGCTGCGCGACGGCGTGCTGGTCGACCTGTACCACGTGGTGCGCGCGTGCCTGCGCACCGGGCAGCGGTCGTACTCGTTGAAGAAGCTCGAGCCGCTGTACATGGAGGCCGCGCGTTCCGGGGAGGTGCAGACCGCGGGGGAGTCGGTGGTCGAGTACGCCCAGGCCTGCGACGTGCGCGACGCCGGTCGCTGGGACGAGTGGCTCGAGCGCCTGGACCGGATCGCCGACTACAACGCCTACGACTGCCTGTCGACCCTGCGGCTGCGCGTCTGGTTGCTGGCCCGGGCCGCCGAGGCGGGGGTGCTGCCCGGGCGGCCGGCGCGGCCCGACGCTGGGGCGGCGCCCGAGGATGCGCTCTCGCGCGTGCTCGACGAGCAGGGCCCACCCCTCGAGGAGGCCGACCTGACCGAGCGGCTGCTCGCCATCGCCGGTACGACATCGGCCGACCGGACGGCCGACCAGCAGGGCGTCGCCATGCTGGCCGCCGCGCTCGGGTACCACCGGCGCGAAGTCAAGCCGTTCTGGTGGGCGCACTTCGACCGGCTGGTCAGCGACCCGGCGGAGTGGGTGGACCGTCGCAACACGTTCCTGGTCGAGCGGGCGGAGATCGGCCCGTGGGAGGTACCCGCCCGCGCGCACACGCTACGCCGCAGGCTCCGCCTGGTCGGACGCCTCGAGCCGTCGAACGTGACCGAAGGTGCGGAGGTCTGCGCCATCTATGACCCCCCGCTGCCGGAGTGCCTGGCCACCTCGGTCGAGGGTCGCCGCGGATGGACGGACAAGCTCACCGTGCTTGCGGTGGAGGCAGAGGGCACCGGCGCGGACGCCCGCGACGTCGTCGTGGTGGTCGAGCGCCTTGGCCGTGGTCAGGACGCGCACGACGCCGTCCCGATGGCTCTTGCGCCCGGTCGCCCGCCCGGGACCGAGCGCATCGCGGCTGCGATCCGGGGCCTCGCCGAGGCCGTCGCCGAGGGGTTGCCGGACCTGCCCGACCAGCCCGCGATCGACCTGCTGCGGCGTCGTCCGCCGCGCACCCGGAGCGGCGTTCTGCCGGCGGTCGGCGACGGCCCGCTCGGCTACGTCGGCGCCATCACCGCCGCAACGCTCGACCTGGACGCCTCGTACCTCGCCGTCCAGGGGCCGCCCGGCACGGGCAAGACGTACACCGGAGCCCGGGTGATCGCGGCGCTGGTCGAACGGGGTTGGCGGATCGGCGTCGTCGCGCAGTCACATGCCGTGGTGGAGAACATGCTCCGGGAGGTGGCCGCGGCGGGCGTCGACCCGGCGCAGATCGCCAAGAAGCCGAACGGCCCCGCCGACGACGCGCCGTGGCAGTGGATCTCCCGCGACCGGTTCGGCGACTTCTACGCGGCACAGGGCGGCGGCTACGTCGTCGGCGGCACGGCCTGGGACTTCACCAACCCGGGCCGGCTACCGGCCGAGCCCTTCGACCTGCTGGTGGTCGACGAGGCGGGGCAGTTCGCGCTCGCGGACACGGTCGCGGTCTCCACCGCCGCGCGCAACCTGCTGCTGCTCGGTGACCCGCAGCAGCTGCCGCAGGTCACCCAGGGCCGGCACCCGGAGCCGGTGGACTGCTCGGCGCTCGGCTGGCTCACCGATGGTCACGACACCCTGCCCGGCGAGCTCGGCTACTTCCTGGCGCACACCTGGCGGATGCACCCGGCGCTGTGCGCCGTGGTGTCCCGGCTGTCCTACGAGGGTCGGCTGACGGCCGTCCCGGCTGCGGCGGAGCGGTCGCTGGACGGGATCGAGCCGGGCGTCGGATGCGTGCTCGTGCCGCACGCGGGCAACGCCGTCGCGTCCGTCGAGGAGGCCGCCGAGGTGGTTGCGCAGGTCAGGGCCGTCCTCGGCCGCCGGTGGCGGGACCCGGCCCGGTACCACCCGGCCGCGGCGGTGGACCGGCCGCTGGTGGGCAGCGACGTCGTCGTGGTCGCCGCGTACAACGCCCAGGTGTGGACGGTGCGCCGGATGCTCGACGCCGCCGGGCTGGCCGACGTGCGGGTGGGGACCGTCGACAGGTACCAGGGCCAGCAGGCGGTGGTCGTGCTCGTGACGACGGCGGCGTCCTCGCCGGAGGACGTGCCGCGCGGGATGGACTTCCTGCTCGACCGCAACCGGATCAACGTCGCGATCTCGCGAGCGCAGTGGCGGGCCGTCGTCGTGCGGTCAACCGGCCTCACGGACTACCTGCCGGCGACGCCGGACGGGTTGGCGGAACTCGGGGCGTTCCTTGGGCTGTGCCGGTAGCGAGCTAGGCGAACATCACCGAGCGGACCAGCAAGAGGACCTCGGCCTCGCCGGCGACCTGGGCGTCGCGCCGGGCCTGCATCCACAGCGCCGGGCTGTGGATCTCGCCCTCGGCGCGCTCGATCAGGAAGCTGCCGGACGCGCCGTCGTCGGCCAGCGACGTGACGTGCCAGGTGGCCGGGATGCCGGAGACGGAGTCCCAGCCGTGCAGGGCGAGCACTGGGCCGATGGCCTGGATGCTCGGGCGTAGGGTGGCGTGCTGAGTCGGCACTGCGGTCAGGACTGTCTGGGTCACGTCACACCTCCTCCGGTGTTCACGTTCACATATCGACACGCTCACCCGATGACTTCACCCGATGAGACTCCCCATTCGCTCCACCATGACGCGGTTCACCCTCAACGGTTCACCCGGAATTGCGGCGTGTTGCGCCGACACGCCGACAAACGCGGGGTTGACCGCACGAATTGCCGCGCAGGAGCCGTGTCGATCCGATGGATCTGGAGCCTCTTGCGTGGCATGCCCGGGGAGCGCCACGATCACGACGGGTGCACACCGCGCGCATCACGACGGGAGGATCAGATGGGTATCGACGACCTGGGCGCCAAGGTCGACCAGGTCGTCGACAACGCAAAGGACTTCCTCGAGGAGGAGAAGAAGCGCTGATCGAGGGCGCGCGCTCAGCTCAGGCAGTGGCGAAGGCGGCCAGCCCCACGGCAACGGACCGGTCGAACAACAGCTCGCGCTCGGCGGCCGGCAACGACGCGTCCCGGAACAGCAGGTCGGAGATGGTGCAGATGGCGAGCGCCTGCTTGCCCTCCAGGTCCGCGACCGCGTAGAGGCCGGCGGCCTCCATCTCCACGGCGAGCGTGCCGTGCTTGACCAGCGCCGCCATCGTGGCGGGCCGGTCGGCGTAGAAGATGTCCGAGGACAGCACGGCGCCGACGTAGACGTGCCCGTTCTTGCGACGACGACGTCGCCCCGTGCCGCCGTCGTCCGCCTTGGCGGCTGCCGGTGCGGGCCGACCGGGCCCGACGCCGGCGGCGTGCGCCGCCGCTGCGGTCAGGGCGAACGTCGCCGCGTGGCTGTAGTGGATGCCGGGGATCCGGTTGGCGCTGGTCGAGGAGTCGGTGTGCGCCGACTGCGCGATGACCACGTCGCCCACATCGAGGTGGGGGGCCATCCCGCCGGCGGTGCCGATCCGGATGATCCGCTCGACGCCGTAGAACCGGTACAGCTCCGTTGCGTAGATGCTGATGGACGGGATCCCCATGCCGGACGCCAGCACGGACACCGGACGCCCGTCGAAGGTGCCGGTGTACCCGAGGATGCCGCGCACCTCGGTCACCAGACGGGCGCCGTCCAGGACAGTCTCGGCGATGCGTAGGGCCCGCCGGGGGTCGCCGGGCATGAGGACGTCGGGGGCGAAGTCGCCGGGCTCGGCGCCGATGTGCGGTGTGGCCATGGAGGGCAATCTAGCCCGGGTGCGCGTCACTCCGCGGCACGGGCTCGTCCCCGCTGCCGAAACCAGGCGGCGGTGAGCGCCAGGTCGCGGCCCTCTGCGCTGAGCCGCAGCCCGTCCGGGGTGACGTCGACGGCCGTCAGGGTCATCCCGGCCGGCAGGCCCTCGACCGCGAACCGGATCCCCTGCAGTTGGTCGGCGATCGCCCCGGGCAGGTCCGCGCTCTGCACGCTCGCGCCGGCCAGCACGAACCCGGTCACGTCCACCTCGACCTCCCGCCCCGCCGCCCTCGGGGCGAGCTCGACGTCCAGCGGGAGTCCCAGCACGGTGGTCGAGGCCACCAGGCTGCCGTCCCGGACGGACAGGTCCAGCTCGACGGAGAGCACGGCCTCCACCGCGTCCGCGCTGGTCATGGCCGTCATCACCGCGTGCTCCGCGGTGAAGGGGACCTCGGTCGCCACACCGGTGAGCCCCACCACCACGTCGTCAAGGCGCAGCCCGTCGACGGTCGCGGTGGGCGCCGTCACGTGCACGGAGCCGAGCCGCCCGGCCATCAGCTGGGTGAGGAACGGGAAGCCGCCGATGCTCACCGCCGGCGGTTGCTCGACGCCGGGGACCCCGGCCGCCATCTCGGTGGCGATCCGCTCCTCGGTCTGCTGACGCACCACGCCGTCGGCCACGACCGCGCCGGCCAGCAGCACGGTGAGCACGACGACTATCCAGATCATGGCGCGCATGAGCCGACCCAGTGTACTGGGGTCATCGGCCGCCCGGGGACGGGATTCACGCGGTGCCGCCCGGGGCCCGCGGACGGGCGGTGCGGCCGGGAATGTGACTCGCCGCGCACGGTGCCACGGGCCTCCGGCGGCCGTACGCTGAGAGCACCACGACGACGAGGCGCCCCATGGTCATCCGGACCGTGCTGTGGATGGTTCTTCCCGGGGTGGTCGTCGGCCTGATGGCGGCGTCGATGCCCGGTCCCGGGCCCACCCCACGGTGGCGGCGCCGGTTGCGGCAGGGCCTCGATCGCATCGGCTCGTGGTGCAGCGCGCGGCTCACCCGACGCCGGCAGGGCGCCGGCGATCCCGGGGAACCTGACCCGTTCGAGGCGCTGGCCGTCCAGATGCGGCTCGCCATGGTGGCGGCCCACCTCCGCGAACTCGAAGGCGACCAGCAGGCCTGGGGTCTGCGGCGTCGGCTGGAGGCGACCCAGGCGGCCTACGACGACCTGCTGACCGAGGCCTGCCAACTGGCGGGCATCCCCTGCGAGCGGCCACCGGTCGGGCCACAGGTGAGGCACCGGACGGAGCCGGAGCGGCTGGACGACGAGCTGGCCCTCGCCCAGCGCGGCTGGTCCTGGTAGCAGCAGCGCCGGGGTCCGGTCGGGGTCCGGTCGGGCCCGGGCAGTCCGTCCCGGCAGGTCAGGCACGCACCGCGAGCGTGCTCGTGCCGTCCTGGGTACGGCGCACCTCGACCCGCTCGGCGATGGACTGCTTCATGGCGTCGACGTGCGAGACCACCCCGACCACCCGCCCGCCCTCGCGCAGCCGGCCGAGCTCGGCCAGCACCACGTCGAGCGTCTCCGCGTCGAGCGCCCCGAACCCCTCGTCGATGAACAGGGTCCCCAGGTCGATGCCGCCGGCCTCGGCGGTGACCACGTCCGCCAGCCCGAGCGCCAGGCACAGGGACACGTAGAACGTCTCGCCACCGGACAGGGTGCGCGGGTCACGGTCGACGCCGGTCTCGTGGTCGAGCACCTTCATCGCCAGGCCCTTCTTCAGCGCCCGCACGGCCTCCCGCTCCTCGCTGCGCGCCAGCTCGTACCGGCCGCCCGACATCACCACCAGCCGGCTGTTGGCCGCCGCGACGACGTCCTCGAACCGGCGGACCAGCACGTAGGTGCCCAGCGACAGCTGCTTGGCGTTGTCGCCACCGGCGGCCGCCACCACGTTGGCCATCCGGACCACCGGCCCCGCCTCCCGGCGCGCCTCGGCCAGCTCGGTCACGGCGTGTCGCACCTGGGCCGCCGCAGCCGCCGACGACGCCGCCCGGTCCGCCAGGCGGGCCGCCTCGCCCTCGGCCCGGGTCGCCTCGGCATCCGCCACCTGGTGCGCCGCCCCGGCGTGGGCCAGCCGGGTCGCCGCAACCTCCGCTGTCAGCTCCGCGGGCAGGCCCGCGACGTCGGGCTCGGCGAGCCCCGACTCGACGGCGATGACCGCCGACGCGTGCTCCCGGACGGACCCGTCGAGTGCGGCAAGGGCGTCGTCACCCAGGGCCGCCGCCCGCACCGCGGCGGCGTCGTTGAAGTCGTGCTCGCTCATCGCGGCGTCCAGCTCGGCGGTGCGCTCGGCGTGCCGCGTGCCGGCGCGCTCGAGCTCCTCCAGCGCCGCCATCCAGGCCGTTGCGACCGCGACCCGCTCGTCGAGGGCCGTCGCGCGGTGCAGCACCGAGTCCGCGTCGCCGCGGGCCGCGGCCACCTCTGCCTCGTCGCCGGCCAGGCGATCCGCTGCAGCGGCGAGCTCGGCCTGGCTGGTCGCGATCCGCCGCTCGAGGTCGGACCGGTCCTGGGCCAGCTGCCGGCCGGCGGCGTCGAACGCGGTCAGCTCGGCGTCGCGCCGGTCCCGCTCGGCGAGCGCGCCTCGGGCCTGCTCGGCCGCCGCGAGCGCCTCGTCCAGCCGGGTGCGCGCGCCGGCGACGTCGACCTCGGCGGTCTCCTCGGCTGCAGCGCGCCTGGCCCGGAGCTCGGTCAGGGCCGACGCCGCCTCGGTCAGCTGGCGGTCGGCCACGACCCGCTCCGCCTCCGCGACCGCGACCATCTCCGCGGTGACCTGCTCGGGTCCCGGTGCCGCCGGGCGCGGGTGCTCCGTCCCGCCGCACACCGGGCACGCCTGACCGGGCAGCAGGGCCACCGCGAGCTCAGCTGCGATGCCGGCGATCCGCGTCTGCTGCAGGTCCGCGACCCGGTGGGTTGCGGACCGGGCGGCCTCGGTCGAGGCCTGCAGGGCGACCGTCGCCGTCGCCGTCTGGGCCGTCAGGGTCTGCGCCAGGAGCGCGGCTGCGTGGCGGCGCCGGGCGGCCTGCGCCGCCGCCTCGGCGGCGCCGAGGCCGTCGGCGACTGCGGCCGAGGCCTCCCGCAGCGTGGCGAGGGCGGCCCGAAGGTCCGGCCGGCCCGCGAGCTCGGCGAGCATCCGCTCCCGCTCGGCGCGCAGCACGCCGACCGCCTCGGTGGCCCGAGCGAAGGCGACCCGCCGGGCCGCCAGACCCTCCTCGAGCTCGAGCGGGCGGGTCAGCCGGGCGCGCCGCGCCGCGCAAGCCTCCCGCTCGACGGCCAGCGTCCTGAGCCTGACGCCGGGCTCGGTCGCCTCGTCGACCAGGTCGAGCAGCTCGGGGTCTCGCGACCGGGCCGAGGCCCGCGCCTCGCGCTCCTCCGCCTCGGCGCGGGCCACCGCCTGCCCGGCCTGGTCGGCGCCGAGCACGCTGGGCCACACCCGTTGGGCGAGCCGGGCAAGGGCCAGGCGCTCGACGTCGAGGGCGTGCCGATCCGCCACCGCTGCCAGGGCCGACCGCTCGGCCAGCAGGCCGGTACGGCGCCGGACCAGGGAGGTCACGGCGCGCGCCTCGTCGACGCCCTGCTGGGTCACCGCGCACGTCTGCTTGGCCAGCGTCGCGAGCTCACGGGCCGCCGTCGACTCCCGCTGCACCGCTCCGGTGGCGTCCGCAGCGGCGGTGAGCAGGCGCGCGTCCGCGTCCGGGTCGGTCAGCTCCGCCGCGGACGCCCGCACGGCAGCGGTGGTTGCCGGCCCGGTCGCACCGAGGAAGTGCTCAACGGCCAGCCCGACGCCGTCCCGCGCGGCCGCCAGGGTGCGGTTCGCCTCCGCGCGCATCCCGGCCAGCCGCTGCTCCACCTGGTCGTAGACCTCGGTGCCGAACACCTTCTGCAGCAGGCCACGCCGGTCCTCGGGGTTGGCCCGCAGGAAGCTCGCGAACTCGCCCTGCGGCAGCACGACCGTCTGCACGAACTGGGCCCGGTCCAGGCCGATGATCCGGTGCAGCTCGCCGCCGACCTCCTCCAGCCGGGTGGCGATCAGGTCGCCGTCCTGCGCGGCGTCCGGGCTGGTCAACCGCCAGAGCTTGACCGTCGCCTGCTGCTGGGTGGTGCCGGTGCCGTGCCGCTTGGGCCGGGCGTAGGCCGGCGTGCGCAGCACCCGGAAGACCCCCGAGCCGCCCTCGAAGACAAGGTCGACGAACGTCTCCGTCTCGGGCCCGGCGTGGCCCGAGCGCAGCCGCTCCTCGCTCGCCTCGCGCGAGGCCACCTTGCCGTAGAGGGCGAAGACGATCGCATCGATCAGGGTCGACTTGCCCGAGCCGGTCGGACCCTCGAGCAGGAACAGCCCGGACGCCCCGAGCGCCGCGAAGTCGACAGTGTGCCGGCCCGGGAAGGGCCCGAGCGCCTGGAAGGTCAGCCGGTGCAGGTGCATCAGGCGCTCCGCTGCGTCACCGGGCGGATCGCCATCAGGCGCTCCGCTGCTCGGCCAGGACGTCTTCGTAGGCACGGCGGAGCACCGCGACCTCCTCGGGCGTCGGTGCGGCGCCGGTGACGTGCTCGACGAACTCCGCGGCCACCTGCACCGGGTCCGCCGCGGACGTCACGACCGCGGCGGTCGCCGCGCCGGCGACGGCCGGCGGGGCGTGCTCGGTCACCAACAGGTGTGGGAACCGCGCCTTGAGCCGCGCGTGCAGGTCCGACGGGCGCACGGCGTCGGTCACGACCACCCGCAGCCAGTCGGCGACATACGGCTCGCCGGCCGCCCCGAGCAGGTCCCCGAGGGGGCCGCGGACCTCCGACAGCCGGCGCGGCACCGGTGCGGGCACCAGCTCGGTCCCGACGACGCCGTCCGGGCCGAGCTCGAGCAGCACCGTCGACTTGTGGTGGTGCATCTCGGAGAACGAGTACGCCAGCGGCGACCCCGAGTACCGCAGCACGGGCACGGGCACGGGCGCCAGCGAAGGAGCAGCGCCGTCGTCGGCCGGGAACGGGATCGCCTGCGGGCCGTGCAGGTGGCCGAGCGCGACGTAGTCCACCCCCGCGAACACCCCGGCGGGGGCGGCGTCCACCCCGCCCACCCGGATGTCCCGCTCGGACTCCGAGGCCAGGCCGCCCATCACGAACGCATGCGCCATCAGCACGCTGCGCGGCCGGCTGCCCGAGGCCGCCGCCCGCCCGGCCAGATCCGCGCGCACCCGGCGCATCGCCGCGGCGAGCACCGCCTCGTGCGAGCGGGGCAGCAGCCCGTCCGGGACGGCGTCGTCGGCGAGCGCCCGGCGCACCGTATCCGGGTCGAGGTAGGGCAGGGCGTGCACCACCACCGGGCCGTGCTCGTCCGCCAGCAGCACCGGCCGGCCGACGTCGGCCACCCGGGCCCGCAGGTGGACGCCGTCGCGCATCAGGCCGGCCGCGAAGCCGAGCCGGATGGCGGAGTCGTGGTTGCCGGGGGTCACGACCACGGCGGCGCGTTCGCTCAACCGGGTCAGGGCGTCCGCCAGCAGCTGAACGGCCTCGACGGGCGGGACCGCCCGGTCGTAGACGTCACCGGAGACGACGACCGCGCCGACGCCCTCGGAGCGCACCAGCTCGACCAGGTGGTCGAGGAAGCCCGCCTGGTGCTCCAGCAGATCCACCCCGTGCAACGTGCGACCGAGGTGCCAGTCGCTGGTGTGCAGGATCCGCATGGCCGCGACGGTACCCGCCGTCGCGGACACGACCCGTCAGGCGGCGCCGACCCTCACGACTCGCCCGCAGCCTCTGGAGGCTCGATGACGGTGCCCTCCGCAGGAGGGTGTCAGAGCCCGCCCATGCTGCCGCCGCCGGTGTTCCCTGGCTGGTTGATCATCATGGTGCTGGTCCCGCGGTTGAAGATGCTCCACCAGTGCCTCTTGGCTGCCGGCGGCTCCCCCTCGTCCAGCTGGCGGCGGAGCTGCTCGGCCGGATCGACGTCGTCGGGCACGCTCTGCTGCGGTATCGCCTTGCGGAACAGGCTCCGTGACATCACAGCCTCCTCGTCGGCCGGTGGCCGGTCAGTCGGTCGGCCACCCGATCCGTGATGTCATCCTCGACCCCGCCGAGCACGGCGGCAACGCAGTTCGGGCGCGCCGATCACGCCGAGAACTCGGCCCGTTGACATCGGTCGACCCATCCGGCCCCACGGCGCACGATCAGATGCCAGGATCCCGGGTGAGATCTGCTCGCAACGGTCAAGCGGGCTCGCCGATCCGCCGATGTGGACAACGTCGCTCCGCCCCCAGCGTCCAGCGTCCTGCACGCGCTGAGCGGCGACGCGCGTGCACCCAGGAGGACCCATGCAGTCGCCCGGCGAGTCCGGCCGTGGACTTCACATCGTCCAGGACACCGACGAGTCCTACCCGATGCTGACCACCCCTTTCCGCGACCTGGACGAGTACGTGCGCCTCCCGCGCATGTCCGGGCTCGTGCTCTCCCCTGACGGGTCCCGGCTCGTCACGCAGGTGGCCACGCTCAACCACGACGGGACCAAGACCCACACCGCGTTGTGGGAGGTCTACCCGAGCCGCGCCAAGCCCTCCCGGCGTCTGACCCGCAGCGCCCAGGGCGAGACCGGCGCGTCCTTCACGCCCGACGGTGACCTGCTCTTCACGTCCTCCCGCCGCAACGCCGACGCCGCCGATGACGAGGACGGCGGCGACACGCCCGCCCTGTGGGTGCTGCCCGCCGGTGGCGGCGAGGCCCGGATCGTCGCGTCCCGTCCGGGCGGCGTGCACGCGGTTCGCACCGCGCGGTCCTCACCCGCCGTGGTGTTCACCACCAACATGCTGCCGCGCGCGACCGACGGCGCCGAGGACGAGCGCCTGCGGACCCAGCGCAAGGACAAGAAGGTCACCGCGGTCCTGCACGACAGCTACCCCGTGCGCTACTGGGACCACGACCTCGGCCCGGACAGGACCCACCTGCTCGGCTGGCACTTCAAGCCCGGCGACGACGTCGCACGGTCGGTCGAGGTGGCGAGCCTGAGCGTCGAGCACCTCAAGGTGTCCGACCTGACCCCGTCGCCCGGGCATGCGCTCGGTGAGGCGGAGTTCGATCTCAGCCCCTTCGGCGACTTCGTGGTCTCCACGTGGCGGATGGCCACCGGCCGCGGTGCGTACCGCACGGTCCTGGTCCGGATCGACATCGACAGCAAGCAGCGCACGGTCCTGGTGAACGACCCCGACGCCGACCTCGGTCTGCCGGTGATCTCCCCCGACGGAACCGCCGTGGTCTACACCCGTGAGTCGATCTCCACCCCGACGACGGCGCCCCGCCGTACCCTGCACCTCCTCCCGCTGGGCGAGGGCCCGGGCGCGCACGACGAGCCCCGCCGGCTCGCGGCGGACTGGGACCGCTGGACCACCGGTCACCAGTGGCTGCCCGACGGCTCCGGCCTGCTCGTGACCGCCGACCAGGACGGCCGGGCTCCCGTGTTCCACGTGGATCTGGAGACGGACACGGTCACGCAGCTCACCCTGGACGACTACTGCTACTCCGACCTGCAGGTGGCCCCTGACGCCGGCGTCGCATACGCCATGCGGGCGTCGTTCCTTGCGCCGACGCACCCGGTGCGCATCCAGTTGGCCGACGACCCGAACCGGCCGCGCGGCTCCGTCACGGTGCTGCGTGCGCCCGCACCGCCACCCACCCTGCCCGGTCGGATGGCGGAGATCCGCACCACGGTCGGCAAGGGCAAGAACAGCCACGATGTGCGCGCCTGGCTCGCTCTGCCCGACAGCGCGTCCAAGGACGCCCCGGCACCGCTGCTGCTGTGGGTTCACGGTGGCCCGTTGAGCTCGTGGAACACCTGGGCCTGGCGGTGGAACCCGTGGCTGATGGTCGCCCAGGGCTACGCCGTCCTGCTTCCCGACCCCGCGCTGTCCACCGGCTACGGCCAGGACTTCGTGCAACGCGGCTGGGGCAAGTGGGGCGCCGATCCCTACACCGACCTGATGGCGATCACCGACGCCGCGCTGGAGCACCGCTCCCTCGACTCCCAGCGGACGGCCGCGATGGGCGGGTCGTTCGGCGGGTACATGGCCAACTGGATCGCCGGCCACACCGACCGGTTCGACGCGATCGTCACGCACGCGAGCCTGTGGGCGCTGGACCAGTTCGTCCCGACGACGGACATGGCCTTCTACTGGGCACGCGAGATGGGCCCGGAGATGGCGGAACAGAACTCCCCGCACCGCCACGTCGCCGACATCCGCACCCCGATGCTCGTGGTGCACGGTGACAAGGACTACCGCGTGCCGATCGGCGAGGGGCTGCGGCTCTGGTACGACCTGCTGTCCGCATCAGGCCTCCCGGCCGACGACGACGGCACAACCGTCCACCGCTTCCTGCACTTCCCCGACGCGTACCACTGGGTGCTCAGCCCGCAGCACGCCAAGCTCTGGTACCAGGTGGTGCTCGGCTTCCTGGCCGAGCACGTGATGGCCAAGGGCGCGCCGGAGCTGCCGGAGACGCTCGGCTGACAGACGCGCTGGGTGCACAGCGCAAGAGGGGCCCGTCGCGTCAGCGATGGGCCCCTCTTGCGCTGGTCAGGCCTCCGTCGCCGAATCCAGGCGACGACCGACATCGGTCAGCGACCAGTGGCTGTGCGCGATCTGCCACTGCCCGCCAGCCTCGCGTCGGTACACCTCGGTGGTGTTCCAGGACATCGATCCCTCGCTGCCGGTCGAGACGAACACGAAGGACAGCACCGCGAGGTCTCCCGACGCCACAACGGTCGGGCTGATGAACTCGTAGCTGTCGATGTGCACCTGCCCGCGCAACCCGTCGTAGACCAGCGCCAGCGCGGCGCGGGAGTCCACCCGCTGCTCCTGCCAGGGGTCGAAGTACGTGACGTCGTCGGCGTTGATCTCCAGGAAGCCGTCCGGGTCTCCGGCCCCCCAACGGTCCATCGCGGCGGTCTCGAGCGCGAGCAGCTCCGCGAGCAGTGCCTGGTCGGTCGTCTCGATGGGTGTGGTCATCTCGCCTCCGGTCTCTCGGCACGGAGGCTAGACCTGGCTGCCGACACCGCACCGGCGGCACCGTGCGCGCCGGCCCCGATCGAGGCCGCCCGCCCGGCGACCCACGCGTCCGCGGCCTCGGTCACCGGTCCATCCTCACACCCCCTCGGCCGCCGCCTCCGCGCCTCCATCACGGCACTTCTGCGACACTCGGCGGGTGGCTGATCTCGTCGTCGTGACCGGTCCTCCGGGGGCCGGCAAGTCCACGATCGCCGAAGCCCTGGCCCGCGAGTTCTCCCCGAGCGCCCTGGTACGGGGTGATGACGTCTTCGCCTTCCTCCGCGAGGGGGCGATCGCCCCGTGGTTGCCGGAGGCGCACAGCCAGAACGAGGTGGTGATCCGGGCGGCGGCGGCCGCGGCAGGGCACCTGGCGTCCGGCTCGTGCGCTGTGGTGTACGACGGCGTCGTCGGTCCCTGGTTCCTGCCGACCTTCGTCGAGGCGGCCGGGTTGCGTGAGGTGCAGTACGTGGTGCTGCTGCCGCCGGAGGACCGTTGCGTCGAACGCGTCGCCACGCGACCGGGGCACGGCTTCACCGACCTCGCCGCGGCGCGCCACACGTACCGCGACTTCGCCACCGCCGACGTCGAGGACCGGCACCTCCTGGCCGACCCGCCCGACGACGTCGCCGCAGTGCTGCGAACGATCCTCGAGCGCCTCGGCGAGGGGACGCTGCTCTGGACCCGATGACCGGCGAGCCGATGGCCGGATCTCTCCCCGGGACACCACCACCTCCCGGCCGGGAATTGCGTGTGAGCCGGCCCCCACGGGCAAGGGAGAATGGTCGGTCGTGAGCGACGGGCCGGAGCAGCAGCCGGCGTCGGGCGATGGCCGACGCCGTGGTTCCCGACGCCCGAGCACCGGTCCTCGCGGTCCGGCCGAGCGACGCCGGCCGACCCCCGACGCGCACACCCCGCACGTCGCCGCCCGCCGCAGCCGACTGGCCGAGGCGCGCCGCGCCGTCGTCGTGCCGCCCATCACCTACCCGGAGGAACTGCCGGTCTCCGCGCGTCGGGCCGACATCGCAGCGGCCATCCGGGACCACCAGGTGGTGATCGTCGCGGGCGAGACCGGCTCGGGGAAGACCACCCAGATCCCCAAGATCCTGCTCGAGCTGGGCCGGGGCCGGCACGGCCAGATCGGGCACACCCAGCCCCGGCGGATCGCCGCGCGCACGGTTGCCGAGCGGATCAGCGAGGAGATCCCTGGCGGCTCGGGCGCGCTCGGCTCGATCGTCGGCTACCAGGTCCGGTTCACCGACCAGTCCTCCGAGCAGACCCTGCTCAAGGTGATGACCGACGGCATCCTGCTCGCCCAGATCCAGCGCGACCCGCGCCTGCTCGCTTACGGCACCCTGATCGTCGACGAGGCCCACGAGCGGTCGCTGAACATCGACTTCATCCTCGGCTACCTGACCCGGCTGCTGCCCCAAAGGCCGGACCTCAAGGTGATCATCACCTCGGCAACGATCGACTCCGAGCGGTTCGCGCGGCACTTCGGTGGGCCGGCCACTCCTGAGCAGCCCGACGGCGTCCCCGCCCCGGTTGTCCAGGTCACCGGGCGCACCTACCCGGTCGAGATCCGCTACCAGCCGTTGGTCGCCGATCGGGAGGACCCCAGCGCCGGCCCGGAGAACCCCGACCCCGACCCCGAGATCTCCCCCGACCCCGACCCCGAGATCTCCCCCGATCCCGACCCCGAGATCTCCCCCGATCCCGACCCCGACCCCGACCCCGACCCCGACCTCTCACCCGCAGAGTGGAGCGATTCGCGCGCGGAATGCTCCACTCTGCGTCATCCCCGAGCGGAACGCTCCACTCTGGGACAGGGCCGTGGCGGACAGGGCCGTGGCGCACAGGGCCGTGGCGCACAGGGCCGACTGCAGGGACCCGGCGCGAACGCCCGCGCCGAGGACCGGGACGTGATGACCGCCATCTGCGAGGCGGTCGACGAGCTGTGCGCCGAGGGGCCCGGCGACATCCTGGTGTTCCTCTCCGGCGAGCGGGAGATCCGCGACGCCGAGGACGCCCTGCGCGGCCACCTCGGCCCTCGCGTCACCGACCCACGCCACCCGCGTGCGGTCGAGCTGCTGCCGCTGTACGCGCGGCTGTCGTCGGCCGAGCAGCACCGGGTGTTCCCCGCGCACAGCACCCGCCGCGTCATCCTCGCCACCAACGTCGCCGAGACCTCGCTCACCGTGCCGGGCGTCCGGTACGTCGTCGACCCCGGGACGGCGCGGATCTCCCGCTGGTCGAAGGCAACCAAGGTGCAGCGCCTGCCGATCGAGCCGGTCAGCCAGGCCTCGGCGAACCAGCGCGCCGGCCGGTGCGGCCGGGTCGCCGACGGCATCGCGATCCGGCTGTACTCGCGCGCCGACTACGAGTCCCGTCCGGAGTTCACGGAGCCGGAGATCCTGCGCACCTCGTTGGCCTCGGTGATCCTGCAGATGGTCGCGGTGGGCGTCGCGGCGACCCCCGACGACGTCGCGCGCTTCCCGTTCGTGGACCCGCCTGACGTGCGCGCGGTGCGCGACGGCGTCCAGCTGCTCACCGAGCTGAGCGCCCTGGAGGCGCAACCCGGCGGCGTGACCCGGCTGACCGACGTCGGGCGGGCCCTCGCCCTGCTCCCGATGGACCCCCGGCTGGCCCGGATGGTGGTCGAGGCGGGCCGGCGCGACGTCGCACGCGAGGTGATGATCATCGCCGCCGCGCTGTCCATCCAGGACCCGCGCGAGCGGCCGGCCGAGGAGCGGGCCCAGGCCGACCAGGCGCACGCCCGGTTCGCCGACCCGACGTCGGACTTCCTGACCTACCTCAACCTGTGGCACTACCTGCGCGACCGGCAGCGGGAGCTGTCCGGCAGCGCGTTCCGGCGGATGTGCCGGGCGGAGTACCTGAACTACTTGCGGCTGCGCGAGTGGCAGGACGTGGTCACCCAGCTCAAGGAGATGGCGCGGCCCCTCGGGATCACCGTGCGGCCCCCGGCTCGGGTGGCTGCCCCGGAAGCGACGCCCGCACAGTGGAGCGATCGGTCATCCCAACGCTCCAATGGGAGCGATGTGGCCGCGGACCGCTCCACTCTGCGCGAGGCGTGGGGGGCGCGCGAGGCGCGGGGGGCGCGCGAGGCGCGGGGGGTGCCGGAGGTGCCGGAGGCGGGGGAGGTGTTCGACCTCCGGCTGCCGTGGGACGCCGACCGGATCCACCAGTCGGTGCTCGCCGGTCTGCTGTCCCACCTGGGCATGCAGGAGGCCACCGAGGTGCGGGTGGGAGCGCGCGGGGCGCCCACCAAGGCAGGCGGCGCGCCCGCGCGCAAACTCGTGCGCAACGAGTACCTGGGCGCCCGGGGTGCCCGGTTCGCGATCTTCCCGGGGTCGCCGCTGTCGCGGAAGCCGCCTGCCTGGGTGATGGCCGGGGAGCTCGTGGAGACCTCCCGACTGTGGGCCCGCGACGTCGCGCGCGTGCAGCCCGAGTGGGCCGAGGAGCTCGCCGGGCACCTGGTCAAGCGCACGTACTCCGATCCCACCTGGTCGGGCAAGCAGGGGGCGGCCGTCGCGAGCGAACGCGTGCTGCTCTACGGGCTGCCGATCGTCGCGGGCCGCCGCGTGATGTACGCCAAGGTCGACGCCGAGCACGCCCGGGACATATTCATCCGGCACGCCCTGGTCGACGGCGACTGGGTCACCCACCACGGTTTCTTCCACGCCAACCGCGAGCTGCTCACCGAGGCGGAGCAGCTGGAGCACCGGGCGCGGCGCCGGGGAATCGTGGCCGACGACGACGCCCTGTTCGACTTCTACGACGAGCGCATCCCGGCCGAGGTGGTCTCCGCCCGGCACTTCGACACCTGGTGGAAGGGCATCCGACGGGAGCACCCGGACCTGCTCGACTTCAGCCTGGAGATGCTGGTCGGCGACGTCGCGGTCGACCAGGCCGCGTTCCCGTCGGTGTGGCCGCAAGGGGACCTCGAGCTGCCGCTCAGCTACCAGTTCGAGCCCGGGACGGAGCAGGACGGCGTGACGGTCGACATCCCGCTGTCCGTGCTCGCGCGGGTTCGGCCGGAGGGCTTCGACCGGCTGGTGCCTGGGCTCGCGGAGGACCTGGTGGTCGCGCTGATCCGCGCGCTGCCCAAGGCGCTGCGGGTCGCGCTGGTGCCCGCGCCGGACGCGGCGCGGGAGATCGTCGCGTGGGTGGCGACCAACGAGCCAGCCTGGGCGGATGTGGTCCGGGCGGGCGACATGGCGCCGTCGTGGGCGTCGACGCTCGGCCGGGTGGTACGGGCGCTCCGGGGGGTTGAGGTGCCCGACGACGCGTGGGACGCCTCCCGGTTGCCGCCGCACCTGCGGATGCGGTTCCGGGTGGTGGAGACGCGGGGGCGCTCGACGTCGGTCGTGGACGAGGGTGCTGACCTGGTGGCGCTGCAGCGACGGCTGGCCGCGCGGTCGGAGGATGCCGTGCGGGTCGCCGTGCGGTCGGCGGTGCGCGACGCGATGCGGGAGGTGGCGGCGGCGCCGAGCCCGGAGTCGACCACCGCGGCCGTGTCCGGCGTCCCGCGCGGGGAGCCCGCTGGTGCTGGACTCGAGCGCGCTGACCTGCGTACGTGGCCCGCCGACCTCCCCGAGGGCCGGATCCCGGCGGAGCTCTCGACGACGGCGGCCGGGCTGCCCGTGCACGCGTACCCGGCGCTCGTCGTCGACTCATCCGCTCCGGGCCCACGTTTCGCTCAGATCGGTGCGCCAGACGAGCAGATCCGGGCGAAACGTGGGGCTGGCGGTGGCGACCGCCGCGGGATCCGGCCGGTGCACCTGCGGGTGCTCGCGACGTCCGCCGAGCAGGCGCGTCAACACGGCCCGGCCGTGCGCGAGCTGCTGCTGTCCGAGCTCGCGCTCGCGACGCCGCGGATCACCACGCGGTGGACGACCACCGAGTCCCTCACCCTGGCGGCCAGCCCCTACCCGAGCACCGACGCGCTGGTGGCCGACCTGCAGCGGGCCGCGATCGACGTCGTCGCCGCCGAGCGGGGGAGCGACCTGGGTACCGTGCGCGACGCCGACACCTACGCCGGACTCCGCACCGCGCTGCGGGACGCCCTCGAGGACCGGACACACGCCGTCGCGCGCGACACAGCGGCCGTGCTCACCGCCGCACGCGAGCTGGACGCGGACCTGCGCGCGACGACGAGCCTCGCGCTGCTGGCGACGGTCCACGACATCCGCGGGCAGCTCGCAGGCCTGGTGCACGACGGGTTCGTCGCCGACGCCGGCGCCGCCCACCTGCCGCACCTGGTCCGCTACCTGCGCGGCGCGCGCTACCGCCTCGCCAAGGCCGCCGAGAACCCCACGCGCGACGAGTCGTCGGCCTGGCAGGTGGCCGACGTCGCCGCCGCGTACGACGACGCCGTCGCGGCAGCCCGCACGACCGCTCCCGATCCGGCGCGGGACGCCCGGTTGGAAACGGCGCGCTGGATGCTCGAGGAGTTCCGGATCAGCCTGTTCGCCCAGCAGCTCGGCACCGCCCACCCGGTGTCCGCCAAGCGGATCCGCGTCCTCCTCACGGGCTGATGCCACTCGGAGCCACGTGTCGCCGTTCGGCGACATAGGTGGTAGTGTCGCCGTACGACGACACGGAGGTGGGTCATGCCGACTGCGCAGGACGCGCGGGACGTCGGGGCGGCGATCCACGCAGCCCGCCGCGCCCAGGGAGTGAGCCAAGCGCAGCTGGCGGAGAAGGCCGGCGTCGGGCGCCAGTGGCTGGTCGCGGTCGAGAAGGGCCATGCCCGGGCCGAGCTCGGCAAGGTCGCAGAGGTTCTCGACGCCCTAGGCCTCCAGCTCACGATCGGGCGGCGACTGCCCCCGCCAGACGCGGCCAGAACATGGCTGACCGCCGCCGACACGGCCGGGGCGATCCGGGAGGAGCTGGCACGCGGCGACACCGACTTCGCGCTGCGGATCCTCGCCCGGGCGCTGTCGGACCTGCGTGCCCTGGTGGACCCCGACGACCTGGCGGCATTCCTGGCCGAGCCGCCCAGCGCCGGCGACCACAGGTGGGACACCTTGCTGGCCGCGAGCATCGGGCGGGCGTGCCGGCAGGCGGGGATCCCCGCGCCGGCGTGGACCGACGCGCCTCCGCTGCGCTCCTGGTGGTTCCCGGTGTTCGACCCGATCCTGACTGCACGCACCATGCAGCGCACGCCGGTCGACCTCGCCGCACGGGGCATCTGGCTGGACGCTCGCGCCTTGGAGGTCGTGTGATGGCCGGGCCCAGGCGCGAGCTCACCGCCGGCGACGTCCGGGAGCTGCTCACCGAGCTCGGCCGGCGCCTTGACGCGAAGGGGGTCACGGCGACGGTCTACGTCGTCGGCGGCGCGGCCATCGCCCTCGAGCTCGACGCGGGCCGGGTGACCGCCGACGTCGACGCCGTCTTCCACCCGGAGACCACGGTCCGAGCCGAGGCCGAAGCCCTCGCGACCGAGCGCGGCCTGCCCAAGAACTGGCTCAACGACACCGTGGCCGGATTCATCCCCGGCGGCGACCTCGGCGCCCTGCCCCTGGACCTGCCGGGCATCGCGGTGACCCTCGGCTCACCGGAACACCTGACGGCAATGAAGATGGCCAGCTACCGCCCCGGCAAGGACCAAGCCGACCTGGAGCTGCTGTTCGCCCGACTCGGCATCACCACCGCGAAGCAGGCGGCCGACATGGCTCTGGGGATCTACGGCGAGTACAGCGTCGTCCTTCCCGGCCGGGACGAGCTCATCCTGTCCGCCCACGCGGTCCTCGACCGGAAGCGGGGGCCGCGGCGGCGCTGACCGGTGGATCAAGGTTCAACCCGCACCTGCCCCGTACCAGGTCACATCCGTAGGGTTCGTGGAACCGGACAAACACCCGCGCCAAGATCAGAGACCCGTCTGACCACGCTCCTCGAAGGTCACCGCTCCGGCCCGAGAATCCAGCCGTATCACGCGCCAGCGAAGCGGCACGGCGTTCGTGCCGCCGCGCAGCCGAGTCACGGACCGAGCAACGCCAGGGGCACCACGGCGATCCCGTCGGCTCGCCGGTATGCGGACCGGCCTGTGGTGACGAGCACCGTGTCGGTGAGGTCGTCCCCCATACGCTCCTTCAACCAGAGAAGGTGGCGGGCGTCCCTCGCGGTCGGTACCTCGGCGAGCTTGACCTCGATTGCCAGGTGGTGCCGCTTGCGGCCGGTGACCACGAAGTCGACCTCGTGGTCACCGGACTCGCGGCGCATGTGACCGACACCGGCATCGGCCGCCTGGGCGCACACACGGATCGTCAGCCCAGCGAGGGCCTCGAACATCGCGCCCAGCAGGGTGCCGTCACGAGGTACCGGTGGGCCGGCTTCCTGGCCGGTCAGGAGGTCGTCCTCGTCGACGTCCAAGAGGATGCACGCGAGGGCAGGGTCGACCAGGAAGTGCTTCGCGGACTTCGCGAGCCGCCCGAGGTGGTTGAGTCCGGGTGACCACGCGGGCAGCGGGTCGGACACGAACGTCCGCTCGAGCGCGTTCTGCCACGGACCGGTCGTGGACTTCGCCGGTGGGTTCCCATGCCCCGGGTTCGCCGCTTCCCGGAGGCGCTCGTAGGTGGTGGTCGTGCCCGTTGCAGCGGCGAGGGCGGTGAGCCATGAGATCAGGGCTGCGGGGTTGCGGATGCCGAGCCCGGCTTCTGGGACGTCACGATCGACGATGAGCCGCGCGTAGGACTCCAACCCGGCCCTGTTGAGTCTGTCGCTGAGATGGCGCATTCCGGGAAACCCGCCGCGAACGATCTCGTGGGTGTAGTCGTCCAGGGTGAACGTGGTGTCACCGGTGATCGGGGCATTCCCTTCCAGGAGGGCTGCGAGCGAGACGGTGGAGGCGGTGACCTGCCGTTCGGGGAGTGACATCGGACGCATCCGTCGGGTCACGATCCGGCCGGCCCCGGAGTGGGTGGCCGGGCTCGCCTCGGTCGCTGAGCCGGTCAGGAGGAACCTGCCCGCCCGGTTGTCGCTGTCGACTGCCCGTCGAACGAGATCCCACGATGCGGGGTACCGCTGGTACTCGTCGATGAGGATGGGCTCGTCGCCCTGAACGAGTCGAGACAGCTGCCCCTGGATCAGGGCGAACATGGTGGGGTCGTCGAGCGGGTAGGTGGTGTTGGCGCGTTGTCGGGCGGTGGCTGTCTTGCCGACACCCTTGGCTCCGTCGATCGCGATCGCGGGGAGTCCGGCGAGGAGCTCGTCCAGCTCTCGGTCGATGATCCGTGGCGCGTACCTGCTGGTCACCGCCGCTACGCTACCAAAACCATGCGCAAGACGCTACTGATCCCACAGAGTTCGCGCTTCCGATCCCACGTCCGCAGCGCTACCCATCCCACACCGGAGTGCATGCGCCGCGCACGCGGTCAAGAGCCCGGCATCGCTGCGCCCATGATCAGGTCTTGGGCGGTGTTGCCCTGAGCGGCGTAGGCCACCGCGGACACCCCGGCCGCCGCGGCCCCGATAGGCCCGGGGATGAACACCGCGACGCTCGCGACGGTCGTGACCACCGACAAGATCGACTTGAACGACCATCGTCCGTCAAGGTCGGTGCAGTTGACCGGGTCGGCGTTGCAGTAGTCATACCCCGACGCCGACCCACCAGCCACCGGGTCGGCCAACCGGAACCTGCCGGTCGCGGAGTGGTAGAGCCGGACGCCCATCAGGATGACCCCGCCCAGGGCCTCACCCGAGCGTTGGGCCGCCCCGAGCCACCCATACCGGGCCGGCGGGGCGTTCGGGGCGCCCGCACCGGTCAACGGCACCGGGACCCCGAACTCATCGGTCCGGGAGAACGCCAGCCCCGACCAGGTCGCCACGCTCGCGCCGTCAGCGATCGGCACGGTGCCCACCACGTCCCCGTGCAGGTCCACCAGGTGCACCACCAGGCCACCGGTCAGGGACGTGGACGCCGCCAGGTCACCCTCGACCCCCGACACGAACCGGGTCACGTTCGTGGGCAGGGTGGTGTCCTCCACGATCCAGCCCGGCTCATCAGAGTCGGTCCCGTGGTGGGAGACCTTGGTCACCGAGGCCGCCCACGCGGAGTTCACCCACGCCAGCTCGGCATAGGTCGAGCGCCGCTGGATCGGGTCCAGACCCCAGGTCACCCGCGCCTGACCAGGCACCGTCTGAGCCGCGACCAGGTCGTTGACGAAGAACTCGTTGGTCACCGACCCGGTCCCACCGGCCCCCGGCATCGTGGTGATCCGACCCAACGGGTCATACGTCCACACCGCACCACCGAACCCGGACTGCAACCGGTCAGCACTGTCATACGTACTGGCCACCGTCGAGGCTGGCGTCGTCGGGCAGGCCGCACCCTCGGCCCCGGTCGCCGTGCCGAACGCCGTCCGGTTGGAGTGCGTGTCATAGGCGTAGGTCCGACGCGTGCACTGGTTGAGCACCGCCAGGGTGTCATTCACTGCAGTCAGCCGGCCGAGCCGGTCATAGGTGTACTGCGCCGTGCCCGTCGTGGACGTGTGCGACACCCACTGACCGCGGTGGTTCTCCACCACCGAGTTAGCCCACACCACGGCGCCGTCACTGGCCCGGACGTACTCCCGCGAGGTCGGCACCCGAGCCGGGTCGTACCCGATCCTCAACCTGATCCCACCAGGCAACGTCTCGGACTCCAGCTGCCCGTCCGGACCCCGCACCGCAGAGATCGTCCCCGCCACCGAGTCCGTGAAGGCCGTCACGAACCCGCGCGGCTCCACCGCGTCGCCGTAGGTGAACGTCCGCGACCCGATCGCGGTGGTGCCCTGCGTCTGGTTCTCGGTCACCGGCCGGCCGTACTGGTCGTAAGTGGTCACCGTGCGACCACCGTCGGCGTCGGTGTAGGAGATCAGCCGACCGAGGGCGTCGAACGCCTTGGTCACCTGCGAGGTCACCACGGTGCCCGCGCGGGTCTCCAGCCGCACGACGTCACCCGTCGCGCCGTCGTACCCCGTGACGGGGCCCGCGGCCCGGGTCACGCGAGGTTGCCCGGCCCACTCGGGGTGCCCACCACATGCCGTGTCGTCGGTGTTGGCGCCAGCCGTGTAGAAGACCGTCTTGGTGGTCGCTGCGTCGCTCCCGTTCGACCCGGGCTTCGAGGAGCTGATCGCCCGGGCGCGACTGTCGTAGAGCACAGTGGACGTGAGCGCGCTGGGCTGCCCGGCGTCGACCGTGATCGACGTCGGCTGCTTGTGCATCCACCCGGACGAGCTGTCGAGGACCGACGTTCCGTCGACCGGCCGATAACCGTAGGAACATGCTACGTTTACACCATGGCACCGAACCACCCCTCCCGCCCGAGCGGCAACCGCCGCGAACGCAGCAGCACATGATCGAGCTCACGAACCTCACCAAGAGGTTCGGCAAGAAGGTCGCCGTCGACGACGTCACCCTGACCATCCGTCCCGGCGTCATCACCGGATTCGTCGGACCGAACGGCGCCGGCAAGTCCACGACCATCCGGATGATCCTCGGCCTGGACCGGCCCACCAGCGGCAAGGTCCGCATCGACGGACACTCGTTCGCGGGCTGCCGCGCACCGCTGCGCACCGTCGGCGCCCTCGTCGACTCCAAGGGCGCCCAGGCCGGCCGGTCCGCCACCAACCACCTGCGCGTGCTCGCGCGGACCAACGGGATCCCGCGGTCGCGGGTGGACGAGGTCATCGAGATCGTCGGCCTGACCGAGGTCGCGAACCACCGGGTCGGGTCGTTCTCGATGGGGATGGGCCAACGGGTCGGCATCGCCGCGGCGCTGCTGGGCGACCCGCAGACCGTGATCCTCGACGAGCCGGCCAACGGTCTCGACCCCGAGGGAATCCTGTGGATCCGCAACCTGATGAAGGCGCTGGCGCGGGAGGGCAGGACGGTGTTCGTCTCCTCCCACCTGATGAGTGAGATGGCGCTCACCGCCGACCACCTGGTGATCATCGGCCGCGGCAAGCTGATGGTGGACATGCCGATGTCCCAGTTCATCGACGAGAAGGCGCAGAAGTCGGTGCTGGTGCGTTCGCCACGCGCCGGCGAGGTGGCCGAGCTGATCCGCTCGGCTGGCGGCGCCATCACCCGGCACGACGACGGCGCCCTTGAGGTCACCGGGCTGACCGCACCGGCGATCGGGGACCTGGCCGGCGCGTCCGGGCTGCACCTGCACGAGCTCAGCCCACGCGGCAGCTCCCTCGAGGACGTCTTCATGGCGATGACCCAGGACGCCGTGGAGTTCCACGCGCAGTCCGATCTTGACGCGATCGAGGCGCACCACCTGCCCCGCGCCGCCCACGAAGGGACCCCCTCATGAGCACCTCCGTCGCCGCGACCACGCACGATCGGGCCGCCCGGTTCCCGGACGCCAAGGTGAGCCAGTGGCGGGTGATCGGGGCCGAGTGGCTCAAGCTCCGCACGCTCAGGTCGACGGTCATCACGCTCGCCGCGGCCTGCATCGTCGTCGTCGGCTTCGCGGCGATGGCCGCCGGCGTCGTGTCCGGCGACATCACCCCCGAGACCAACGGCGCCGGACCGGCCGGCCAGATGCCGCTGATGACGCTCGACCCCACCTCGATCGCGATGGCCGGCACCTCGCTGGCCATGCTCATCCTCGGCAGCCTCGGCGTGCTGTTCCTGTCCGGCGAGCACTCCTCCGGGATGATCCGCACCACGATGTCGGCCGTTCCCCAGCGGCTGCCGGTGCTCTGGGCCAAGGCGCTCGTCCTGGTGGTCGTCTCGGCCGTGCTGATGACCGCCTCGGTCTTCGCCGCGTTCTTCCTCTCCCAGGCCATCCTGGAGGGGAACGGGCCGACTGCCGCGCTCGCCGACCCGGGGGTCACCCGTGCCGTGTGGGGCAACGTCGCGTACCTGGTCGGCGTCACCCTGATGGGGCTCGCGCTCGGCTCGCTGCTGCGCTCCTCGGCCGGGGGGATCGCCACGCTCTTCGCCGGGCTCCTCGTGGTGCCGGGGCTGCTGGGCCTTGTCCTGCCGGACAGCTGGAGGAACGCGATCCTGCCCTACCTGCCCGACGCCGCGGGCCAGTCCTTCACCCTGGTCGACCCGAGCGCGGGATCCGGCTTCGGGCCAGGCTTCGGGTCCGTCGTCGACCTGCTCACGCCAGGCGCGGGCGCGCTGGTCTTCGTCGTCTGGGTGGTCGGGTTGATCGCGCTGGCCGCGACCCTGCTGCACCGCCAGGACGTGTAGGCCGGTGCGTGCGGACGCCGCACGGAACCGCGAACGCATCCTGGCGTCCGCGCGTGAGCTGTTCCTCACGCGCGGCGTCGACGTGCCGCTCGACCACATCGCCCAGCACGCCGGGGTCTCCATCGCCACGTTCTACCGGCGGTTTCCCGAGCGGCTCGACCTGGTCAAGGCGATCGCCTTCGAGGAGGTGACCGAGATGTGCGCGCGGCTCGAGGCCGCCTGCCAAGCCCTCGACACCGGCCACGGTCGCCAGGCCTGGGAGGACTTCGTCCTGGACTCGGTTGCGGCGCCACAGGGCAAGCTGATGCCGCTCCTCGCGGTCGGGTTCTCCCACCTGGTCGCCGACGACCCGCAGGTCGCCCAGAGCCAGGCGAAGGTCACCGAGTCCATCGATCGGCTCCTCGCCGCCGCCCGCCGGCGCGGACTGCTGCGAGCCGAGCTTGAACCCGTCGAGGTGATGGCCTTCCTGATGATCGCCGGGCGTCCGATCCCGGTCGTCGCCGAGACCGCCTCCGACCGGCTGACGTTCAGGATGGTTCAGGTGGTGCTGGCCGGCCTGCGGCCGGACGCGGAGCACCCGATCCGGGGTGCGCCACTGACGATCGCGGACCTGGCCGGCGGCCCCCCGGGGGCAACCGCGCGGTCCGCGAAGCCGACGCAGTGCCCCGGGCCGGGAACGTCGCCGACCGGGTGAGTGGCTCGGGTGCCACTACGGCTCCGGCGACGGCGCTGCGGCCGCCGCGCCGGTACCTGCCCGTTGCGCCACTCGGGCGACCCAGGCTCGTACATCTGGTTCCATGCTGGACACCGCGCGAGAGTTCGAGCTGGCGCGCGTCGTGCTCGCCCGGAATACCCCCGCCGACGTGCCCCTGCTCCTCCACCTGCGCAACGGCCTGGTGCTGCTCCCGAGCGAGCGCCCCATCCGCGAGTGGGACGCCGACGAAAGCGCCCCGCCGCTGCCCATCCGTCGCGCCGGCTGACCGCCGTCCCCTGAGCCTCCGGTCATGACCCGCTGCTTCGGGGACGGCGACCCGCTGTACGCCGCGTACCACGACACCGAGTGGGGCGTCCCGGTGCGCGGCGAGACCGAGCTGCTCGAGCGGTTCTGCCTCGAGGCGTTCCAGTCCGGCCTGGCCTGGATCACCATCCTGCGCAAGCGGCCCGCGTTCCGGGCCGCGTTCGCGGGCTTCGACCCCGAGGCCGTCGCCCGGTTCGCCGACGACGACGTCGCGCGCCTGCTCGCGGACGCCGGCATCGTGCGCAACCGGGCCAAGCTCGACGCGACCATCGCCAACGCCCGTGCGGTGCTCGGCCTGTGGGACGCCGGCCGCACCCTCACCGATCTGGTCTGGTCGCACGCGCCCACACCTCGGGCAGCCCGGCTCGCCACCTGGGCGGACGTGCCAACCCAGACGCCGGAGTCGGTCGCGCTGGCCCGCGAGCTGAAGGCCGCCGGCTTCCGCTTCATCGGCCCCACGACTGCCTACGCGTCGATGCAGGCCTGCGGGCTGGTCGACGACCACCTGGCCAGCTGCGCCCTGCTGGCGCTCACGCCTCGCTGAACCCAACGGCGGCGACCTGCCGGATCAGCTCCCGGACGATCCGCACGTCGGCGTCCAGCCAGTCCACCGACAGCCACGCCCCCTGCTCCAGCCAGCGCAGCTCGTCGTGCTCGACCAGCGGCCTTGGATCACCGGTGGAGACCACGGCGAGCCACAGGCGCATGACGTGGCGGTGCGAGATCCGCCACGTGCCGTCGTCGGGCCCGACCAGCTCGGATCCCAGGACGACCTCCACCCCGAGCTCCTCCCGGAGCTCCCGGCGCAACGCGTGCTCGGTGGACTCCCCGTGGTCGAGCTTGCCGCCGGGGAACTCCCACTTGCCGCGCAGCCGCTCCGGGGTCTGCCGCCGCGCGGCGAGCAACCGGCGCGGCGCCGCGAGGTCGTCCACCAGGGCGGCCGCCACCACCAGGACGGGGGGCTCGGAGCCGAGGTCGCCGGCTGGGACCGCTTCGCCGTCGGCGTCGGGCGGCCCCGTCATCGGTCTGCGTCGAGATCCTCGGGGGACGAGGCGAGGGGCCCGCCCCTTGCCTGCTCCTGCTCCGCCCACTCCTGGGCACCGAGAGCCGTGTAGTGCCTCGAGGTCAGGGCACCCGGCGTGCGTGCCCATTCCGGGGCGGCTGCCTCGCGCGCGGCCCGGGCGGCGTCCTCCGCGGCCTGGGCCTCCCGGAGCGTGCGCTCGACGTGCGGCGGGAGCGCCTTGGCCACCGAGGTGAGCAGGCCGAGCATCGCCGCCAGCTTCTCGATCGGGAGTCGGCCGGCCCGCCACGCGAACACGTAGGGGCCTTCGATCCGCAGGGCGAACCCACTGGCGTCGTCCTTGACCAGCCGATCCATCACCCGGGGCGTGATCATGTCGTGGACGTACCGGGCGTCGGATCCCTTCACCCGCCACCGGCGATTGAACTCGGCCGACTCGAAGTCGACGTCCATGCCCCCCACCGAGCTTCGCGGCCTTGGCGAGCACGTCGTCGGGCAGCACGTCGACCGTTGGGTGGTCCGCCCCGAGCTCGACGGCGGTGATCTGGAACTCCTGGCGGACGTCGCCGTCCTCGCTCCGCTCGGCGAACGTGTGCATGAAGTGCACGCAGCGCAGGCCCTGGAACACGCCGCTCATCACGTCGACGTCCTGCCGCTCGGCGCCGTGAACGAACGGGTACGAGGTCAGCCCGCTCCCTACCGTCAACGATCGCTCGGTGTAGGTCCAGCCGAGTCGCGCTGCGAGCGCCCGGAGCTCGCCCCGGTACCGGTCCTGGCGGATGAAGGTCACCACCCAGTAGGCCGCGAGGGCGATGGAGACGGCGATGAGTGCGACCAAGCCCCAGAAGGGGCTCCGCAAGGGGAGCATCCACAGGACGCTGAAGCCCAGCCCGAGCAGCGCGACCGCACTCGCAGCGACGTTGCGTGCACTCAGCCTGAACATCGCACCCCCTTCAGCTCCTCGAGCGGCCGCCGCCGCGCCGGCGGCCTCACTCCGGCGGGTGCCAGTCGCCGCGGTTGGTCGCCACGATCTCGGCTGCCACGGAGGCGGGGGACTCCTCCATGCGCGCGGGCCACCGCCGCTTGGGCATCGCCAGGACGTACACGTCGACACCCCGGCCGGCCTTCCCCTCGGAGGTGATCAGGCGGTTCAGCCGGCAGGGTTCCTCCCGGCCCTTGCTCTGACAGTCCCGCCGCGAGATGTGGCCCAGCCCGTGGCGGACGCCGAAGCTGCGGTCCAGGTCGCGTGCGGAGCCGATGTACCGCACGACGCCGTCGGTGACGAGTGCGAACACACCGGGCGTCTGGGGGAGGGCGAACTCAGGCTCGATCCGGCTGAACGGGCCCAGAGCCCACGCGGGGTAGCGCTGCTCGACGGCTGCCATCCCGGCGAGGGGGGAGCTGACCAGGACGACGCCGCTCGCGTCACGCTCGACAAAGAGACGGCCGGAATAGGCGAGCACTCTGTGCGCCAGGACGATGTGGTCGGGCGCCCAGTGCTCTTCACCGACTGGCGGCACCGGCGGACTGTCCAACATTCACCTGCACATGACCGGGGCCCGGGAGGGCCGGAGCATCTGGTGCTCCGAAACACTACCCGGGCCCGGAGGTCGGATCGGCATCCCCGACGAAGATCAACGGGGAGAGTGGGTCAGCGGAAGCCGAAAGCGCGTGCGCAGGCGACGGCGTCGGCGCGGGTTGACACGCCCAGCTTCTTGTAGACGCTCCGTACCTGGGACTTGACGGTGTTCCGCGTGACGAACAGCCGCGTGGCGATCTGCTCGAGCGTGATGTCCTCGTCGAGGTTCGACAAGATCACGCGCTCGCGCCGCGTCAGGGGTTCGGCGGCGGCCCGCTGGGTGGGAACCTCGCGCAGTTCCATCATGATGACCTCCAGGTGTCCGGTGCTTGTGGGGGCACCTCGCCGACTTACACCTGGAGAGAGTGCGGACTTCACCCCCCATGACGCGGTTTTCACCCGGAGTCTCGCGTGGTTCATGTTGCAGGACCCGCGCCAACACGCTACAAGACCCACGTATCGACGTTCCCGCAGGTCACGGGCATGGGAGCCGGTTTACTCTCTTGGGTGACAGCGTCACCCGTTCGGGTGAACGTCGCGGGGTATCAGCCGGCCGAAAGCCGGGCGTACTCCTCGGGGCTGAGCAGCTCACCGAGCGCCTGCACCGTCACCTTGATCAGCCAGCCGCGACCGAACGGGTCCGCGTTCACCACGGAGGGGTCGTTGACCGCCTCGGTGTTGACCTCCACGACGGTTCCGGTGACCGGCGCGTAGAGCTCCGAGACCGACTTGGTCGACTCGATCTCTCCGCACACCGCGCCTGCGATCAGCGCCGTGCCAACCGGCGGCAGCTCCAGGAACACGATGTCGCCCAGCGCCTCGGCCGCTGCGGCCGTGATGCCGACCGTGGCGGGGTCGTCGCTGCTCACCCACTCGTGCTCGGCGGTGTACCGCAGGTCCTCGGGGATCTGGCTCACGGGTTCTCCTTGGTTCGGGTCGGACGTCGGCCGGTCAGCTGGTACGACGGTAGAAGGGCAGGGGCACCACGCGCACCGGTTCGGCGCGTCCGCGGACGTCGACCTCCAGCTCGGTGCCTGCGGCGCTCACCTCCGGGGTGACGTACGCCATCGCGATCGGGTGACCGAGGGTCGGCGAGGGCGCGCCGGAGGTGACCTGGCCGACCGTTACTCCGTCGCGAAGCACGGCGTACCCGTGCCGCGCGGCCCGCCGACCCAGCCCTTCCAGGCCCACCAGCAGCCGCGCCGGCTCGCTGTCCGCGCGCCCGGTCAGGGGCCCCCGTCCGACGAACTCCACCCGGAAGCCGTCGGCGTCGGTCTTGTCCAGGCGGACCACCCGGCCAAGGCCGGCGTCGTACGGGGTGGTGGTCCGGTCCAGCTCGTTGCCGTACAGCGGCATGCCGGCCTCCAGGCGCAGGCTGTCCCGGCAGGCCAGCCCCGTTGGCACGATGCCGACGTCCTGCCCGGCCGCCAGCACGGCCCGCCAGACCTCCGGGGCCCGCTCGGCAGCCACGAACAGCTCGAAGCCGTCCTCACCGGTGTAGCCGGTCCGGGCGACCATCGCGGGCACACCGGCGACCACAGCTGCGGTGGCCGCGTAGTACGGCAGCCCGACGACGGCGGCGCGCTCCGCGGCGTCGGGCAGCACCGAGGCGACGATCCCCCGCGCGGCCGGGCCCTGGACGGCGATCAACGCGGTGGCCACCGACTCGTCGGTCACCGTCGCTGTCGCGTCGCACCGGGCGTGCAGCTCGGCCAGCACCACCTCGGCGTTGGCCGCGTTGGCCACCACCAGGAAGTCCTGGTCGTCGACCCGGTACACGACCAGGTCGTCGATCACCCCGCCGTCCTGCGCGCAGATCATCGTGTAGCGAGCCCGGCCCACCGCGAGCACGGACAGCCAGCCGACCAGCGCCGCGTCCAGCGCCGCAGCCGCGCCCGGACCGGTGATCCGGATCTCGCCCATGTGCGACAGGTCGAACAGCCCGGCGGTGCTGCGAACCGCGTGGTGCTCGGCGAGGTCGGAGGTGTAGCGCAGCGGCATCAGCCACCCGGCGTACCGGACGAGGGTGGCGCCGAGCGCCAGGTGCTCGGCGTGCAGCGGGGACTGACGCTCGCCGGCCCGCCCCGCCTCCCCCCGAGATTCGCTCGATTCGGTGCGTTCTTCGCTCAGATCCGAGCGAAACGTGGGGGTCGTGGGGGTCGTGGGGGTCGTGGGGGTCGTGGTCGTGGGGGCGTCGTCGGACGCGCTCATACGTACTCCTCGATCGGTGGGCAGGCACAGATCAGGTTCCGGTCCCCGGCCGCGTTGTCGATGCGGCGCACCGGTGGCCAGTACTTGTCGGTGCGCAGGCCCGGCAGCGGGAACGCCGCGAGCTCGCGCGAGTACGGCTTGTCCCAGGTGTCGGCCGCAACGGACGCCGCAGTGTGCGGGGCGCCGCGCAGCGGCGACTCCGCCGCCGGCCACTCACCCGCGGCCACCCGGGCGATCTCGCCGCGGATGGCGACCATCGCGTCGCAGAACCGGTCGAGCTCGACCAGGTCCTCGCTCTCGGTCGGCTCGACCATCAGCGTTCCGGCGACCGGGAAGGCGAGCGTCGGCGCGTGGAACCCGTAGTCGATCAGCCGCTTGGCGACGTCCTCGGCTGTCACACCGGTGGCCGCCGTATGCGCACGGAGGTCGAGGATGCACTCGTGGGCGACATGGCCGCCCGGCCCGGTGTACAGCACCGGGAAGTGCTCGGTGAGTCGTGCGGCGACGTAGTTGGCGGTGAGCACCGCGTGCTCGGTCGCGGACCGCAGCCCCTCCGCGCCCATCAGCGCAACGTAGGCCCAGGAGATCGGCAGGATCCCCGCCGAGCCCTGCGGCACCGCCGACACCGACGCGGCGACCCGCCCGGGCAGGAACGGCGCCAGGTGCGCGGCAACGGCCACCGGCCCGACGCCGGGCCCACCGCCGCCGTGCGGGATGCAGAAGGTCTTGTGCAGGTTCAGGTGCGAGACGTCGCCGCCCAGCTCCCCGGGCCGGGCCAGCCCGACCAGGGCGTTCAGGTTGGCGCCGTCGATGTACACCTGACCGCCGGCGTCGTGCACCAGCGCGCAGACGTCGCGTACGCGCGCCTCGTACACCCCGTGCGTCGAGGGGTAGGTGAGCATCAGCGCCGCGACGGTGTCGCCGTGCTCGGCGAGCTTGGCGCGCAGGTCGGCCTCGTCGATCGAGCCGTCACTCGCGGTCGCGACGACGACGACGCGCATCCCCGCCAGAGCCGCCGATGCCGCGTTCGTCCCGTGCGCCGACGCCGGGATCAGGCAGACCCTGCGCTGGTCCTGACCCTGCGCGCGGTGGTAGCCCCGGATCGCGAGCAGTCCGGCCAGCTCGCCCTGCGACCCGGCGTTGGGCTGCATGCTGACCGCTGCGTACCCGGTGATCTCGGCGAGCCAGCGTTCGAGATCGGTGATCAGCTCGGCGTACCCGGCTGCCTGGTCGGCGGGTACCAACGGGTGGATGTCCGCGAACGCCGGCCAGGAGATCGGCTCCATCTCCACCGCGGCGTTCAGCTTCATGGTGCACGAGCCCAGCGGGATCATCGTCCGGTCCAGCGCCAGGTCCTTGTCCGCGAGACGGCGCAGGTAGCGCATCAGCGCGGTCTCGGAGCGGTACCGGTGGAACGTCGGGTGCGTGAGGTACTCGCTGGTGCGCCGCAGCGCCTCCGGAAGCGAGCCGAACGCCGAGGCGTCCCGAGCGGGCGGCTCGTCCGGCGCAGGGACGTCGGGATGGTGGTCGGCGCCGGCAGGTCGGCCTCGCCGGGGACCGGCAGGTCGGCGGCAGCTCGGCCCGGAGCGACGGCTGCCGCGACGACGACCCGCAGGTGGGCGTGGGTCGTGGTCTCGTCCG